>JBGAOO010000097.1:0-11693 GCA_044221765.1 Usitatibacteraceae bacterium | reverse complement strand
GGCGCTGGTGACGGCGGAGGTGGCGCAGATCCTCTCCATCGGCCAGGAACGCCTCGACCCCACCCGATCGCTTTATGATCTCGGCATGGATTCGCTGATGGCGGTGGAACTGGCGATGGGCATCGAGAAGCGATTCGAGGTGCGCCTGCCGGCCATGGTGCTCGGGGAGGGGCCGAGCATCGAGCGCGTGAGCGCGCGCCTGGCCGACATGCTCCTGGGCGCGCCCGCGGCGCCGGAGGAGGCCGACACGCTCGCCTCGCTCGTGAACCGCATGGACGCCCAGCACGGCGCCGGCTTCACGGCGGACGAGCTGGCCGAGACGGTCGAGCAGATCAAGCGGCGCAGCCACGGATGAGCCGGCCGCGCCCATGAGCAAGTCCCGGTTCGGCCTTTCCGGTCCCGCGCGCGACGAGCTGATCCAGCGCTTCCTGCGCCGCAAGGCCGATCCCGACCGCGCGCCCGAGGAAGCGGCCCTCGCGCGCTCGCGAGGCGGCGCGAGCGAGGTGCCGGAGGCGTTCTGCCGCTTCGATCGCCTGCCCGGCTACGAGAAGCTGCTCGTGCCGCAGGCGGCCGCGCGCCGGCTCGGGATGGACAACCCCTTCTTCCGGGTGCACGAGGGCGCCGCCGGCGCCATCACGCACATCGACGGCCGGCCGTTCATCAACTTCGCCAGCTACAACTACCTGGGCCTGTCGGGGCATCCCAAGGTGAACCGGGCTGCCAAGGACGCCGTGGAGCGCTACGGCACCTCCGTGTCCGCGAGCCGCCTGGTGGCCGGCGAGCGGCCGGTGCAGCGCGAGCTCGAGCAGGCGCTCGCCTCGTTCTACGGCGTGGAGGACTGCGTCACCTTCGTGAGCGGGCACGCCACCAACGTGACCACCATCGGCTACCTCTTCGGGCCGAAGGACCTGGTGATCCACGACGCGCTGATCCACAACAGCGTGGTCGAGGGCGCCCGGCTCGCGGGCGCCGCGCGGCGCTCCTTCCCGCACAACGACGCCGGCGCGCTCGATGCGCTGCTGGGCGAGATCCGCGGGCAGTTCGAGCGCGTGCTCGTCGTGATCGAGGGGCTCTACAGCATGGACGGCGATGTGCCGGACCTGCCGCGCTTCGTCGAGGTGAAGCGCCGGCACAAGGCCTTCCTCATGGTGGACGAGGCCCATGCGCTCGGCGTGCTGGGCGCCACGGGCGGCGGCGTGCGCGAGGTCCACGGCCTGCCCGGCACGGCGGTCGACATCTGGATGGGCACGCTCAGCAAGACGCTCGCCGGCTGCGGCGGGTTCATCGCGGGCGAGCGCGCGCTCGTGGAACACCTGAAGTACGCCGCGCCCGGCTTCGTCTACAGCGTGGGCATGTCGCCGCCGCTCGCCGCCGCCTCGCTCGAGGCGCTGAGGATCCTGCAGGCCGAGCCCGAGCGCGTGGCCCGGCTGCGCGAGCGGGCCGCGCAGTTCTCCGAGCTGGCCAGGGCGCACGGCATCGACACGGGACTTTCGCAGGGGCACGCGGTCGTGCCGGTCATGACGCGTAGCTCGCTCAAGGCGGCGAAGGTCTCCAACGCGCTCTTCGGGCAGGGCATCAACGTGCAGCCGATCGTCTACCCGGCGGTGGAGGAGCGGGCGGCCAGGCTGCGCTTCTTCGTGAGCTGCCTGCATACCGAGGCGCAGGTGCGCGCCACGGTGGAAGCGCTGGCGGCCGCGCTTTGACGGGCATGGGGACCCGCGCGAATGACTGAGGCCGCCGCCGGAGGGTCGCGCGCGCGGTCCCTCGCGGACCTGCTATCGCGCGAGGACGAGGCCTTCGTCCGCTGCGCCTACCTGTCGCTGCTGGGCCGCGAGCCCGACCCGGAAGGCCTCGGCCATCACCTCGAGCGCGTGCGCGGCGGCGAATCGAAGCGACGCCTGCTGGCGCAATTGCGCGCCTCGCCCGAGGGACGCGCGTTCGGCGCCTCGTTCCCGGGCCTGCAGGCGCTCGAGGGCGAGGCTTGCGCGTGGTCCTCGGCGCAGGATGTCCTCGCGCTCCAGGACCGCGCGTTCGTGCAGGCCGCCTATGGCGTGCTCCTGTGCCGCGAGCCGGACGAGGAGGGCCTCGACCTCTACGTGCGGCGCCTTCGCGAGGGCGAGCCGAAGGAAAGCCTGCTGGACGAGATCGGCGCGAGCCCCGAGGCGGTGGCCCTCGGGCGCGCGCTGTCCCGGTGGCGCGAGTGCCTGGAGGACGCGTCGGCGCCGGTGCCCGCGGCGCGCGAGGCGCCCGCGCAAGGATGCGCCGTGCCCGAGTTGCCGGCCCTGCTCGCGCTTCCCGGGGAGGCCTTCGCGAAGGAGGCTTGTCGCGTCCTCGCCGGCTCGGAAACCGGACCGGTGCACCCGCGGGCCCCGCCCCGCGTGGAGGATGCCGGCGGGCGCCTGCAGTGGCTGCGGGAAGCCTGGCATTCGCCCGGCGCGAAGGCAGTGCGCGAGGCGCGAGAGGCGTTGAGCGCGCGCGTGCGCCGCTATCGCCGGGGGAGGATCCCCGTGCTGGGCTGGTTCTACCGGCACTGGCACGGCCTGGAAGGCGACGGCGAGCGCGAGCGCCGGCAGCGTCGCCTGGAGAACCGGCTGGCCGTGGTGGAGGAGATGGTCTCGATGCACGAGGCCGCGCCCGCCGGCGCCCGCGCGCCTGCCGCGAGCCCGCCCGCGCGAGGCGGCGGCGAGGACACCAGTGCCGCCAGGTGATCCCTGGCGGCGAGCCCGGGGGCTGGCGCGGCCGCCCGCCGATTGCGTACCCTGTCGGCGCACGGCGCCTTGAAGAGGAAAGATGCGTAAGCACGCGGCATTCACGTTCGTCTCGAAGAACTACTTCGCGTATGCGCAGGCCCTCGCGCAGACCTACCTCCAGCACCACCCGGACAACGACTTCCTGATCGTCCTGGTCGACCGGGCCGACGGCTACGTCCCGGCGCGGCTGCCCTGCGGCGCCGAGGTGATCGAGATGGGCGAGATCGCGCTCCCCGACGTCGGCCGCTTCATCTACCGCTACTCGATCATGGAGCTGAACACGGCCGTGAAGCCCTTCACGATCGCCGACCTGTTCGCCCGACGCGGCTACGAGACGCTGGTGTTCCTGGACCCGGACATCCTGGTCTTCCGCCCGCTCACGGCCGTCTACGAGGCGCTCGAGCGCGCCTCCATCGTGCTCATCCCGCACATGCGCCGGCCGTACTACGACGACGCGCTGCCGGCGGACGTGACCATCCTGCAGAGCGGCACGTACAACCTGGGCTTCATCGCGCTGCGCAACACCGAGACCACGCGCCTCATGGTCGACTGGTGGATGACCAAGCTCTACCGCGACTGCGTGGTGGACATCCCGAAGGGCCTCTTCGTCGACCAGAAGTGGATCGACCTGGTGCCGGGCATGTTCCCGGACCACGCCATCGTGTACGGCGCCGGGTACAACGCGGCCTACTGGAACCTGCACGAGCGCCCGCTCGTGCGCGAGGGCGAGGGCTGGCTCGCGGACGGCGAGCCGCTCGTCTTCTTCCACTTCTCGGGGTACCTGCCGTTCGCGCCGCGCGAGCTGTCGAAGCACCAGAACCGCCACCGTCTCGAGCACCTGCCCGCGCTCAAGGCGCTCACCGACCACTACCGCGAGGCGCTGCTCGCGAACGGCTACGAGGAATCGAGCGCCTGGCCCTACGCCTTCGACACGCTGGCGAACGGCGTGCGCATGCCGATCGACCTGGTGCGCTGCGTGATGCAGTGGGCCTCTCGCAGCGGCGTGCCCACGCCCTGCCCGATCGAGGAGCCCGACGCTTTCTGCCGCTTCCTCATGTCGCGGGCGGTGCTGCCGAACAAGCCCCGGTGCGTCCCGCTCTTCGAGGCGCTGCTCGGCCTTCGCGGGGACGTGCTCGCCGCGTGCCCCCACGCCCGGGACGACCACGGCGATGCCGCCTTCCGCGCCTGGCTGCGCGAGAGCGGCTGCCGGGAATACCGGCTCGAGGGCCTGCTCGCGTTCGAGGACCCGGACGAGCTGGTCGATCCGGTCGCCGATGCCTTCGCGCAGCTGCGCAAGGCGCAGCGGCAGGACGTGTTCGACCGCTTCCCGGCGATGTGGCGGGACAAGGCGCAGTACGACGCCTTCGTGGCCTGGGTCGAGGTGCACGGGGTGAGGCAGCTGCCGCTCCTGCCGGCGCACGCCAAGGCGCTGCGCGGGGCCTGGACCGGCATCGGGCGCATCCTGAACGTCTACTTCATGCGCGGCGACCTCCAGGCCGCCTTCCCCCATCTCGTCGGCGAGGGGCCGGTGGCCGCCTTCGCCGGCTGGCTGCGCGAGCAGCGCTACGCGCTCGGCCTGGACCTCGCCCAGATCTCGCTGTTCGAGGCGTTCGCGCGCGGCGAGCACGAGCGCATCGAGAAGATGCGCTACCTGTACGGGCACCGGGGCGTGCCGCCGAAGACCACGCCCGGCATCTACGCGATCGACGAGCGCCGCTACGAGATCGGGAGCGTGATCGACACCGCGAAGATCCTGGATTTCCTCTGCGACGAGTCGACGATCGAGCCGGTCGACCAGTACCTCTCGCGGGCGCAGGAAGAGGATGCGCAGCTGCCCGCCTACGAGCGGTACTCGGTGCGCGGCCTCGCGCCGGCGCGCAACAACGCCTTCGTGAAGCGCGTGCAGGCCGGGATCGAGGAACGCCGGGACGGCCGGCGGCGCGTGAACTTCGCCGGCTACCTCGAGGCCGAGACGGGCATGGGCGAGTCGGCGCGCAGCCTGCGCGCCACGCTCGGGCACGCCGGCGTGGTCCACCGCGAGATGCGCCTGCCCAACGGCCGGGGAAGCCCCGGCGAGCGGCCCGTCGAGCCCGAGCTCTTCGGCTGGCCGATGAGCGCGGCCGACGTGTCGATCACGGTCGCCAACGCCGATTCGGCCGGGGCCGCCGAGTGCTTCCTGCCGAAGTCCTACTGGGCCGGCCGCAACGTCGGCTACTGGGTGTGGGAGACGCAGGAGCTGCCGCTTCGCTTCCGGCCGGCGGCCCGGCGCTTCGACGAGATCTGGACCCCCTCGCGGTATTCGGCCGAGGCCATCGCGAAGACCGTTCCCTTGCCCGTGCGCGTGCTGCCGCACACGCTCGACTTCGAGGCGATCGCGCGCGCGCGGCCGGACCGGCGGCTCTTCGGCCTGCCCGAGAAGGCCGTCCTCTTCGGCTTCATCTTCGACCCGCTGAGCTCGATCGAGCGCAAGAACGTCGCCGGGCTCGTGAAGGCCTTCGGGCGCGCCTTCCGCGACGACGACGACTGCTACCTGGTCCTCAAGGCGAACGGCATGACCCAGGGCGCCTACGACTACGAGCTGATCCGCGCCTCGTCGGATTCCGACCGCGTGCTCTGGCTCGAGGCGACGCTCGGGCGCGAGGAGACCTTCGCCTTCCTCAAGTCCCTCGACGCCTATGCCAGCCTGCATCGCGCCGAGGGCTTCGGCCTCACCTGCGCCGAGGCGATGGCGCTCGGCCTGCCGGTGGTCGCGAGCGGATATTCCGGTAACCTCGAGTTCATGACCGCCGGGAACAGCCTCCTCGTGCCCACCGCCATCGTGCAGACGCACCGGCCGTACGGGCCCTATCCGGCCGGCACGTGCTGGGGCGAGCCGGACCTCGAGGCGGCCGCCGGGCTGATGCGCTCGCTGCTCGAGGCGGAAAGGCGGCGCGCTCTCGGCGAGGCCGCGAGCCGCTCGGTGCGCGAGGCGCTCGACCCGGGCCGCCTGGGCGCCCTGGCGCGCGGCCTGATGGACGACCTGCTCGGCCCGAGGGAGCGGCCATGACGCGCGAGACCCGCAACACCGACAAGGACTGGCAGCGCATCGCCGAGGACGACCCGTACTGGGGCGTGCTCAGCCAGGAGGACTATCGCCTGGGCGCCATGGACCCGGAGCGCCACCGGCAGTTCATGGCCTCGGGCGAGAAGTTCGTCGAGGACCTGCTGGGCTTCGTGCGCGCCTACCTGAACCCCGAGTTCCGCCCGCAGCGCGTGCTCGACGTCGGGTGCGGCGTGGGGCGCCTCGCGATCCCGCTCGCGCGCCACGCCGGCGCGGCGGTGGGCGTGGATGTCGCCAAGGGGATGCTCAGGCTCTGCGCGCAGCTGGCGAAGCAGGCCGGCGTCGCGAACCTCGACCTGGTCGAGAGCGACGACAAGCTCAGCCGCGTGAAGGGCACGTTCGACTTCGTGAACACCTACATCGTGCTGCAGCACATCCCGCCCGATCGCGGCTACCGGATCATCGACGAGATGCTCGCGCGGCTGGAGGTGGGCGGGATCGCCTCCATCCAGGTGACCTACGCGAAGGCCCGAGCGTTCATGGTGCACGAGCAGCCCCGGGCGCTCTACTACCGCCGCGACGGGAACACGATCGTGGACATCGTCGACGCCGGGTGGAACCCGCCGGAGGGGACGATCAACATGTACGACTACGACCTGAACCAGGTCATGGCGCAGCTCTCCCGGGTGTCGGGACAGCCGATGCTGTGCCTGCCGACGAACGACGACAACCACCTCGGCTGCCACTTCGTCTTCACCAAGGCTCGGGGGTGAGCGCGGATGGGGCTGCGCTCGGTCACGGCTAGTCGGGAGGACGTGGAGTCGCTGTATCGCCTGCTGCTCGACCGCTCGCCGGCGTCGGCCGCGGAGGTGGACGAGTGGCTGGCCCGGCCCGAGACGCTCGACTGGGTCGTGGGCCGCTTCCTGTCCTCGGCGGAATTCCGCGCCAAGAACCCCGGCGTGATCGAGGGCGCGAAGGCCGTGGACACCTCGCGCCTTCGCCAGTTGATCGACGCCCTCGCGGCCCGGCACCCGCAGCGCGAGCTCTACCAGCCGGTGTACGGCATCGCGGTCGACCACGGCGGCCCGGTCCAGCGCGACTGCCTCTCGCGCTGCCGCCTGGTGGAGCGGTCCCTCGAGGGCCTGCCGCTCGACAAGATGAGCGTGCTCGACGTCGGCTGCAACATGGGCTACGTGACCTTCCACATGGCGCACGTCTTCTCGCGCGCCACGGGCCTGGAATACGACGAGGTGCTGCACGAGTACTGCGAGGAGCTCGGCTCGGTGCTGGGCTCGCGGGCCACCTTCCGGCGGGTCGACTTCTTCGAGCAGTACCGCACGCTCGCCGGCAGCCACGACGTCTGCCTCCTGTTCAGCGTGATCCACTACCTGGTGGCGAGCCGGGGCCTGGAGGCGGCGCAGGCCGTCCTCGCCGACATCGTCTCGTGCTTCGACTTCACGATCATCGAGCTCTCCTCGCGGCGCGACTACTCGTACATGCCGGACGATCCCGCGCTCCTGCTCGCGGGCCTGGGCGGGGTGCACGTCACTTTCCTGGGCACCTCGGAGAAGAACGACCGCCCGATCTACCTGCTGCGCCGGGATGTCCTCGCCGTCGGCGAGCGGCGCCTGCCGGTGGAGCAGGCGCTCTACTGCGCCCCGCTGGAGAGCGCCTGCAGCCGCCTCTACTTCTCCGGCGCGCTCGCGCTCAAGTGCTTCCCGGGCGAGTTCGGCGACAACGAGGCGAAGTGGCGCCACGAGCGCGCCGCCTACGAGGCGCTCGCGGGGCTGCCCTTCGTGCCCGTCCTGCACGAGGCCGGGCAGACGCACGGCACGCGCTGGATCCTGCTCGAGCGCAAGCCCGGGCATTTCCTGAACAACCTCTACAGCCTGGGCGTGCCGCGCGTCTTCGCCGGCGCCCGCGACAAGGCGAGCCTCGCCTGCCAGCTGCTGCTCGCGCTGCGCGAGATGCTCGGCCGCGGCCTCTACTGGAACGACCTGTCCGCCCACAACGTGCTCGTGCGCGACGGGCGCATCGGCCTGATCGACTTCGCCGAGGCGGGCGCGCAGGAGATGAACGACCACCTGGCCATGCTCACCTGGTTGCTGCACGACCTCCAGGTCGAGAAGCCGGTGTCGTACGAGAACGGCGTGTACGGCGCGCTGCACGCGGCGGGCACGGACCGCGCGCGCGCGCGGGCGCTGCGCTTCCACGCGCCGCCGGGCTTCTACGCGCCCGAGCTGGCGTGGATCGACGAGTGGGTGGCCGGGCACGACACCCTGGCGGACCTGCAGGCGCTCGATGCGCCCATGCTCGCGAGGATCGAGGCGTTCGCGGCGCTGCCGGTCGGGATCGATCCCGCGGTGGACGCGAGCCCCGCGCATGCCGAGATCATCGGGCTGGTCGATTGGGTCGCGTTTCCCGCGGTGCCGCCCGGGGAGGGAATCCCGCCCGCGCCCGCGCCGGAGGACGCTCCCGCGCCGCCGCTCTTCTCGATGTCCATCGTGCCCGCGGGCCCGGAGAACGCGCTGGTGCAGCTCGCGGCCATGCAGCAGCGCGCCGAGCGCTCCGAGGTCTATTGCCAGTCGATCCTGGACGAGCTCAAGCGCGTCCGGGAGGCGGCGGCGCGCGAGCGATCCGCCTGCCAGGCGCGCGAGGGCGAGGGCGCCCGCCACGCCGCGGCCCTGCTGGCGAGGGCGGAGCGCGCGGAGGCGAACGCCGCCGCGCTGGAAAAGACCCTGCACGAGCGCGAGGGCGAGGGCGCCCGCCATGCCGAGGCGCTGCTCGCGAGGGCGGAGCGCGCGGAGGCCAATGCCGCCGCCCTGAGCGAGGCGCTCGCGAGGCTCCAGGCCGATGCCGAGGGCCAGGTGAAGGCCCTCGAGGACCGCGCCGGGCGCGCCGAACGGCATGCCCTCGACCTGCTGGCCGCGGCGCGGCAGCACGAGGCGGAGTTGGTGGCCCTTCGCGAAGGCTGGTCCCGGGCGCAGCAGGAGGCCGAGACCTACCGGACCTCCCTCGAGGAGCGCGCGCGGCGCGCCGAGCAGTACGGCGCCTCGCTCGAGGATGCCGCCCGCAAGCTGCAGGCCGAGCAGGCCGCCCTGCGCGAGGGCTGGATGAAGACCCAGCAGCTGGCGAAGAACTACCTCGGCTCGGTGGAGGAACGCGCCCAGCGCGCCGAGAACCACGCGAAGGCGCTCGCGCAGGCGCGGATCGTGGAGGCCGAATCGCGGATGCACGAGCGCCAGTCGCGCCTGCGCAAGGAACGCGACCTGGTGAGGCTCGTCGGGTCGCAGAAGGAGCGCGCCGGGAAGGCCGAGGAGCTGAGCGCGATCCTGCGCGACGACATCGCGAGGCTGATGGACCTGAACGCCCGCGAACGCGCCGAGGCGGCGGCGCTGCGCGCGCGCCTGGAGGCCGAGGTGGCGCGACTGGAGCAGCTGCGGCTCGAGGCGCAGGCCTACCGCGCGCTCCCCTGGTGGAAGAAGCTGGGGAACTGAGATGAGGGCCGTCTGGCTGGCGGCCCTCGTGCTCGCCGGCGGCCTGGCGGAGGCCGGGCTGCCGGAGGGCCTCGGGCGCTTCAATCCCGCCGGCCTGCCGGCCGCATGGACCTACGAGGGCACGGCCTTCCACGCGTTCGCCTCGCCCGCCCGGTCGCAGCCCACGCAGCCCGTCCTGCGCCTGCGCCATCCGTCCCGGGGGTATGCCCTCGCGGCCTCGGAAGCGCAGATCGCCCGCCTCGAGCGCGAGGGCTTCGTCCGCGAGGGCATCGCCTTCCATGCGCCGCGCGAGGGGCCGATCGCGGTGTACGGCGAGACCGAGGCCGCCACGGGCGTCCTGGCCTACGCGGCCGGTCCCGCCACGGAAAAGTCGGCCGGCCGGACGCCGGCCTTCCATGCGGTCGATCCGCAGGCGAGCCTGCCGGAACCGGACCGGGCCGCCCTCGTCGCGGTGTCCCGCTACCGCGAGGCCGGCGGGAAGCTCGCGCTGTACACGGCCGCGCGCGAGTCGCCCTACCAGGTCGGCGCCTTCTACTTCGGGTCCTACAGCCGCAGCGCGCGCAACATCGCCCAGGGCGTCGCGCGCGTCCACGGACGCAAGGACGACTGGTGGGGCGGCGTCTCGGATTTCTACGGGCGGGAACCGGGCATCCGCAAGGACCCGCGCGACTGGGCGGGCGAGTGGCCCGGGCTCAAGCCGGCGATCGGCTACTACGACCAGGCGCGCGTGGACACGCTGCGCCGGCACATCCGGCAGGCCTCGGATGCCGGCCTCGCGTTCTTCAGCTTCTACTGGTACTGGAGCCGGCAGAAGGGCGGCGAGCTGCTGCCCGAGGCGCTCGCCTCCTTCCTCGAGGCGAACGTGCCGCGGCGGATGCGCTTCAACCTCGCGCTGTATGCCCACCCCTGGGACGACGACATGGCGCTCGACGAGTCGAACGCGCCCGCGGTGGTCGACGCGCTCGTCGGGTACTTCGCGCGCGCGGACTACTTGCGCCTGCCCGACGGCCGCCCGGTGTTCGTGGTCGGCGACCACCGCAACGTGCGCGACGGCGCGGGGGCGAAGTGCGCGCAGGCGGCCTGCTTCGTGTCGCGGCTCGACCGGTTCCTCGCGCAGCTCAAGCTGGCGACGAAGGCGAAGCTGGGGGTCGAGCCCTTCGTCCAGGTGCAGGCCGGCGCGCCGGGGTGGGACGCCTCGCGCGAGGCCGGCGGCGTCACCTGCCTGGTGCCGCCCTTTCCGATGAAGGGCGGCACGCCATACCCGGCGTTCGATCCCGGCGTGTTCAAGCCGCTCGCGAACGCGGGCAAGCCCGTGAGCCCGTGCATGCTGCAGAACTTCGACGAGCGCCCGCGCCAGGACATCCTCGTCGCCGATCGCGCCGAGATCCGCTACCTGGTCGGCAAGACCGACGCGCTGTTCAGGCAGAACCTCGCGGCCACGAAGCGCTTCGTCGACGCGGAGTACGCGAGGACCGGCAGCGCCGCCGCGCGCATCGTGTACCTGTACGCCTGGAACGAGTGGCACGAGGGCGGCGTGCTCGAGCCCAATGTCGCCACCGGCGCGCGCGACCTGAACATCGTCACCGACGTGTTCCAGCTGCCCCGGGCGCCCTCGGCCTGCCTGGACGAGGGGCGCTGCGACTAGCTGTCCACGCTGTTGACGGCTGATTCGACTACGGCACGACCTGGTTGGTGCCTGAACCAGTCACCGTAAGACTTCCCGTATGCGTCAATCCATTCATCGTCCAGATGACGATGCTGCCGCTGGAATGCCGCCAAGCGAGATCGGCCTTGCCGTCACCATTGAAGTCTAGGAGCTTCTGAATCGTCCATCCACTGTTCGCACCAAGCAGCGATGCTCCACCCAAGTGGTTTAGACCGTCCATCAGCCAAGCGGCCACCGTGCCATCCACGCTGTTTCGCCAAAGTATGTCCGACTTTCCGTTGCCATCAAGGTCGCCGACATGGGTGGGCACCCATGTCGTGGCGCCCAACAGTGAACCACCGCCGGAAACGGCAGTTCCATTCATGAACCAGATCGCGACGGTTCCATCGGTCGCGTTTCTCCAGAGGATATCCGCCTTGCCATCTCCATTGAAGTCAGCCGTGTGCACGGCAACCCAGTTCCCGGGACCGAGAATGGAGTTGCCGGCAACGATGGAAGTACCGTTCATCAGCCATATGGCATATCGACCATCTGTGACATTGCGCCAAAGAATGTCCGCCCTTCCATCACCGTCGAAGTCGGCTGTGTGCGCGGCTATCCAGTCGCCGGCGCCCAGAATGGTGCCGCCGGAGACAATGCTCGCGCCATTCATGAGCCAGATCGCGTGACTTCCGTTTGTGGAATTGCGCCAAAGGAGGTCGGCCTTTCCATCACCGTTGAAGTCGGCGACTGAGAGGACT
>JBGAOO010000096.1:0-12158 GCA_044221765.1 Usitatibacteraceae bacterium | reverse complement strand
TCTTTCACCGCCTCCACCGCCTCCCGCGCCACCGCCGCCCGCCCCGCGCCAGCCGCGCCCAGGGCGCATAGCGCCACCACGCACGTGGCGAGGAGCGCGAGCGCGAGCACCGGCCAGTGGATCGCCATGCCCCAGTGGAAGGACTGGCGGTTCACCACGCGCACCAGCACCACGCTCACGGCAGCGCCGGAGGCGAGGCCGAGCACCGCGCCGATGATCCCGGCCGCGCCGCCCTCGAGGGCGAGCAGCGTGAGCACCTCGCGCCGAGCAAGCCCCAGGTGCCGCAGCACGCCGAACTCGCGCCGCCGCGACCAGGCGAGCGCCGCGAAGCTCGAGGTGACGCCCGCGAGCGCGATGAGGATCGCCGCCGCCTCCAGCGCGTAGGTCGCGGCAAAGGTCCGGTCGAAGATCGCGAGCGCGCGCTTGTGGATGAAAGCCGCGTTGTTCACCTCCGACCCCGGCACGACCTCCAGCTCGCGGCCCACGGCTTTCATCGCGGCCTCGGCGTCCACGCCCGGCGCGAGGAAGATCGCGACGTCGTTGGCGCGCGTGTCGCCCGTGAGGCGCCGGTAGTCCGGCAGGTCGATGAGCAGCGAGCCCCAGGTGCGGCCGTAGTCGCGGAAGACGCCGGCGATGCGCACCTTCACGGGCTTGCCCGCGAGCGGCACCGTCACCTCCATGCCCGCCTTCCAGCCGAGCAGGTCCACGCCCGCCTCCGAGACCCAGCCGGTGAGGGGGCTCCCGGGCGCGGGCAGCGTGGCCGGCTCGGCCGAGAAGCCCTTCAGCACGCGCTCGTTCACGGGGCGGGCCATCACGGTGAGCGGGGCGACCTGGCCCTCCATCGTGAGGCGGTCGTAGCGGATGGGCTCGATGTGCTCCACGCCGGGCAGCCTCGCGAGCTTCTCCTGCACGTCCTGGCCGAACACCACGGCATCCCCGCGTGGCGAGGCGCGCGCGAAGAGGTCGGCGCCGAGGATGCCCGAGAGCCAGCCGTCGAGCGACACGCGGAAGGAGAACACCATGATCGCCATGGCCGAGGTGAGCGCGACGCTCACGACGATGCCCGACACCATCGCCGAGAGGTGGCCCGGCAGGCTCCGCACCTGGGCGCGCGCGAGGGCCCGAAGCGGCGAATCGGTGGCCGGGATGCGCTCGAGGATCGCGCGCGTGGCGGGCACGACGGCGAAGACGGCCGCGCCGAGCGCGAGAAGAATGGACAGGTAACCGCCCACCGGAATCTCCCCCGCCGGCGGCACGAGCACGGCGAGCAGGGCGAGGGTGACGAGGGCGAGCGGCCAGGCCCACCCGCCCGGCGGCGCGGGCAGGTCGAGGTGGCGGTCCTTGAGCGCCTGCGCCACGTCGAGCCTCGCGAGTTGCTGCGTCACGGCGAGCGCGGCTGCTGCCGCCGTGGCCACGCCCAGCAGCGCGATGACCGAGAGGGCCAGCGCATCGGGCGAGAAGGTGTTGCCCGTCCCGGAGAAGAACCCGCCCCCGAGGTCGTAGCCGAACTGCTGGAGCATCGCGCGGCTTCCGGCCAAGCCGAGCAGCGTGCCCAGCATCGCGCCCGCCACGCCCAGCAGCGCGCCCTCGGTCGCGAGGAACGCCCGCACGCCGCCCGCCGTGAGCCCCAGCGCGCGAAGCAGCGCGAACTCCTGCCGCCGCCTTGCGGCCTGGAGGGCGAGCGTGGAGAAGACGAGGAAGCCGCCCGTGAAGAGCGCCATGAGCGCGAGCGCCGTGAGGTTCACGCGATAGGCCTGCGTGAGCCCGGCGGTGCGGTTCACCGAATCGTCGGGCTTGAGCAGCGCCACGCCCGCGGGCAGCAGCGCCTCGATCGCCTTGATGGCTTCGCTCGTCCTGGCCTCGGGCTTCAGGCGCAGGTCGATCCGGTGCAGCACGCCCAGCCGGTCGAAGGAAAGCTGCGCCGCGGCGATGTCGAGCACGACGAGCGGGCCGCCGGCATCGAGCGCGGGGAGGGTGCCCGCCACGCGAAGGGGCACGGGCCCGCGTGGCCCGTTGAGCGAGAACGCATCGCCCTCGCGCACCTTGAGCAGGGCGAGCGCGGCGGGCGTGAGGTAGGCGGCCCGGATGTCGAACACGGCGGGCGTGCCTTCGTCGCGCGAAGCCGCCCCCTGCGCGAGGAAGCCCGGCTGCAGTCGCGCGGCGCGGAAGGGATCGATGCCGATCACGCGCACGGTATCTTCCTTGCCCACGGGCGAGGCGGCGAGCACCGCGGGGTGCCGCGCCACGGCGGCGAAGCTCGCGTCGTCGAAGCCGTTGCGCGGTCCCTTGGCCTGCAGGTCCGCCGCACCGGCCAGCAATCGCGCGGCCTTGTCGATCTCGTCCAGGGCGGAGGCGTGGAGAGTGTGCACGGCGCCGGCGAGCGCGACGCCAAGCGCGATGCAGGAGATGGCGAGCAGCGAGCGCCACCGGTTGCCCGCGAGCGAGCCGCGCAGGAGCGTGGCGCCGAGGGCGAGGTTCATGCGGGGCCGATTCGCCGGCCCGTGAGCCTCAGGATCCGGTCGGCTCCCGCGGCGGCCACCGCCGAGTGCGTGACGAGCAGGCCCGCGGCGCCCTCGCGCTTCACCGCCTCGCGAAGGGCCAGCATGGCCTGGCCCGCGTTGGATTCGTCGAGGTTGCCGGTGGGCTCGTCGGCGAGGACGAGCGAGGGGCGGTGGACCACGGCCCGTGCCACGGCCACGCGCTGCATCTCGCCGCCGGAGAGCGTGCCGGGCTTGCGCTCGCCCTTGCCCGCGAGGCCCACGGCCGCGAGCATCTCGCGCGCCCGGCCGATGCGCTCGCCGGAGGCCACCTTGTTGAGCAGCAGGGGCAGGGCGACGTTCTCCTCCACCGACAGGTACGGAAGCAGGTGGAACGCCTGGAACACGAAGCCCACGTGCCGCCGCCGCCAGAGGGCGCGGCCGTCCTCGTCGAGCGAGGTGACCTCCACGCCGCCCACGCGCACCAATCCCGACTCGGCCTTGTCCAGGCCCGCGACGATGTTGAGGAACGTGGACTTGCCCGCGCCGGATTCGCCGAGGATCGCGACCAGCTCGCCGGGGGCTACGGTGAGGTCGATGCCTTCGAAGAGCGGGGCGCCACCGGGCCAGCGCTTGGCGAGGCCCCGGACCTCGAGCATGGAGGCGATGCTAGAACCAGGCGACGATGCCGATCGCCACCCCGGCGAGCGCGGCGCCGCCGGCGCCCCAGAGCAGCCACGTCTTCTTGGTGAGCACGGTGATGGAGGCGAGGGCGATGGCGATCTGCAGGAGCGTCATCGACATCGCGAGCTTCTCGTGCGGGTGCAGGGCGTGCTCGGCGCGCTCGTTGAAGGCGGCCGATTCCTTCTCGAGCTTCTCGGCCTCGGCCTGGATGCCCTTCTTCTCCTCGGAATAGCGCTTGGCCTCGGACTTGTAGAGCTCCACCTTGGCCGGGTCCGTCGCGAGCCCCGCGGCGAATTCCGCGAGGTTCTGCTTCATGCTCTTGGCCTGGTAGTAGTTCCACTGGTTCGAGGCCTGCGTCTTCTTGAGCACGGCTTCGTTCTTGTAGTACAGGGCCTCGTTCTGCGTGTGGCCGCCGAGGAAGCTCACGATGGCGCCGACGGTGGCGAGGATGGCCGTGAAGATCGCGATCTGCTGGCCGAGGCCGCCCTTCTGGGCCTCGTGCTCCAGCTCGTGGTCGTGGGGGCCGTGTACGTGTGCGCCGTGTCCGGACATGCGGGGTGTTTCCTTTCGGTTGCGTGCTGGTGCCGAGCGGCCGGGCAGGTCCGCTCGAACGCCGTTCGTGATGGGTATGCTCGCGCTACTGCCCGCTGATGTAATGCTCGAGCTGCTCGATGGTGAAATCCTGGTCCGCGATGATGTCGCTCACGATGTCGCGGATGGAGATCATCGCGACCACGCGGCCCTCTTCGACCACGGGCAGGTGGCGGATGTTCTTCTCGGTCATGAGCGCCATGCAGTCGCGCGTCTTGGCCCGGGGGCTCACGCACACCACGTTGGCGGTCATGATCTCCTCCACGCGCGTGGAATCCGACGAGCGGCCCTTGAGGACCACCTTCCGCGTGTAGTCGCGCTCGGAGAAGATGCCCGCGAGCCGGTCGCCGGACATCACCACCGCGGCGCCGATGTCCTCGCGCGCCAGGACCTTGATCGCATCGAGCACCGTGTCCTCGGGCTTCACGGTCACCATCCTCGCCGGCTTTCCCTTCATCAGTTCAGCGACGTTCTTCATGGCCCTGGTCTCCTCGCGTGGGGTTCTTCGAATGCTGCTCGCCTTGCGCGCCTACATGTTGGGGTAGTTCGGTCCTCCGCCGCCTTCGGGCACCACCCAGTGGATGTTCTGGGTGGGGTCCTTGATGTCGCAGGTCTTGCAGTGCACGCAATTCTGCGCGTTGATCTGCAAGCGGGGATTCTGCCCCTCCGTCACGATCTCGTAAACGCCCGCCGGGCAGTAGCGGGTCTCGGGGGCATCGTACCGCGCCAGGTTGACGGTAATGGGTACGGCCGCGTCCTTGAGCGTGAGGTGGGCCGGCTGGTCCTCCTCGTGGGCCACGTTCGAGACGAACACGGAGGAGAGCCGGTCGAAGGTGAGCACGCCGTCGGGCTTCGGATATGCGATCGGCTCGCATTTGGACTTGTCCTGGAGCGACTCGTTGTCCGGCCCGGGGTGGTGCAGCGTCCAGGGCGCCTTGCCCCCGAACACCACCTGGTCGATGCCCACGAGCAGCGCGCCGGTCTTGAGGCCCTTGGCCATGAAGGGCTTGAAGTTGCGGGCGCGCACCAGTTCGTCGTGCAGCCAGCTTCGCTCGAAGAGGGCGGGGAAGGCCGTGAGCTCGTCGTGCGAGCGCCCGGCGGCCAGCGCCTCGAAGGCGGCCTCGGCCACCAGCATCCCGCTCTTGATGGCGGCATGGGAGCCCTTCACGCGCGCGGCATTGAGGAAGCCCGCGTCGTCGCCCGCGAGCGCCCCACCCGGGAAGACGAGCTTGGGGAGGGCCTGCAGGCCGCCCGCGTTGATCGCCCGCGCGCCGTAGGCCACGCGCCGACCGCCCTCCAGGAAGGGGCGGATGGCCGGGTGGGTCTTGAAGCGCTGGAATTCCTCGAAGGGCGAGAGGTAGGGGTTGGTGTAGCCCAGGCCCACCACCAGCCCCACGGAGACCTGGTTGTTCTCCAGGTGGTACATCCAGGAGCCGCCGTAGGTGTCGTTGTCCAGGGGCCAGCCGGCGCCGTGGATCACCAGGCCCGGCTGGTGCTTGCCGGGCGCGAGTTCCCACAGCTCCTTGATGCCAAGGCCATAGACGGCCGGGTCGCGCCCCTCGCGCAACTTGAAGCGCTCCTGCAGCAGCTTGCCCAGGTGGCCGCGGCAGCCCTCGGCGAACACGGTGTACTTCGCGTGCAGTTCCATGCCCTCGGCGTAGCGGGCGGACTTCTCCCCGTCCTTGCCGATGCCGACGTCGCCCGTCGCGACGCCCCGCACGGCGCCCTTCTCGTCGAACAGCACTTCCGCCGCGGCGAAGCCCGGATAGATCTCGACGCCCAGCGCCTCGGCCTGTTTCGCCAGCCAGCGGCAGAGATTGCCGAGGCTGATGATGTAGTTCCCGTGATTGTTCAGCGCGGGCAGGAGCTGATCCGGGCACCCACCGTGGCGCCTCCCGCGGAGAGGAACAGGAAGCGGTCCTCGGTCACGGGTTGGTTCAGCGGCGCGCCCTGTTCCTTCCGGTCGGGGAAGAGCTCGGCGAGCGCCTTGGGATCGATCACCGCGCCCGAGAGGATGTGCGCGCCGATCTCCGATCCCTTCTCAAACGCACTTGCCACGAGTGACCTCGTGGCCCTTCTCGGCCGCGAGCTACTTCAGGCGGATGGCCGTGGCGAGGCCCCGCGGGACGCCGCCCACGACGACGACGTCGTACTCCATCGATTCACGCGTGGACAAGCGGGCCTCCGGGAGCGCGAAACGCGAAATGTTTGATATTGCTCATCGACTTGGGATGGTGGGGCTTTCTAATGGGTGGGGGTCGGCATCGGCCGGCCCGGCTCTTCTTCTCGTGGGCGCCGCACAAGGCAACGCATGGGTCCCTGGCTGATTTCCGTCTTAATGATACTTGCCTTTGCGGGCTTTGCCGCGCTCGCCTGGCGCAAGCTCGCCATCGTCGCGGCCCTGCAGCCGGAGGTGCGCTGGGACCGCGTGGGCGATCGCGTGGGCCGGCTGCTCGCCATGGGCTTCGGCCAGTCGCGCATGGTGGCGGGCGAGTGGAAGCCCGGGATCATGCACGCGGCCATCTTCCTGGGCTTCGTGTCGCTGCTGGTGCGAAAGCTCCACCTCATCGCGATGGGCTACGACCTGGACGTGACCATCCCCGGCGCGGTGGGTGCGTTCTACGCGGCGTTCAAGGAGTTCGTGGAGGTGGCGGTGCTCGCCGCGGTGCTCTACGCGCTCTGGCGGCGGCTGGTGCAGAAGCCCCGGCGCTTCGAGCCCAACCGCGAGGCGCTCCTGGTGCTCGGGCTCATCTTCACCATCGTCGTCACGGATTTCCTTTTCGACGGCTTCCGCTTCGTGCGCCTGGCGGGCCTGCCCGAAATCGCGCACGAGCGGGCCTTCGCGCCGGTGGGCTCGGCGCTCGCCACGGCCTTCGCGGGCTGGAGCGGCCCGGCGATCACCGCGGGCCTGCACCTGTCCTACTGGACGCAGATGGTCACCGTGTTCTGCTTCCTCGTGCTGCTTCCCTACGGGGAGCATTTCCACATCGTGACGGCGCTGCCGGCGGTGTTCTTCGGCCGCGAGGCGCCGCTCAACAAGGTGCCCGGCGTCGACCTCGAGAAGATCATGTCGGGCGAGGGCGACGAGGACATGAAGGTCGGCGTGAAGACCGCGCAGGACCTCACGTGGAAGGAAGCGTTCGACGCCTTCACCTGCACCGAGTGCGGCCGCTGCAAGGACTCGTGCCCCACGTTCCTCACGGGCAAGCCCCTGTCGCTCAAGTGGGTGAACGATTCGCTCAAGCACCACCTGGTGGACCAGCGCGAGGCGATCCTCGCCAGGCCGCCGGCGGAGCTGCCGCCGTTGGTCGGCGAGGTGATCGGCGAGGAGACGCTCTGGGCCTGCACCACCTGCGGCTATTGCGAGCGCTCCTGCCCCATCGGCCTGGAGCACCTCGCTCGCTTCTACAAGCTGCGCCAGCACCAGGTGATGATGGAAGGCGCCTTCCCGCAGGAGCTCAAGGCCGTCTTCGACGCCTACGAGAGCCAGTCCAACCCCTGGGGCCTGCCGTCGGATACGCGCGGGGCATGGGCGAAGGATCTCGGCGTGCCCGTGCTCGAATCGGCCGAGCAGGCGAAGCAGATCGACTGGCTCTTCTACGTGGGCTCGGCGCAGTCGTTCGATGCGCGGGCGCAGAAGACGGCGAAGGCATTCGTCGCCGTCCTGCAGAAGGCGGGCGTGCGCTTTGCGATCCTGGGCGCGCGCGAGGGCTCCACGGGCGAGTGCGTGCGGCGCGCGGGCAACGAGATGCTCTTCCAGTCGCTCGCGCAGCAGCTGGTCGCCACGCTCGGCGAACTGGGCGTCACGAGGATCGTCACCTGCGATCCGCACGCGTACAACTCGCTCGCCAACGAATACCCCGAGTTCGGCGGGAAGTACGAGGTGATCCACCACACGCAGCTCATCGACCGCCTGATCGCCGACGGCAGGCTCGCGCCCCGCAAGCTGCACGCCGGCGTCATCTACCACGAGCCGTGCTACCTCTCGCGCCACAACGGCGAGTACGAGGCGCCGCGGCGCGTGCTGGCGGCCGTGTGCACCGAGGCGCCGCTCGAGTTCGCCCTGAACCGCGACAAGGCCATGTGCTGCGGCGCGGGCGGCGGGCGGATGTGGATGGAGGAGCACACCGGCAAGCGCATCAACGTGCTGCGTGCCGAGCAGGCGGTGGAGAAGGCGCCGAAGACCATCGCGGCGGCCTGCCCCTTCTGCGCGATCATGCTGCGCGACGGCGTGGCGCAGCTCGGGCGCGAGGACCTGCCCACCAAGGACATCGCCGAGCTCGTCGCCGAAGCGCTCTAGCCGAAGGGAGCCGAAGGGGACTGTCCCCTTCACGGTAGAATTCGGCCATGACCCCGCCCGTCCGTCCGCTCCTTTCCCTCAAGCTCCCGGTGCGCTGGGGCGACATGGACGCCCTGGGCCACGTGAACAACGCGGAATACCTTCGCTACTTCGAGCAGGCGCGCATCGAGTGGATGGAGTCGCTCGGCGTGCGCGTGGACGGCAAGGGCGAGGGGCCCATCCTGCTCAAGAACACCGTCACCTACCTCAAGCCCGTCGTCTATCCCTGCGAGATCGAGGTCCGGCTCTTCCCGGGCAAGGTCGGCAACACCAGCTTCACGCTGCAGGGCGAGATCGTGAACGGGCGCGACGGCCTGGAACGATTCACGGAAGGCGAATTCGTCACCGTCTGGTTCGACTTCGAGGCGAACAGGCCGGTGCCCGTGCCCGCGATCGTCTNTCCCAGAACCCGCGGTTGGCGGGCGTGATGGTGGGCAGGGTGGCGGGCAGGCTCATGGTTCGGCTCGCAGGATGTGGCTGTTCACGAGGGGGGACACGCACGCGTACTGCACGGTGCGGCAGCCGCGCACCTGCCGGTCGCCGCCTTCGCCGCGGGCCTGGCGCACGGCCTCGGCCTGCAGCGCGAAGCCCTGCATGTAACCCTCGGCGGTGTGCCCGCCGGCGGTGTTGAGGGGCAGCTCGCCGCCCAGCTCGATGCGCCCGCCCTGCACCCACGCGCCGCTCTCGCCCTGCGGGCAGAAGCCGAAGCCCTCGAGCGTGTAGAGGATGGTCGGCGTGAAGTTGTCGTAGGCCTGCAGGCAGTCGATGTCCTCGGGCGCGAGGCCCGACTGGGCATGCAGCTCCGCCGCCACGCGCCGGCAGCTCGCCGAGAACCAGTCCGTCGAGGTGTAGTGCGGCCGCAGGTTCGCCACGTTGCTGCTCGCGAGGATGCGCACCGGCGCCTTGGCGAGCTTTCGCGCGAGGGCGAGCTCGGTGAGGATGAGGCACACGCCGCCGTCGTTGATGAGGCAGTAGTCGAGCTTGCGCAGCGGCTCGGCCATGAAGGGCGAGGCGAAGTAGTCCTCGCGCGTGATGGGCCGGCGCATCGCCGCGCGCGGGTTGAGGGCGCCGTTCCTCCGGTTGTTGATCGCGAGCGCGGCGAGGGCCTCGTCGCTCGTGCCGAAGGCGTGCTTGTGCCGGCGGTGCATCATCGCGACATACGCGCCCGGCGAGGTCATGCCGACCATCGCGTCCCACGCGCCCGGGGCCGAGTTGTCGAACTTGCCGCCGTACTTCTCGCCCACCGAGCGGCCGTTGTTGCCGTAGAGGATGGCCACCGCGCGCGCCTGGCCCGTGGCGATGGCGGCCGCGGCCTGCTGGAAGGCGAGGCCCGCCATGCGGCCGGTGCCCTCCAGGCTCCAGGCGAGGCGCACGTCGGGCAGCCCTGCCTCGACGGCGGCCTGGCCATAGGAGGGCAGGCGCACGCACACCAGGCCATCGACCTGGTCCTTGCGCAGCCCGCAATCGGCGAGCGCGGCGGCGAAGGCCTCGAGCGCCAGGTCGTAGGCCGAGCGCGGCTGCTCGCCTATTGCGTAGAGCGCGCCGAAGTCGGTGGTGCCCACGCCGGCGACGGCGACGTTTTCGTAGGGATTCAAGTCGGGAACTCGCTCGGGGCTGTGGTATTTTCGGGTGACGAATNGGCGCGCTGCGTGGCCGCGCACGACGCCGCGCACTGGGAGCGCGTGCTGGAATCGGCCGACACCTGCTGCACCGTGGTGAAGTCGCTCGAGGAGGCCGTGCGCGACCTGCATTTCCAGGCGCGCGGGGTCTTCGAACGGAAGGCGACCATTCCCGGGCACGTGCTGCCCGCCTTGCCCGTGCCCGTGGTGCCCGCCCTTCGCACGCGCGCGGCGAGCGCCCCGGCCCCCGCGATCGGCCAGGACAATGCGGCATTCCTCGGCGCGAGCCCGGGCCGGGCCTGAACACGATCAACCAGCGTCACGACGACCGGAGAACGAACCCTTGACCAGCGCACTTTTCACTCCGTTCACGCTTCGGGGCGTGACGTTCAGGAACCGGGTGATGCTCTCGCCCATGAACCAGTACAGCGCGATCGACGGCGCCGCCAACGACTGGCATTTCGGGCACCTCGCGCAGTACGCCATGGGCGGGGCCGGCATGGTGTTCCTGGAAGCGACCAAGGTCGAGCGCCGCGGCAAGGGCACCGTGGGCGACCTGGGCCTGTGGAAGGACGAGCACATCGCGCCGATCAAGCGCATCGCCGATTTCATGCGCGCGCAGGGCGCGGTGCCCGCGATCCAGCTGAGCCACGCCGGCCGCAAGGCCGGTTCGCACCGGCCCTGGGAGGGCTTCAAGACGCTGGACCGCTCCGTGCCCGTGGAGGGCGAGCAGCACTGGCAGATGCTGGGCCCGAGCGCCGTGCCCTTCCTCGAAGGGTGGCCGGTGCCCGAGGTGATGAGCGAGGACGACATCGCCGCCGTGACCGAGTCCTTCGCGCAGGCCGCGCGCCGCGCCGACGCCGCCGGGCTGGACGTGATCGAGCTGCACGGCGCCCACGGCTACCTCATCCACCAGTTCCTCTCGACCGCCTCGAACAACCGGACGGACCGCTACGGCGGCAGCCTGGACAACCGCATGCGCTTCGCGCTGGAGGTGACGGCCGCAGTGCGAAAAGTGTGGCCCGCGCACAAGCCGCTCTTCTTCCGCATCTCCTCCGTGGACGAGAGCGGCTGGTCCCTCGAGGACTCCGTGGTCCTCGCGAAGGCGCTCAAGGGCGAGGGCGTGGACGCGATCGACTGCTCCTCGGCCGGCATCAGCGTGCGCTCGGTGGCGCTCTTCTCGGGCAAGAAGCTGCTGGGCTACCAGGTGCCTTACGCCGAGCGCATCCGGCGCGAGGCGGACATGCCCACCATCGCGGTGGGCTTCATCGTGAAGCCCGGGCAGGCCGAGGAGATCGTCGCCTCCGGGAAGGCGGACCTGGTCGCCATCGCTCGCGAGATGATGGTCGATCCCTTCTGGCCCGCGCATGCCGCGCGCGCGCTGGGCGTGGACCCGGACTACCGCACGCTGCCGGTCCCCTACCAGTGGTGGCTCAACCGCCGCGAGAAGGCGGGCTATGCCCCGTAGACGGACGCGGGCGTGAGGCTCTCGCTCTCCACCCGCGTGGCCGAGGCGCCGCGGCGCAAGGACCTCGCGCTGATGTNGGTCGATGAGCTGCTCGCGCGTCTTGCCCATGTCGGTAAACCAGAAGTGGCCGGACTTGTCGAAGACGAGGTCGTTGGGGCCCTTGAGGAAGGGGCCGGCCTCGCCGCCGTAGAGCGTCGTCACCGCGCCGGTGGCGAGGTCCACGCGCTGGATGCTGCCGCCCACGTAGCTGTCCGGCGTGCCGATGGGCCGGAGCATGCCCGGCTCGTCGTGGAACCGGAACCCGCCGTTGTTGCACACGTACACGGCGCCGTCCGGGCCCAGGGCCGCGCCGTTGGGGCCCCCGCCCAGGAAGGCGATGGTCTCGATGTGGCCCTCGGGCGTCACCTTCATGAGGGTGCCGCGCTCGACCTCGACGAAGGCGAGGCTGCCGTCGGGCAGCAGCAGGGGTCCCTCGGGGAAGCGCAGGCCGGTGGCGACGGTCGTGAACGATCGGGCAGTCATCGCGCGGGATCCTCAGGCCACCCGCGACAGGGCATCGCCCGTGCGGCTCTCGGAGACGAGCGTGATGAGGTCGGCGAACTCCTCGCGGCGCAGCTCCGTCTGCTGGCGCATCCAGCGCTCGGCCTCGGCGGCGTCGCCGCGCACGATGGCGTCGACGATGCGGCAGTTCTCCTCGAGCGAGGTCTGGATCGGCAGGTGCAGGATGCGCGCCAGGTGCCGGCGGTAGGCGCACAGGCACACCTGGATGTTGCGCGTGGTCTCGAGCAGGAAGGAGTTGTGGGTGCCCTCGCACACCGCGTCGTGCAGGGCCGTGGCGTTGTCGAAGTAGGCCTGGATCTCGCCCTTCTCGACGCACACCTCCATGCGCTTCTTCAGCTCGATGAGCCGCTGGCGCTCGTCCACCGTCATGCGCCGGGCGGCCTGGCGCGCGGCGAGCACCTTCAGCTCGCTCATCACCT
>JBGAOO010000095.1:0-11997 GCA_044221765.1 Usitatibacteraceae bacterium | reverse complement strand
GGATGGTCACCGTGGCCGAGCGCGAGGCCGTCGCGGAGGCGGTCACGGTGGCGACATCGGTGTCGCTCGAGGTGGCGCGCAGCTGGCTGCGCACGTCCGAGACGACGATCGTGGTGTAGGTGCCGCTCGCCAGCGTGGCGCTGGAAGGCGCGGCGCTCAGCGCGGCCAAGGCGGGCCCGGCCCAGACGTGGAAGACGAAGGCGAGGCACGCCAGCAGGAACGGGCGCGCGCGGGCCAACGCGAAGGATGGGGCGGCAATGGCGATCATAAGGAGGCTCCTCGGCCTGGAACAGGGTTGTCCGAGATACTCCCAGCAGTATGCATGCCACTTTGATAACCCTAATGTATTCAGGGTATTGGCCGAAAGGGCCCCCGGCGACGTGTCGGGCCTCCCCGACAGCCCGCCGGGGGCCCGAGCCCAGGTCGTTGATTGCATGGCGTTCGTGCTGTCGCCGATCCGATACGCGCAAGGGGGCGCGGGCCTGCGCCGGCCTATGCGGCCTACCGTACAGAGGCCGCCCGGCCCGGCGGGGACAATGCGGGCATCGCGCCAACTCGGGCGAGCCGCCTTCGTTTCCAGCCAGCCGCGAACGCCGCCCGCCCCCGCAGGAGAACCCGTTCGGGCCACCGCCCGGAGGTCGCACATGCTCGAATCCGTTGGCGATGCCATTCCCCTCGATGCCCCGCGCCGGCCCGAAGGGATCGCCGAGGACCGCCGCCAGGAGGCCCTGCTCAAGACGGGCGCGCTGCAGAACGCGATCCTCACGAGCGCGAGCTACTCGATCATCGCCACGGACGAGAAGGGCATCATCCAGCTCTTCAACGTCGGCGCCGAGCGCATGCTCGGCTACAAGGCCGCCGAGGTGGTGAACCGCATCAGCCCGAGCGAGCTGCACGACCCGGACGAGGTGATGATCCGCGCGCTCGCCCTCACGCGGGAACTGGGCACGACGATCGCGCCGGGGTTCGAGGCGCTCGCCTTCAAGGCCTCGCGCGGCATCGAGGACATCTACGAGCTCACCTACCTGTGCAAGGACGGCCGGCGCATCCCGGCGATCGTCTCCATCACGGCGCTGCGCGACGACGCGGGCGGCATCATCGGCTACCTGCTCAACGGCACCGACAATTCCGTGCGCAAGCAGGCGGAGACGGACCTGCATGCGGCCATGGCCCAGGCGGAGAAGGCCAACCGCGCGAAATCCGACTTCCTCTCCGGCATGAGCCACGAGCTGCGCACCCCGCTCAGCGCGATCCTGGGCTTCGCGCAGCTCATCGAGTCCGGCAAGCCCCCGCCCACGCCGGCGCAGCAGCGCGCCATCGAGCAGATCCTGCGCGCCGGCTGGTACCTGCTGCAGCTCATCAACGAGATCCTGGACCTCGCCCTCATCGAGTCGGGCCGGCTCTCGCTCTCGCTCGAGCCCGTGTCGCTCGCGGAGCTGATCCGCGAATGCCACGCCATGGTCGAGCCGCAGGCGCACAAGCGCGGCATCCACATGGATTTCCCCCGGCTCGAGGGCGCGTCCTACGCCAACGGCGACCGCACGCGCGTGAAGCAGGTGCTGATCAACCTGCTTTCCAACGCGATCAAGTACAACAGGCCCGGCGGAACGGTCACCGTGCATTGCGCGAGCGGCTCGCCCGGGCGCATCCGCATCGACGTGACGGACACGGGGGCGGGCCTGGGCCCCGAGCAGGTGAAGCAGCTTTTCCAGCCGTTCAACCGCCTGGGCCAGGAGGCGAACGCGGAGGAGGGGACCGGCATCGGCCTCGTGCTGTGCAAGCGGCTGGTCGAATCCATGGGCGGGGCGATCGGCGTCGAGAGCGTGGTCGGCGAAGGCAGCGTGTTCTGGATCGACCTGCTCCTCGCGGGCGAGCCGCACCCGGTCGCGGGCACGGACGGCCCGCTGTCGGCCCCGCGCTCGCCCGAGCCCGGCCAGGAGAAGGACTGCATCCTGCTCTACGTCGAGGACAACCCGGCCAACCTGATGCTCGTCGAGGACCTCGTCGCCCGCCGGCCCAACATCCGGCTGCTGAGCGCGCGCGACGGCATCACCGGCGTCGAGCTCGCCCGGGCCCGGTTGCCGGACGTGATCCTCATGGACATCAACCTGCCGGGCATCAGCGGCCTCACGGCGCTCAGGATGCTCCTGGATGACCGGGCCACGGCCCACATCCCGGTCGTGGCGCTCAGCGCCAACGCGATGAGCCGCGACGTGGAGAAGGGCCTGGAGGCCGGGTTCTTCCGCTATCTCACCAAGCCGATCAAGGTCGACGAGTTCATGGCGACCCTGGACGTGGCCTTCAAGCACGCGCACAGCAGGCCGGCGACGGACCCTGCAGGAGACGAAAAATGAAAGTCGGGGAGCCTGACATCCTGGGCGCCACCATCCTGATCGTGGACGACCAGGAAACCAACGTCCTGCTGCTCGAGCAACTGCTCGAGGAGGCCGGATACACGCACGTGTCCTCGACGCGCAATCCACTGGAGGTGGGCGAGCTGCACCGGCGCAACCGCTACGACCTCATCCTCCTCGACCTGCAGATGCCCGGCCTGGACGGGTTCGGCGTGATGGACGTCCTGCGGACGAACGGGGCCGACGCGTACCTGCCCGTGGTCGTCCTCACGGCCCAGCCCGGCCACAAGCTGCGCGCGCTGCAGGCCGGCGCGAAGGACTTCGTGAGCAAGCCCTTCGACCTGCTGGAGGCGAAGCTGCGCATCCACAACTTCCTGGAGGTGCGCCTGCTCCACAAGGCGCTCGAGAACTACAGCCGCGAACTCGAGCGGGCCGTGAGCGAGCGCACCGCGGAGCTTCGCGAGAGCGAGGCCCGCTTCCGCAGCCTGGCCGAGCTCGCCACGGACTGGTACTGGGAGCAGGACGACGCCGGGTCGTTCACCAAGGTGTCGGGTCCTGTCCTCGAGATGCTCGGCCTGAGCGTGGAGACGCTCGACGGCCGGCCGGGCGATGGCGGGGCGACGGGCTGGAACGCGCAGGAGCGGCAGGCGCTGCTCGAGATGATCGAGGCCCGGCAGCCTTTCCTGGACCACCTGCTGAGCCGCAACAACGCCGACGGGAGCATCCAGTCCTTCCGCGTGAGCGGCGAGCCGATGTTCAACCGCGCCTGCCGCTTCGTGGGCTACCGCGGCGTGGGCGTGGAGGTGGGCGCGGGGCGCTGAGCCCGCGCGCCCTGCCCATGGCGACGCTCCCGGTCCCCAGCCAGAACCACCTGCTCGCGGCGCTGCCTGCCGAGGACTTCGAACGCCTGCTGCCGCACCTGGAGCCCATGACGCTGCGCCTGGGCGACATCCTCTACGAGCCGGGCGGCCAGATGCACCACGCGGTGTTCCCGACGAGCGCCATCGTGTCCATGCACTACGTGCTCGAGTCGGCGGCCTCGGCCGAGGTGGCCGGCGTGGGCAACGAGGGCATGCTCGGCATCGCGCTCTTCATGGGAGGCGACACCACGCCCAGTTCCGCGGTGGTGCAGACCGCGGGGCACGGCTTCCGGCTGCCGGCCCGGGTGCTCAAGGAGGAATTCGATCGCTCGGGACTGCTGCAGAAGCTCCTGCTGCGCTACACGCAGGCGCTGCTCACCCAGATGTGCCAGACGGCCGCGTGCAACCGGCACCATTCGATCGAGCAGCAGCTGTGCCGGTGGTTGCTCCTCACGCTCGATCGCCTGCCCACGAACGAGCTCATCATGACGCAGGAGCTGGTCGCGAGCGCGCTCGGGGTGCGCCGCGAGGGCATCACGGAGGCGGCCGGCAACCTCCAGCGCGCCGGCTACATCCGCTACCGGCGCGGCCACATCTCGGTGCTCGAGCGCGGCGGCCTGGAGCGCACCTCCTGCGAGTGCTACGCCGTGGTGCGCAAGGAAATCGCCCGGCTGCTCTCCGATGTCCGGTACCGGCAGGAGGCCTTGCCCGCGAGCGCCTAGCCGGCCTCGCCCCCGAGGCCGCGCGGGAATGCGATCATGGCGGGGACGGCGCCTGCCGTCGCGAGCGAATGCACCCTGGAGCGCCCCGTATGACCCCGGAATTCCCCAAGAAGCCCTTCTCGATGATCCGCGCCTTCCACCTGGCGGACTGGTTCACGCTGGCGAACGCGGTGTGCGGCGTGGGCGCGATCTTCTCGACCATGACCTACCTGCAGACGCGCGAGGTGCATCACGTCCACTACGCGTGCGCCCTCGTGCTCGTGGCGCTGGTGTTCGACATCCTGGACGGCTACATCGCGCGCTGGCGGCGCGTCTCCTCGGCCATGGGCCGAGAGCTCGATTCGCTCGCGGACGTGATCTCCTTCGGCGTGGCGCCGGCGATGATCGCCTACGGCTGCGGCATGCAGGGCCTCTACGACCGCATCGTGCTCGCGTTCTTCGTCGCCTGCGGGGTGTCGCGCCTGGCGCGCTTCAACGTGACGGCCGAGGCGCTCTCGGAGGGCGGCGACAAGGTGAAGTATTTCGAGGGCACGCCCATCCCCACCTCCATCGTCCTGGTGGGGCTGCTCTCGCTCGCCGCCTCCCAAGGGGCGATCCAGGACCGGCTGTGGTTCGGCGAGGTCGCGATCGCCGGGTTCATGCTGCACCCGCTCGTGCTGCTGTTCGCGCTCTCCGGCTCGCTCATGATCAGCCGGATCCGCATCCCGAAGCCCTGAGGCCCGGCTAGGGCTGCGCGAGGTCGGGCGCGATCACGGCGCGCAGGATCACCTCGTGCGGGCCGTGGCCCCCGTCGATCCGGCTCGAGAACCACCAGGCGGCGCCTTTCTTGACCGAGAGGTCGCCCCGGTGCCCGGTGAGCAGGCGGCTCGCGATGCGCCCGAGCGTCGGCTGGTGGCCCACGACCAGGACATTGCGCCCGCCCTCGGGCCACCGCGCCTCGCGAAGCACCGCATCCTCCGTGGCCCCGATGCCCAGCGTGAGGCGCACCTCGGCCTTCAGCTCGAGCGCCTGCGCCGTTTCCTGGGCGCGCGCGGCCGGGCTCGTGAGGATGTCCCACTTGCCTTCGAGCCGTGGCCGCAGCCACGCGGCCATGCGCCGCGCCTGGTGGCGGCCTTTCTCGGTGAGCCTGCGGTCGAGGTCGACCAGCCCGTCCTCGGCATCGGCGTGTCGCCAGAGCACCAGTTCCATGTCGGCAGATCCTTTCGCGGGGCCGCCGCGGTGGGCGGAACCCGGATTGAAGCACGGAAGGCCCGCGCGGCGCGCGGCGCGTGACAGTCGCGTGACAGGGGCGGGCCGGCGCCTTCGTGTAGGCTGCGCGGTGTGCCGATTCCGGCGTGCTCGCCTCCCCGGCATCACGGCGGCTTCCCGGCCCCGGCCTCTGACCCACGTCAACTTCCCGCCCCCCGCCTCGCCTAGCCTTGGCGGGAGGCGTCCAACCACCGAGGAGAATCCGCGATGACGTTCACCTATTCCAGGCGCTACCGGGGCAAGCTGAAGGCCATCGTGCTCGACTGGGCCGGCACGACGATGGATTTCGGCTGCATGGCGCCGGCCGTCGTGTTCATGAAGGTGTACGAGAAGGCCGGCGTGCCGATCTCGATCGCCGAGGCGCGCCAGCCGATGGGCGCGCACAAGAAGGTCCACATCCAGAAGATCTCCGAGATCCCCACGGTGCGCGAGCGCTGGGTGGCCAGGCACGGCCGCGAGCCGAACGCGGCGGACGTGGACGCCATGTTCGCGGACTTCGTGCCGATGCAGGAGGCCTGCCTCTCGGATTACTCGACGCTCATCCCGGGCACGCTCGAGGTGGTGGCCGAGTGCCGGCGCCGCGGCATGAAGATCGGCTCCACCTCCGGCTACCTGCCCGGCATGCTCGCGATCAACCAGGCGGACGCGAGGAAGCAGGGCTACGACCCGGACTACACCTGCGGCGCGGGCGACGTGCCCGCCGGCCGCCCGTACCCGTACATGGTCCTCAAGAACATGATCGAGCTGCAGATCTCGCCCGTGGAATCCCTCGTGAAGGTGGACGACACGCTCACCGGCATCGAGGAGGGCGTGAACGCCGGCTCCTGGGCCATCGGCCTCGCCATCTCCGGGAACGAGGTGGGCGTGCCGCTCGACGCCTGGCTCGCGATGCCCGAGAAGGTGAAGCAGGCGCACCGGGATCGCATCTATCCCACGATGTACCAGCGCGGCGCGCACTACGTGGTCGATTCGATCGCGGACCTGGTCCCCTGCCTGGACGACATCGACGCGCGCCTGGCGCGCGGCGAGAAGCCCTGAGGCACCCGGGCGCGGCCGGGCCGCGCCTCGACGCCCGCCCGCGGCCGGCGCTATAGTCTTTCCATGCAGAACGACCGTGCCGCCCTCCAGAAGCGGGTCGCCGAGCTCGAGGAGCAGGTGCGCCTGCTGGGCGGCGGCGGCCGGCGCGGCTACCGCTACCGCAGCGACTTCGAGCTGCTCGGCCTGCCCTTCATCGCGATCGCCACCGGCCCGAGCCCGGAGCGCGGCGAGGCGATGGGCCACGCTTGCGGCTTCATCGCCGTCGGCGACAGGGCCACCGGGGTGATCGCGATCGGCGGCTTCGCGCGCGGTCTCGTCGCCCTGGGCGGGGCGGCGCTCGGCGTGATCACGGCGGGCGGCCTTTCCGTGGGCGCGCTCGCGGCGGCGGGCGGCCTCGCCATCGGCTCGATGGCCGTCGGCGGCGGCGCGGTCGGCTACGCGGCGATCGGCGGCGGCGCGGTGGGCCATTACGCCTGCGGCGGCGGCGCCTTCGGCACGCACACGGGCGATGCCCGGCGCGTGGATCCCGAGGCGGTCGCGTTCTTCGCCGACTACGGGCTCGAGAGCGCCTGCGGCGTCGGGCGCGCGCGCCGGCGCTAGGAGCGGCACCACGGCGCTGCGCGAAAAGGCGACAATGGCGGCCATGCCCCGCGCCCTCCAGCTTTCCGTCCTCGACCAGTCCCCCGCCGCGCAGGAAAAGACCCAGGACCACGCCATCCGCGAGTCGCTCGCGCTCGCGAAGCACTGCGATGCGCTCGGCTACCACCGCTACTGGGTCTCGGAGCACCACAACAGCGACAGCATCGTCGGCACCGCGCCGGAGATCCTGATGGCGGCCATCGCGGCCACCACGCCGCGCATCCGCGTGGGCAGCGCGGGCGTCATGCTGCCGCACTACTCCGCGCTCAAGGTCGCCGAGCAGTTCCGCGTGCTCGAGGCCCTCGCGCCCGGGCGCATCGACCTGGGCCTGGGCCGCGCGCCGGGCTCGGACCGGCTCACCGCCATGGCGCTCAATCCCGACCCGGGCGCCGCGGAGAATTTCCCGTCGATGGTGCAGGAGCTCGGCCTGTGGCTGCGCGGCGAGCCGCTCCCGGCGGGCCACCCCTTCCGCGAGATCCGCGCGCACCCGACCGGGCCCACCGTGCCCGAGGTATGGATCCTGGGCAGCTCGGACTACGGCGCGCAGCTCGCGGCGTACCTGGGCCTGCCCTATGCGTTCGCCTACTTCTTCACCGACGGGCGCGGCACCGAGCAGGCGCTCGCCCTCTACCGCGAGAACTACCGGCCGAGCGCGCGCCACCCCGAGCCGAAGGCGACGATCTGCGTGTGGGCCCTGGCGGCGGACACCGAGGACGAGGCGAGGCGCCTGCTCAGGACGCGCGAGCATTGGCGCATCGGGTTCGAGAAGGGCCTGCGCACGCCGCTCGTCTCGCCCGAGGACGCGGCGGCGTATCCGTACACCGAGCCCGAGCTCGCGGTGGTGCATCGCGTGCGCGAGAAGGCCATCGCGGGCACCGCGGCGCAGGTCGCCGCGAAGCTCGAGGCGCTCGCCGCGACCTTCGCGCTCGAAGAGATCGTCATCAACACCTGGACGCACGACCCCGCCGCGCGGCACCGCTCCTACGAGCTGATCGCGCAGGCCTTTCGCCAAGGAGCAACCCCATGAAGACCCGCGCAGCGCTCGCCCGCCAGGCCGGCGCCCCCCTCACGATCGAGACGGTGGACCTGGACGGCCCGAAGACCGGCGAGGTGCTCGTCGAGATCAAGGCCACGGGCCTGTGCCACACCGACGAGTTCACGCGCTCGGGCGCGGACCCCGAGGGGATCTTTCCCGCGATCCTGGGCCACGAAGGCGCGGGCATCGTGGTGGACGTGGGGCCGGGCGTGACGAGCGTGAGGAAGGGCGACCACGTGATCCCGCTCTACACGCCCGAATGCCGGCAGTGCAAGTCGTGCCTGTCGCGCAAGACGAACCTGTGCACCGCGATCCGCGCCACGCAAGGCAAGGGCGTGATGCCCGACGGCAAGAGCCGCTTCTCGCTCGACGGCGAGCCGATCTACCACTACATGGGCTGCTCGACGTTCTCGAACTTCACCGTGCTGCCCGAGATCGCGGTGGCGAAGATCCGCGAGGACGCCCCCTTCGACAAGGTCTGCTACATCGGCTGCGGCGTGACCACCGGCATCGGCGCGGTCATCAACACGGCGAAGGTCGAGGCGGGCGCCAACGTCGTCGTCTTCGGCCTGGGCGGCATCGGCTTGAACGTGATCCAGGGCGCGCGCCTGGTCGGCGCCAACAAGATCGTCGGCGTGGACCTCAATCCCGCGCGCAAGCCGCTCGCCGAGAAGTTCGGCATGACGCACTTCGTGAACCCGAAGGAGGTGGGCGGCGACCTCGTGGCGCACCTGGTGGCGCTCACCGACGGCGGCGCCGACTACAGCTTCGAGTGCGTGGGGAACGTGGACCTCATGCGCCAGGCGCTCGAGTGCACGCACCGCGGCTGGGGCGTCTCGGTGATCATCGGCGTGGCCGGTGCCGGGCAGGAGATCCGGACGCGGCCTTTCCAGCTCGTCACCGGCCGCATCTGGAAGGGCACGGCCTTCGGCGGCGCGCGCGGCAGGACCGACGTGCCGAAGATCGTCGACTGGTACATGGACGGCAAGATCGACATCGACTCGCTCATCACCCACACCATGCCGCTCGAGGACATCAACCGCGGCTTCGACCTCATGCACGCCGGGGAATCGATCCGCAGCGTCGTGGTGTACTGATGGCCGCGATCGAGGTCCTCTCCGAGCAGGCCTGCTTCGGGGGCGTGCAGGGCTTCTACCGCCACGCCTCGCGCGAGTGCGCCGGCCCCATGCGCTTTTCCGTCTTCCGCCCGCCGCAGGCCGCGACGGGCCCGGTGCCGGTGCTCTACTACCTCGCGGGCCTCACGTGCACGGAGGAGACCTTCATGGTCAAGGCGGGCGCGCAGCGGCTGGCCGCCCGGCTGGGCCTCATGCTGGTGGCGCCCGACACGAGCCCGCGCGAGCCGAGGATCCCCGGCGACGACGAGCACTGGGACTTCGGCCGGGGAGCAGGCTTCTACGTCGACGCCACCGAGGAGCCCTGGCGCGCGAACTACCGCATGGCGAGCTACGTGACGCAGGAGCTGCCCGAGGTGGTCGCGGCGAACTTCCCCGCGGACCTCTCGCGGCAGGGCATCTTCGGCCACTCCATGGGCGGGCACGGGGCCCTCACGTGCGCGCTCCGGCACCCCGACCGGTACCGGAGCGTGTCGGCCTTCGCGCCCGTGGTGGCGCCTTCCCAGGTGCCGTGGGGGCGCAAGGCCTTCCAGCGCTACCTCGGCGCCGACGAGGGCGCGTGGGGCGCCTGGGACGCGACGGCGCTCGCGAGGACTTCCGCCTTCGCCGGGCCGGTGCTCATCGACCAGGGGGAGGCCGACAAGTTTCTCGACGAGCAGCTCCAGCCCGAGCGGTTCGTGACCGCGTGCGAGGGCACGGCCATCCGGGTGCAGCTTCGCCGCCACCCCGCGTACGACCACAGCTACTGGTTCATCGCGAGCTTCGTCGCCGACCACCTGCGCCACCATGCGCGCGTCCTCGCCCCGAGGCGGGCCGCGCGCGAGGAGCCGGCGTGAAATCCTTCTACGCGCTCATCGACGCGCTGGCCGGCCTCGCGCCGCCCGATCGCGCCGAGGCGGAGGGCCGGATCCGCGCCGCCTACGAGGTGGAGTGCGCGGTGTTCGTGCTCGACATGAGCGGCTTCTCGCTCTCGGTGCGTCGCAGCGGCATCATCTCGCACCTGTGCCGCATCCGGCAGGTGCAGTCGATCGCGCGCCCGCTCGTCGAGGCGAACGGGGGCGAGGTGGTGAAGTGCGAGGCGGACAACGTGCTCGCCGTCTTCGACTGCCCGGGTGCCGCGGTGGCGGCTGCCCGCCGGATCAACGCGACGCTCGCCGCGCTCGGCGACGACGGCACGGGCAAGCCGCCGCCCAGCGTGGGCATCGGCATCGACTACGGCCGCTTCCTGCTCATCCGCGGCCAGGACGCCTTCGGCGACCCGGTCAACATCGCGCACAAGCTGGGCGAGGACATCGCGCGTCCGGCGGAGATCCTGGTCACCGACGTGGCCCGCTCGCGCCTGGGGGCCGTCGAGGCGGAAAGGACCGAGCCGCTCGAGCTGTCGATCTCCGGCGTGCAGCTGCACGCCTGGCGCATCGCGGGCGGGGCGCCCTAGCGCCGCGGAGCCGGGACGGGCAGGTTCGCGTCGATGAGCGCGCGCGCGATGGACTGCGGGATGGAGATCTCCGGCAGCGCATCGCCCGGGCCGAACCAGCGTGCCTCGGCGATCTCGGTCCCGTCCACCGTCACCTCGCCGCCCGCGTACTCGGCGGTGAAGGCGATCATGAGCGAGTGCGGGAAGGGCCAGGACTGGCTGGCGAAGTAGCGCAGGTCCTTCACCTCGAGGCCCACCTCCTCGCGCACCTCGCGGTGGACGGCATCCTCCACCGATTCTCCGGCTTCCAGGAAGCCCGCGAGCGCCGTGAAGCGCCCCGGCCCGCGCCCGTGGCGGGCGAGCAGGATGTCCGGCCCGCGCTTCACGAGCACCATCATCGCCGGCGAGATGCGAGGGTAGGCATGGTGGCCGCAAGAGGCGCACTTCATCGCGCGCTCGCCCGGCATGGGCTCCGTGGGGCCGCCGCAGGCGCCGCAGAAGCGGTGCGTCCTCGCCCACTCGACGATCGTGCGCGCGCGGCCGGCGATCGCCACCAGCCCGTCGTCGTGCCGGCCGAAGAGCGAGCGCAGGCCCGCGAACGCGTGGCCTTCGGGCGCGACGGCCTCCTTCGCGAGCCAGGCGGCGCGGCAGTAGGTCTCGCCGAGCAGCCCTACCGGATGGAAGTCCGCCTCGCGCAGCCCGAGCGCGGCGCACGCCGCGCCATCGGGGAACGAGAGGTCGTCCGCGCGCGCGAGGATCTCGTCGCCGCGGAACACGAACGTGGCGGGGGCGGGATGCGCCCGCGGCGAGACCAGCGGGGTGAAATGCGGGGGCGTGAGGATCATGGGCGGGGCCGGCGGAAGCGTCGATTATCGCCGCGGGCCGGGCGCGGGCGCTAGAACCGGAACCGCGTGATGGCCACTTCGCGGTTGCCCGGCAGGGTGAGGAAGCCCGTGGTGGCGGTGTCGAAGCGGATCGAGAGTGGCGCCACGTTGTTGCTCACCTGCGTGGCCGGCCTGTAGGCGCCGGTGAGTGTCTGCCCGTTCGCGTAGCTCCACCAGCTGCCGCTGAACCGGCGCGGGTCCGGCGTCGCGTAGGAGGAGAGATACCAGACGGGATTGCCCGCGTCGTCGTACATGTAGCCCGCCAGGAAAGCCGTACCCCCTTGCCACTCGATGAAGTAGCCACGCCCGCTCTCGGCTGCGTTCCACCACCAGCCGCTCTCGGGCACGTTCGCCTGCGCGGACGCGGCGAGTCCATTGGGCACGATCGGGAAACGCTCGAGCGCCACGGTGCCGCCGGGCCACACCATGGTGGCGTTGACCGCATCGGAGAAGGCGAGGGTGAAGGGACCGACCACCTGCTCGGGGCCCGGGGCCCTGTACGCACCCGCGAGCGTCTGCCCGCCGGTGAACTTGAGCAGGTTGCCGGTGAAGAGCGAGCCGTCGAGCGAGGTGGGACCGGCGGCGACATACCACGTGGAGCGGCCGCTCTCGTCGTACAGGAAGCCCGCGTAGAAGAGGTTGTTGCCGCGCGCCTCGATCGAGAAGCCG
>JBGAOO010000094.1:0-12041 GCA_044221765.1 Usitatibacteraceae bacterium | reverse complement strand
CGATGGCGATGCGGGCCTTCTTCTCCTGCGCGCCGGCCCCGGCGATCCCGAATGCCGCGGCCAGGGCGATGCACACCACGAAAAGTTTCCTCATGTCTCCTCACTCCTTGTATCGCCCGGAAGGGTTCGAGCCCGTCCGTGGCTGGTTGGGTCGGGCCATTCTAGCCCATGGGCCCGGCGCTACTCGGCGATGCCCAGCGACATCGGGCGCGCCGACTGGAAGCCGATGAGGGGCGGCTCCACGCCGCGCGCCACGCCCAGGACCTTGAAGAGCTCGCCCATCTCCGACGGGTTGATGAGCCGCAGCACCGCGCTCGAGGCCTTCAGGCGCGAGAGCGTCATGTTCGGGTCGCCCTCGGACACGAGGACCGCCAGGCCGCTGGAGATGAGGAAATGCGCCTGGTTCGTGTAGCCCATGATCTCGGCGCCGGCCGACTGCGCGGCGCGCGCCATCGCGGTGAAGTCCACGTGCGCGGTGATGTCCTGCAGGCCCGGAAGGAAGAACGGGTCGCCGTGGTACCGGTGGCGGTAATGGCAGCGCAGGGTCCCCTGGGAACGCTGCGGGTGGTAGTACTCCGCCTGCGAGAAGCCGTAATCGATGAAGAGGGCGAGGCCCGTGCCGAGCGATGCGCACACGGTGCGCACGAGCGCCTCGGCCGCCAGGTTCACCTCGGTGAGGTAGTCGTAGTCCCCGGCGGGGATCACCGCCCTCGCGCGGCGCTTGAGCTCACCCTCGGGCAGGTGCACGTCGTCCCAGGCGAAGCCGGCATCGCTCAGCACCACGCCACGCTCGAGGATGTCGCCGCCGGTGCGGTGCACGAGCGAGCACGGCAGCACGTCGAGCACCTCGTTCGCGATGGCGAGGCCGTCGAAGTGCTCGGGCAGCCGGTCGATCCACTCGAAGCGGGCGAGGTCCTGCGGGTGGCGCGCGGCCAGGCGCTCGCGCTGGCGCTCGCCCAGCTCCGGGCTCACCTCGAGCAGCAGGTAGCGCCGCGGCGCGGCGCGCTGGGCCTTCAGCTCGCCGAACAGGTCGGCGGCGAGCACGCCCGTGCCGGGCCCCATCTCGAGGATGTCCCCGCCGGTGCGCTCGATCACCTGGCGCGCCTGCATGGCGAGGCAGCGCGCGAAGAGCGGCGAGATCTCGGGGGCGGTGACGAAGTCTCCCTCGGCGCCGAACTTGCGCGAGCCGGCCGTGTAGTAGCCGAAGCCGGGCGCGTAGAGCACCAGCTCCATGTAGCGCGAGAACGGGATCCAGCCGTCCGCCTCGCCGATCTCGAAGGCGATGCGCTCGGCCAGCTCGTGCGAATGGGCAGCCGCCTCGGGCGAGGGCGGGGGCAGCGGAAAGTCGACCGGGGGAGGCATCGGATCCTGGAGGGCGACGGTCGGGATGGGTTCGCGGTTCCGCTACACTTTCGCCTCTTGCGCGGCCAGTCGCGGCCGGCGCGGCGAACAGCGTGGGACTATAGCATCATGGAAAGTCGAGCGGTTCTGGTGACCGGAGGCGGCCGGCGGGTGGGCGCGGCGATCGTGCGCGCCCTGCATGCGGCAGGCCACTCGGTCGTCGTGCATTGCCATCGCTCGCGCGAGGAAGCCGGGCGGCTGGTCGAGGCGCTCGAGGCCGAGCGGCCGGGCTCGGCGGCCCTGGTCTCGGGCGACCTGCTCGACCTGGACCGCCTGCCCGCCCTCGTCGAGGAAGCCGCGGCCCGGTTCGGCCGCCTGGACGGCCTGGTGAACAACGCCTCGACCTTCCATCCCACCCCGCTCGCGAGCCTCACGCCCGGCCAGTGGGAGGACCTGGCGGGCACCAACCTGCGCGCACCGCTCTTTCTCGCGAAGGCCGCCGCCGCGCACCTGCGGCTCGCCGGCGGGGCCATCGTGAACGTGGTCGACATCCACGCGGACCGGCCGCTCGCCGGCTTCCTGGCCTACTCCGTGGCGAAGAGCGGGCTCGCGGGCCTCACGCGCGCCCTCGCCCTGGAGCTCGCGCCCGCGGTGCGCGTGAACGGCGTCTCGCCCGGGGCGATCCTCTGGCCGGACGACGGCGAGGCCTTCGACCCGGCCGAAAGGCGCCGCATCGAGGCCCAGACCCCCCTCGCCCGGACGGGAAACCCGGCGGAGGTCGCCGGCGCGGTAAAATACCTGCTCTTCGACGCCCCCTTCGTCACCGGCCAGATCCTCGCCGTGGACGGCGGCCGCAGCATCGCCCTCTAGCCCCCGGGTTCCCATGGACGCCTTCACCGCAATCCCCGCGCGAGACACGCGCAAGGCCGATTTCGAGGCCGCCAAGCGCAGGAAGCGCATCCGCCGCCTGGTGGGCGAGGCGATCGCCGACTTCTCGATGATCGAGGCCGGCGACCGGGTCATGGCCTGCCTGTCCGGCGGCAAGGACAGCTACGCGTTGCTGGACGTGCTGATCCACCTGCGCGAGCACGCGCCCGTGCCCTTCGAGGTCATCGCGGTGAACCTCGACCAGCGTCACCCGGGCTACCCGGCGCACGTGCTGCCCGAGTACCTGGCCGCGCGCGGCGTGCCCTTTCGCATCGAGGTCCAGGACACGCACAGCGTGGTGAAGCGCGTGATCCCCGAGGGCAAGACCATGTGCAGCCTGTGCTCGAGGCTGCGCCGCGGCGTGCTCTACCGCGTGGCGAAGGAGCTGGGCGCGACCAAGATCGCCCTGGGCCACCACCGCGACGACATCCTCGAGACCTTCTTCCTCAACCTCTTCCACAACGGCAAGATCAAGGCGATGTCGCCCAAGCTCGTCTCGGACGACGGCAGGCACGTCGTGATCCGGCCCCTCGCCTACGTGGAGGAGAGCGACCTCGCGGCCTACGCCGAGGACCGCGCCTTCCCCATCATCCCGTGCGACCTGTGCGGCTCGCAGGAGAACCTGCAGAGGAAGCAGGTGAAGGCGATGCTGCGCGACTGGGAGAAGAAGCACCCCGGGCGCGTGATCTCGATCTTCAGCGCCCTCACGCGCGTCACGCCCTCGCACCTCATGGACCGCGCGCTCTTCGACTTCGCGAACCTCGTGGCCGACGGCTCGCCGCAGCCCGAGGGCGACACCGCGCTCGATCCGCAGCCCCTGCCCGACACCTCGCAGGGCACGATCGTGCGCTTCACGCCCGGCCGAGGTTGACCCGCGTCAACCGGCCTCACCCCAGCCCGCTGCTACGATTTTTCAACGCGCGGCGCCCCGACGGGCACCGCGGTGACAAGGAATTCGCCATGACGCTCAAGCACCTCGCCCCCGCCAAGAAGATCCACTCCTTCCACCCGCCCCAGCGCACGCTCATGGGCCCGGGTCCCTCCGAGATCAACCCGCGCGTGATGGCGGCGATGAGCCTGCCGGCCATCGGCTACCTCGACCCGGTCTTCGTGGAGATGATGGAGGAGCTCAAGTCGCTGCTGCGCTACGCCTACCAGACGAAGAACGCGCTCACCTTCCCCGTCTCGGGCCCGGGCTCGGTCGGCATGGAGTACTGCTTCGTGAACCTGGTGGCGCCCGGCGACAAGGTCGTCGTGATGCGAAACGGCGTGTTCGGCGGTCGCATGATCGAGAACGTCGAGCGTGCCGGCGGCGTCCCGGTGATCGTGGAGGACGCCTGGGGCGAGCCCTGCGACCCGAACAAGCTCGAGGACGCGCTGAAGAAGCACCCGGACGCGCGCGTGGTCGCCTTCGTGCACGCCGAGACCTCCACCGGCGTGCAGTCGGACGCGAAGACGCTGGTGTCGGTCGCGCACAAGCACGACGCCCTCACGATCGTGGACGCGGTGACCTCGCTCGCCGGCACGCCCGTGATGGTCGACGACTGGGAGGTGGACGCGATCTACTCGGCGAGCCAGAAGTGCCTGTCGTGCACGCCGGGCCTGTCGCCCGTGTCGTTCTCCGACCGCGTCGTCGAGCACGTGAAGGCGCGCAAGGACAAGATCCACAGCTGGTTCATGGACATGAACCTGCTGCTGGGCTACTGGGGCGCGACGACGCGCACCTACCACCACACCGCGCCCACCAACAGCCTGTACGCCTTGCACGAGGCGCTCCTGCTCATCAAGGAAGAGGGCCTGGAGAACTGCTGGGCGCGCCACCACCGCCACCACCTCGCGCTCAAGGCGGGCCTGGAGGCGATGGGCCTGAACTACCTCGTGAAGGAAGGCGCGCGCCTGCCGCAGATGAACGCGGTGCACATTCCCGAGGCGGCGCGCTCGCGCGAGGCGGAGGTGAGGAAGACGCTTCTCACCGAGTTCAACCTCGAGATCGGCGCGGGCCTGGGGCCCCTGGCGGGCAAGATCTGGCGCATCGGGATCATGGGCTACTCGTGCAAGCCCGAGAACGTGATGCTGTGCCTGTCGGCGCTGGGCTCGGTGCTGCAGGACATGGGCCTGCCCATCAAGGTGGGCGAGGCCGAGGGCGCCGCGCACCACGCCTACGCGCAGATCCACGCGCAGGAGGCGCAGCAGGCGCGCGCCAAGAAGGTCGCGAACCTCAAGTAGCGCGCGCGGGCGCGCACCATGCGAAAGGGCGCCCGAGGGCGCCCTTTCCGCTTGCGCCGCCGGGCGGCGGCTACTTCGCGCCGATCGCCTGCCGGAACCGCCCGTCGACCTGCGGCTGGCGCGCGTACTTCTCCAGCGACACGGGCACGATCTTCTCGAGCTCGGCCAGCCGGTCGGCGGCGGAGGGATGGGTGCTCATGGAGATCGAGGCGCCGGCGTCGTCGGGCTTGAGCTGCGCGAGCATCATCATCACCGACACCAGCCCGTAGGGGTCGTAGCCGCCGCGCGTGGCGATCACGACGCCGACGCGATCGGCCTCGTATTCCATGCCGCGATCCAGCGGGCGCAGGAAGAGGCCGTCCTTCACCAGGTCGACGCCCGCGTTCGCGAGCTGGGTCTTGAGGCCGAGCACGTCCCCGCCGCTGCGGCCGATGCGATCGGAGGCATAGGCCTTGAGGCCGGTGCCGGCGGCGCTCCAGCCCGCGTCGGACTGGATGGCCGAGAGCTGGTGCCGCTTGAGCACGTGCGCGATCTCGTGCGCCAGCACGCCCGCAAGCTCCGATTCGCTGTTCAGCCGCTTCACCAGGCCGTGCGAGACGATCACCGTGCCGCCGGGCATCGCGACGGCGTTGATGGTCTCCGTGTCGATCACCCCGAAGGTCCAGGGCAGGTCGGCCTTCTCGGTCTGGCTCGCGAGCCACCGGCCGACGCGGTTCACGTAGCGCTGCAGCCGCTCGTCGGGGTGCAGCTTCACGGCGCCCAGGAAGCCGGAGGTGATGCCCTCGCCCAGGGCCACCTCTTCCTCCACGGAATACTCCTTGGTGGCCTCCTGCACCTTCTGACCCACCTCGACCGCCTTCTTGCCCAGGTCGAGCATGCGGCCGATGTCGAACTGCGCGTGGGCCGGCAGCACGGCCAGCATGGCGCAAAGCAGCACGAGCGCCCTCATTTCCCGCCTCCTTCGGCGACGTAGGCCACGGAAGCGGGCACGAGCTTCGCCTCCCTGGCGAAGCGCTCCGCGCCCGCCTTGTCCGACCGGTAGGACTGGAGCTTCTTCAGGGCGGCGGGGTCGGCGCCGGCGTTCTTGAAGTCCTCGGGCGTGAGCCCGCGGATGCCGATGGTGGCCACCTTGGAGGTCTCCGGGCCCTTGCGGCTGCCGAAGCCGAAGAAGGACGTGAGCCCGCCCGCGCCGCCGCCGGAGGAGGACTGCTCCACGGTCGAGGGGAAGCGCAGGTGGAAGACGCGCACCCAGCCCTTCTGCGTGCCGGATTCGATCTGCGTCCAGCCGCTCGAGCGGGAAGTGACCTTGACGGGGGCGTCGGCCGGCAGCTGCACGAGCGTGCGCGCGTCGAACGCGGGGCGCTCCTTGAGCTCCGTGGCCCGGTTGGTGAACGCCTGCTCCTGCGCCAGGACCCCGCCGGGGAGCGAGAGGCCGGCCAGGAGCAGCGCCGCGAGGAGGTGTCGGATCGTCATGGCGCCGATGATAGGTCGGGTTGGCCGAACATACAATCAATGCACCAGGACGGCGGCCAGGCCCAGCAGCAGGCCCATGCTGGCCACGTCCGTGGCCGTGGTCACGATGATGCTGGAGGCGGTGGCCGGGTCCGCCCCCAGGCGCTTCAGGAAGAGCGGCACGATGGCCCCGGACACCCCGCTCACGGCGCAGCTGCCCATCATGGCGAGGCAAACCGCCACCCCGAGCAGCGTCGCGTGGGGCGATCCCTGCATGGTCGCGAACGCGTACATCGCGATGCCGCAGAGCAGGCCCGTGACCGCGCCGTTGGACAGGCCGAGCAGCGCCTCCTTGGCGATCAACGCCTTGCCCGTGCCGGCCCGGATCTCGCCCAGCGTGATCCCGCGCACCGTGACCGCGAGCGCCTGGCAGCCCGTGTTGCCGGACTGGCCCGCCAGCACCGGCAGGAAGGTCGCGAGGATCACCAGGCGGTCGACGGTGTCCTGGAAGAGCGCGACGACGCCCCCCGCGGCGAAGGCCGTCAGCAGGTTGAGCTGCAGCCACGGATGGCGGAACTTGAAGGCGCGGGCGAGCGAGGTGCTCACGCGCTCCTCCCGCTCGACGCCCACCATGGCGCCGGGCTGCGCCGTGATCTCGAAGGCCTCTTCCTCGAAGAGGGCGGCGCCGCGCACCAGACCGAGCAGCCGGCCGCCCTCGTCGCAGACCGGATAGACGGGGTAGTGGCGGTTCAGCGTGAGCCGCATCGCGTCGGACAGGGGCATCTCGGGGCGGAAGGCGAACGCCTCGCGCAGCATCACCTCGCCCAGCACGACCTCGCGCCCGTTGAGGAGCAGGTCGCGCATCGTGATCACGCCCTGGAGCCGGCCCTCGGCGTCGGTCACGTACCCGTAGGTGACGAAGGCGGTGCGCACGAGCGAGCGCAACTGCTCGATCGCCTCGCCCACGGTCATGGCCGGCGAGAAGACGGCATAGGCGGGCTCCATCAGCCGGCCGATGGCGCCGGCGGGATAGCGGGCATTGCGCAGCCATTGCCGCGAGACCTCCGCGGGCGCGACGCGCTGGATCGCCTCCAGGGCCGGCTGCGTCAACTGCGCGAGGATGTCCTGCACGGTCGCCGGATTCATTTCCGCCAGCGCGGCGACGGCGCCGGCGGGATCCTCGCCGGCCAGGGCGAGCGCCGCCTCCCGGGGCGGGGTCGCCTTCAGGCGCGCGGCGAGCGAAGCGGGAACGGCAATCGGGTCGGTCAAGGCGGGCTCCGGGGGTCGCGGGCGGTGCCGCGATTCTACTGCCCCCCTCGCCCGCGAGCCGCTACAGGCCGAGCCGGTGCCAGATCGTGGAGGCCGGGCCCGCCTGGTTGAGGGTGTAGAAATGCAGGCCCGGCGCCCCCAGGGCGAGCAGGCGGCCGCACAGCTCCGTCACCACGTCCAGGCCGAAGGCCTTGATGGAGGCGGTGTCGTCGCCGAAGCTCTCGAGCCGCAGGCGGATCCAGCGCGGGATCTCCGCGCCGCAGGCGTCGGAAAAGCGCGCGAGCTGCGAGTAGTTGTTGATGGGCATGATGCCCGGCACGATGGGCACGTCCACGCCCAGCGCCTCCACGGACTCGACGAAATGCACGTACGCGTCCGGGTTGTAGAAGTACTGCGTGATGGCCGAGTTCGCGCCCGCCTGGACCTTCTCGCGGAAATGCGCCAGGTCGTCCGCGGGGCGGCGCGCCTGCGGGTGGAACTCCGGGTACGCCGCCACCTCGATGTGGAACCAGTCGCCCGTGCGCTCGCGCACGTAGCGCACCAGGTCCGCCGCGTAGCGGAACTCGCCGGCCACGGCCATGCCCGACGGCAGGTCGCCGCGCAGGCACACCAGGCGCCGGATGCCCGCGGCCCGGTACTGGTCGAGCATGCCGCCGATCGACTCCCGCCGCGAGCCGATGCACGAGATGTGCGGGGCCGCCGAGTGCCCCTCGGCGTGCATCTCGAGGATGGTGCGGGTCGTGCCTTCCTGCGTGGAGCCGCCGGCGCCGAAGGTGCACGACATGAAGGCGGGCCGCAGCTGCGCGAGCTGGCGGCGCGCCTCGCGCCGCTTCTGCTCGCCCTCGGGCGTCTTGGGCGGGAAGAACTCGAAACTGAATAGGCGGGGCTTGTTCTGCTGCGTCTGCATGGGCGGGTCCTGCCTGGGCGGGGGAAGCGCGCCGCGCGGGCGCGGCAAGGCGGGGCGGGCGGACCCGCCCCGCGGGGCTGGGCGCCTAGTACCGGTAGCTGTCGGGCTTGTACGGGCCGGACTTCTGCACGCCGATGTAGGCCGCCTGCTTGTCCGTGAGCTCCGAGAGCTGCGCGTTCAGCTTCTTCAGCTGCAGGCGCGCCACCTTCTCGTCCAGGTGCTTGGGCAGGACGTAGACGCCGACCGGGTACTTCGCCGGGTTGTTGAAGAGCTCGATCTGCGCGATGGTCTGGTTCGCGAAGGACGAGCTCATCACGTAGCTCGGGTGCCCCGTGCCGCAGCCCAGGTTCACCAGGCGGCCCTCGGCGAGCAGGATGATGCGCTTGCCGTCCGGGAAGATCACGTGGTCGACCTGCGGCTTGATGTTCTCCCAGCGGTACTGCTTGAGGGAGGCGACGTCGATCTCGTTGTCGAAGTGGCCGATGTTGCAGACGATGGCCTGGTCCTTCATGGCCTTCATGTGCCGGTGCTCGATCACGTGGAAGTTGCCGGTGGCGGTGACGAAGATGTCGGCCTTGTCCGCGGCGTAGTCCATCGTGACGACGCGGTAGCCCTCCATCGCCGCCTGCAGCGCGCAGATCGGGTCGATCTCGGTCACCCACACCTGGGCGGAGAGCGCGCGCAGGGCCTGGGCGCTGCCCTTGCCCACGTCGCCGTAGCCGGCGACCAGCGCGACCTTGCCCGCCACCATCACGTCGGTGGCGCGCTTGATGCCGTCCACGAGCGATTCGCGGCAGCCGTAGAGGTTGTCGAACTTGCTCTTGGTCACCGAGTCGTTCACGTTGATGGCCGGGAACTTGAGCTGGCCGTCCTTCGCCATCTGGTACAGGCGCTTCACGCCCGTGGTCGTCTCCTCGGTCACGCCCTTCACCTGGGCGATGCGCGTGGAATACCACTTCGGGTCCTTCGCGAGCTTCTCGCGGATCGAGGCGAAGAGGCAGGTCTCCTCCTCGCTGCCCGGGTTGTCGAGCACGCTCGCGTCCGTCTCGGCGCGCGTGCCCAGGTGCAGCAGCAGCGTCGCGTCGCCGCCGTCGTCCAGGATCATGTTGCTGTAGCCGTTGTCGGGCCACTCGAAGATGCGGTGCGTGTAGTCCCAGTACTCGGCCAGGCTCTCGCCCTTCTTCGCGAAGACGGGCGTGCCGCCCTGCGCGATGGCGGCGGCGGCGTGGTCCTGCGTCGAGTAGATGTTGCACGAGGCCCAGCGCACCTGCGCGCCGAGCGCGTTGAGCGTCTCGATGAGCACGGCGGTCTGGATGGTCATGTGCAGCGAGCCGGTGATGCGCGCGCCGCGCAGGGGCTGCGAGGCCCGGAATTCCTCGCGGATCGCCATGAGGCCGGGCATCTCGGTCTCGGCGATGGCGATTTCCTTCCGGCCCCAGTCGGCGAGGGCCAGGTCGGCGACCACGAAGTCGGCGGCGGTGTTCGGTTTGAGGGCAGCGTTCATCGTTCTCTCCAGAATCGGGTGAGGGATGCCGCTGTGAGAACGGGCAAACTCACCCGGTCCTGCACAGTCGGGTGAGCGCGGTTCACGGGAAGAGTGAAGTCCAAGCCTGGCGGGGCGGGGAACCCCGTTGCAACGCTCCTTGGACGGGCCGGATTATACGCCGCTTCCCGTTTACCTCCAAGCCGGGGGTGCGAGGCCGCGCCCGGCGCCGGCCGGGCGCGGCGCGCGACTGACGCAGGTCAAGTCAAGCGGGAAAATCCCCTTGCCGATGCCTGCATCGCCCAGCAAGCTTGTCGACAGGGGCGCCCGAAGCGCCTTCCCGCTTCCCGATTCACGAAAGGACTCCCATGCAACCCTGCGCCCGTCTCGCCCTCGCCGCCTGCCTCGCGATCCCGGCCCTGCCGGCCGCCGCGCAGTCGAAGGCCCCCGCCGCGAAGACGCCCGTCGCCAACTACTGGATGGACGTGGCCACCGTGAACCTCTCCATCCCCGGCGCCCAGGAGATGGCCGACATGCCGCTCATCGGCGGCATGATGGGCAACTTCTTCGGCGGCTCGAAGCTCGGCATGGTGCCGGGCAAGTGGCTCGACCTCGCCGTGTACACGCGCGAGAAGCCCGCCGGCACCGAGGGCACCCACGCCATCCCGCCCGGACAGGCGATGGGCGCGAGCCTGCCCCTGCGGCCGGTGCCCAGGCCCGTGCCCACGACGGGCAACGAGGCCACGCGCGACATCGACCAGCAGCGGCCCAAGGGCCGCCTGCTCCTCTACTGGGGCTGCGGCGAGAGCGTGCGGCCCGGGCAGCCCCGCATCCTCGACATGGCCACCGCGGGGCCGGAGGACTTCGGGAAGTTCTTCGTCGGCCGCTACGCCCCCGAGCGAGGCGCGACCAGCTCGCCCGGCCGCGCCATCTGGCCCAACGAGGAGGACAAGCAGCGCGTGCCCAAGGAGTCCTCGCTGCGCGGGGACCATGCGGTTACCGGCGCGGGCATTCCCGCGAGCCTCAGGTTCGCGATAGGCGAGCAGCAGGACTTCATGGACAGGCTCGAGCTCTCGGCGCCCGGCGACCCGAAGGCGGCCGTCACGGTGTCCTGGAACTCGGTGGGCACGGCACGCGCCTACTTCCTCTCCGCCCTGGGTGGGAACCAGAACGACCTGATCCTCTGGAGCTCGAGCGAGCTGCCCGAGGCCGGCCTGGGCCTGGTGGACTACCTGGCCAACCCGCAGGTCGACCAGTGGGTGAAGGACAAGGTGCTGCTGCCGGCCACCGCCCAGAAGTGCGCCATCCCGGCGGGCATCTACGCCAATGCGGGGGGGGCCATGGTGCGCGCGATCGCCTACGGCAACGAACTGAACGTGCTGCACCCGCCCCGGCCGGTCGACCCGAGGCTGCTGGCCGCCTGGAACCCCGAGTGGCTGCTGCGCGTGCGCGTGAAGTCGACCTCGATGACGATGCTCGGCGCGGACGCGGGCGCGGGCCGCGAGGGACGGCGCGAGGAGAGGAAGGCCGAGCCGGCGAACCCGCTCGACATCCTGAAGAAGGGGCTGTTCGGCCGCTAGCGACGCCTAGGGACGCAGCCAGCCGCGCCGCGAGGCATGGTGGGCGAGGATCCCGTAAACCACCGCCGCGCCGACGTGGAACACCGTGAAGGCGGCGGTGGTGAGGAGCACGAACCGGCCGACGCGCTCCTCGCCGGATTCGCGGCTGGACAGGGCGAGCTCGGCGCCCGCGAGGAACAGGATCACGCCGAGCACGGGCTGCGGGAAGAGCCGCAGAAGCACCCCGACCGAATCGGCCAGGAACAGGCCGGCCAGCGCGAGCAGCGCCCCGGCCATCACGGTGGCCCCGCCGGTGCGCGCGCCGAACTTCACGTGGCCGGCCATGCCTCCGGCGCCATGGCACACCGGCACCCCGCCCAGGGCGCTCGTCCACGCGTTCGCGATGCCGGTCGAGAGCGCGACCCCGCGCTCGTCCACCGCGCGGTCCGGGAACAGGCGGTTGTTCTCCTGCGTGATCGCGACGAGCGCATTGCCGAACGTGAGGGGAAGCTGCGGCAGGGCGAGCAGCGCTGCGCCCGCCCAGAGGTCCGCGGCCGAGAGCGAGGGCCAGGCGAAGGGCGGCAGGCGAAAGCCCGGGCGGACCCCGGCCAGCGCGCCCGCCACGGAAGGATCCTGGACGATGGCCGTCACGGCGCCCGCCGCGAGCAGCAGGAGCATCACGGGCAGGCGCGACTGCGCGAGCAGGGCGAAGGCGAGCATCGCGGCGGCGACCCACGCGCTGCCCGACATGAGGCGGATGCCCTCGAGCATGAAGCTGAAGCCCAGGCCCAGCACCACCCCCAGCAGGGCCGGCCGCGGGATCCAGCCCGCGGCCTTCTTCGCGAGCCCGGTGGCCCCGAGCAGCAGCCAGATCGCC
>JBGAOO010000093.1:0-12348 GCA_044221765.1 Usitatibacteraceae bacterium | reverse complement strand
AGGTCCTTGTCGGGGTTGTAGGGCAACTTGGCGATCAGGCCGCGGTTGATTGCCATGGTCACGATATTGCCGAAGCCCAGCGTGTAGCCGTCGGGCTTCGAGGTGGCCACCGCCTGCATGGCGATGGTGCCTGCCGCGCCGGGGATGTTCTCCACGATCACCGATTGCTTGAGTTTGTCCTGCAGGTAGAAGGCCAGCTTGCGGCTGGTCTGGTCGGGCGTACCGCCAGCGGCCGAAGGCACGATCAGCTTGATGGGCTTGGCGGTCGGCCAGTCCGCCGCCAGGGCGTTGCTGGCCAGCGCGGCCGCAGCCAGCAGCAGCGAAATAAATGCTTGATATCTCCGCATTTGCAACTCCAGGGTTTTGTTCTAGTGGACCGCGGTGACAGTGCGGATGTAAGCGGCGATCTCGCAAAGAGCTTCGGCGATATCCTCGCGCACCGCGTTGGCGTGCGGCAGCAGTTCGCGCGTCGTTTCGTTCAGGTAGATCGCACGGTTCAGTTCAATCTGCAGGCTTTGATGTCCGCGTGCTGGTACGCCGAACTCGCGCAGCAGGTCCTGGCCGGCATACGGCTCGTTGATGGCGACGCTATAGCCCAGATGGCGAAACGTCCCGGCCACCAGTTCGGTAAAGGCTGCGCTGCAGCTCTGGGTGTTCAGGTTGCCCAGCACCAGGTCTGCCAGCGGCCCGGGTGCCTCGCGGCCAAGCCGCTCGTAGGCGTTGCTTGGCATCGAGTGCAAATTCAGGTGCCAGCGCGGGCCCCGAGGGGCCACCGCCTCCAGCGCCTGCGCCAGCGCCCGTCGGTAAGGTCGCCAGTAGTGTTCGATGCGATGCGAAATCTCCCGCGCCGCCAGGCGGCGTGCGTAGATGGGCTGGCGCGCAGGCGTAAGGCTGGACACCAGCCCGTTGCCCAAGGCCAGGGTCCGGGCGGCAGGCGCCGCCCCGCCAGGCCAGGTGTCAGCCAGCATGCCGACATCGATGTCATGCTCATGGCGATTCGGATCGATGTAGCTGCGCGGAAACGTGGCATGCACCAGGGTGCCGCCCACGCGCGGCACGGCGTCCCACAGCCACTGCACGTGCGTGTCCTCGAGTTTGCGCAACTCGGCGGCATCCACGGCGTAGTTGAAGTCGGCCGGGTAGTCGGTGCCGCTGTGCGGCGAGTCGCACACCAGGGCAATGGCTGGCGCGGCTGGAGGCAACACGAGGACGGGTAGAGCAGGTCGGGAGGCTTCGAATGGCATCGCGGTTTCACGATTGACGGAAGACGAGCGAAGCATAGTCAGCCCGGGCCTGGAGGGCGAACGACATTTTGATCCCTGCCGATAATCTGATGTAATCAGGGGCATGCGGTTCAAATCTCCGTCATTGCCCGAATTGCATGCGTTCTTGACGGTGTGTCAACTGGGCAGCTTTCGCCGGGCGGCCGACGTGCTCTGCGTAACGCAAGCGGCCGTGAGCCGCGCGGTACAGCGACTGGAGCAGCGCCTGGAATGCACGCTGCTGGACCGCTCGGGCCCGTTTGTACGGCCGACGGCGCGCGGTCGCGAATGTCAGGCATTGGTGGAAGTGCACGTGGCGGGACTGGAAATCGCCATCGGCCAGTTCGGTGCGCGCGCCGCGCCGCGCAAGCTGCGCGTGAGCGTGTTGCCCACGCTGGGTACGCGCTGGCTGGTGCCGCGGCTCGGACAGTTTCGGGCCTTGCACCCGGACATCGACATCGAGCTTCGGCCGTTCCATCACGACGAGGACTTCACGCGTGACGATGTGGATCTGTGGATCTATTTGAGGCGCCCGGCGGGGGCCCGGCCGCGCGGCATCCGTGCGCAGTACCTGCTGGGGCGCGAGTTCTTGCCCGCCTGCACACCGGCGCTCGCGGCCGGCCTTCGCCAGCCGCGAGACCTTCTCAAGCTGACCTTGCTGCAGCACATCAACTACCCCGGTAACTGGGCGCTGTGGCTGAAGAAGGCCGGCCACGTTGAGACCCCCCCCAAGTTGGGTCCGGGTTTCGACTTGGGCAACAACCTGATCGTGGCGGCCTGTGCCGGCATGGGCGCGATCGTGATTCAACCCGTGCTGATCGAGGCCGAACTGGCATCGGGCCAGCTTGTGCTGCCGTTCGGCCAGGCCGTTGTCACGGACCGCGGCTATTACCTCGGCAGCCGCGCGGCACTGGCCGAAAGCGAGGCGGTGGAGCAGTTCACGCGCTGGCTGCAGGACGAGTCGAAAGCCAGTACAGACCGCTTCGTCACCACGTCGCGCCGGATTTGATTCTCGGCGGCGCGGGCGTCGCCGGAAAGGAAAAAGGCCCGCCGAAGCGGGCCTTTCCGTACTGCTTGCCGCGGGTCAGGCGGACATCACATGTCCATGTCGCCCATGCCGCCCATGCCGCCCATGCCGCCGCCGCCCATGCCGCCGGCCATGCCCTTGTCTTCCTTGGGCAGCTCGGCAACCATCGCGTCGGTGGTGAGCATCAGCGCGGCGACCGAGGCCGCGTTCTGCAGCGCGCAGCGCGTGACCTTGGTGGGATCGAGCACGCCCATCGCCACCATGTCGCCGTACTCGCCCGTCTGGGCGTTGTAGCCGAAGTTGCCCTTGCCCTCGAGGACCTTGTTCACCACGACGCTCGGCTCGTCACCGGCGTTGCGGGCGATCTCGCGCATCGGCTGCTCGATCGCGCGCAGCACGATCTTGATGCCGGCCTCCTGGTCGGGGTTGTCGCCCTTGGTCTTGGCGACGACATCCCGGGCACGCAGCAGCGCGACGCCGCCGCCGGGGACGATGCCCTCTTCCACGGCCGCACGGGTGGCGTGCAGCGCGTCTTCCACGCGGGCCTTCTTCTCCTTCATCTCGACTTCGGTCGCGGCACCCACCTTGATGACGGCCACGCCGCCGGCGAGCTTCGCCACGCGCTCCTGGAGCTTTTCCTTGTCGTAGTCGCTGGTGGCTTCCTCGATCTGGGCGCGGATCGTCGCGACGCGGGCCTTGATCTGGTCTTCCTTGCCGGCGCCGTCGATGATCGTCGTGTCTTCCTTGGCGACTTCGATGCGCTTCGCCTTGCCCAGGTCCTTCAGCGTCACGTTCTCGAGCTTGAGGCCGAGTTCTTCCGCGATGACCGTGCCGCCCGTGAGGATGGCGATGTCTTCCAGCATGGCCTTGCGGCGATCGCCGAAGCCCGGGGCCTTCACGGCGCAGGTCTTCAGGATGCCGCGCAGGTTGTTCACGACCAGGGTCGCGAGCGCCTCGCCGTCGACATCCTCGGCGACGATGAGCAGGGGACGGCCGGCCTTGGCCACTTGCTCCAGCACCGGCAGCAGGTCGCGGATGTTCGAGACCTTCTTGTCGTGCAGGAGCACGAACGGGTCGTCGAGGATGGCGATCTGGCGGTCGGGGTTGTTGATGAAGTACGGCGACAGGTAGCCGCGGTCGAACTGCATGCCCTCGACGATGTCGAGCTCGTTGTCCAGGCTCTTGCCGTCCTCGACCGTGATCACGCCTTCCTTGCCGACCTTGTCCATCGCGTCGGAGATGATCTTGCCGATGTTGGCGTCGGCGTTGGCGGAGATGGCGCCGACCTGGGCGATCTCCTTGGAGGTCGTGCAGGGCTTGGAGATCTTCTTGAGCTCCTCGACGGTGGCGAGGACCGCCTTGTCGATGCCGCGCTTCAGGTCCATCGGGTTCATGCCGGCGGCCACGTACTTCATGCCTTCGGTCACGATCGACTGGGCCAGCACGGTCGCGGTGGTGGTGCCGTCACCGGCGACGTCCGAGGTCTTGGAAGCGACTTCCTTGACCATCTGGGCGCCCATGTTCTCGAACTTGTCCTTCAGCTCGATTTCCTTCGCGACGGACACGCCGTCCTTGGTGACGGTGGGGGCGCCGAAGGAGCGCTCGAGCACCACGTTGCGGCCCTTGGGGCCGAGGGTGACCTTCACCGCGTCGGCGAGGACATTGACGCCGGCGATCATGCGGACGCGGGCGTGTTCACGGAATTTGACGTCTTTGGCAGCCATGGAAATTCCTCTCTATTCTGGAATGGGGGAGGCGATCAGGCCACGACGGCCATGATGTCTTCTTCGCGCATCACGAGCAGCTCTTCGCCGTCGATCTTGACGGTGGTGCCCGAGTACTTGCCGAAGAGGATCTTGTCGCCGACCTTCACATCGACCGGGGAGAGCTTGCCCTCCTCGTTCTTCTTGCCGGGGCCGACGGCGAGCACTTCGCCCTGGTCGGGCTTCTCGGCGACGGTGTCGGGGATGACGATGCCGGAAGCGGTCTTACGTTCTTCCTCGAGGCGCTTCACGATCACGCGGTCATGCAACGGACGCAGCTTCATGTTCTCGACTCCTCAGTTGGTCTGGTCTAACAAACCGATGGCCGGGAAGGACTCCCGGCACGAATAGGGCGGGTATTGGCACTCACCCGCAGCGAGTGCTAATAATAGGGCGGAAGGGGGCCGATTTCAAGGGCCGGGCGGGGTCGATTCCGCCAGGCGAGCCGGGACCCGGGCGAATTCCCGTGGGGAATCTTCAGGATTTACAAGGCGCGCCGCGAGAGCGTGCGCTAACTACTCGGCGAGGACCGCCTCAGGTCACCAGCCGGTCGCTGCGTCCGAACTGGTAGACCACCCGCCGGGAAGCGCCCGGCTTGGTCGGGGCGGCCAGGTGCGGGCAAGGCGGGTTGCGGTAGCCGCCCTGCTCGAGCGTCTGGTCCTCGGCCACCTCGGCCCACACCCCCCCGCGCACCGGCCGGAACATCCACTGCACGTAGCCCGAGCGGCCGGCGGTGTCGATGAGGTCCTCCCCGTCGGGCACCTCGGCCACGATGGGCGGCTGGCCCTCGATCACGACGGGCAGGCTGCCGAAGGCCCCCATGCACTCGAGCGACTCCTGCGCCGTGGCGCCGGGCCGGATGAAGGGCCGGGCCTCGCGCCGCGCCAGGTCCCACGAGCCCAGTTCCCAGGCCACGTCCAGCACCGCGTTCTCCAGCTCCTCGAACCGGTCCCAGCGCTCGTTCAGCTGCAGCGCCGAGCTGGGCACCGGCTGGTAGGCGACCACGTTCGCGTCGGTCACGTCCGCCAGGCGCGTCTCGACGAAGCCGTGCCAGTGCAGGGTGAGCACCACCGGCGTGTTCGCGTACGGGACCGCCGCGACGCTCACCCCCACCAGGGGCAGGCGGTTGGCGACGAGCTGGGTTTCGATGCAGTCGAGCAGGTGCATGGAATCAAGTCCTCCGTCGGGTCGTGGTGGAAGCCGGTCGGATGCCCAAGGCCGCAGTGCCCTCTTCGTGAAGCAAATCGCGTGCGCACGCCCCTTATCGCAGAAAATTCCGGCCGCAAGTGCTAGCACTCGCCGGCGGTGGATGCCAGTTGCGGCGCGCGAGGGACGGCTAGAATGGCGGTCCCCCGCGCCACGAGCTCCCCTTGACCCGCAACGACGACCTCGTCGCCCGCTCCCTCGCCGCCGTCTGGCATCCCTGCACGCAGATGAAGCAGCACGAGCGCTTCCCGCTGGTGCCGGTGGCGCGCGGCGATGGTGCATGGCTGGAGGACCTGGAGGGCCATCGCTTCGTCGACGGCGTGAGTTCCTGGTGGGTGAACCTCTTCGGCCACGCCAACCCGCGCATCAACGCCGCCCTCGTCGACCAGCTCGGGCGCCTGGAGCACGCGATGCTCGCGGGCTTCACGCAGGCGCCGGTGGTGGAGCTGTCCGAGCGCCTCGCCGCGCTCGCCCCGGGCAAGCTCGGCCACGCGTTCTATGCCTCCGACGGCGCGAGCGCCACCGAGATCGCGCTCAAGATGGCCTTCCACTACTGGGCCAACCGCGGGCGGCCGGAGAAGTCGCGCTTCGTCCACCTGGAGGGCGGCTACCACGGCGAGACGGCCGGCGCGCTCGCGGTGACGGACGTGCCGCTCTTTCGCGACGCCTACGCGCCCCTGCTGCAGCGGAACCTCCAGACGCCCTTCCCGGCCACGAACACCGGGCACAGGGAATTCCAGTGCGAGGCCTGCGCGCACGAGGCCGCCGGGGCGCTCGAGCGGCTGCTCGCCGAGCGCGGCACGGGCGTGGCGGCGATCATCCTGGAGCCGATGGTGCAGGGCGCGAGCGGGATGCGCATGTACCACCCGGCCTTCCTGCGGCGCGCGCGCGAGATCGCCACGCGACACGAGGTGCTGCTCATCGCCGACGAGATCATGACGGGCTTCGGCCGCACCGGCACGATGTTCGCGTGCGAGCAGGCCGGCATCGCGCCCGACCTGCTGTGCCTGTCCAAGGGCATCACCGGCGGCTACCTGCCGCTCTCGTGCGTGCTCGCGACCGACGAGGTCTACGGCGCGTTCTACGACGACGACACCGCGCGCGGCTTCCTGCACTCGCATTCGTACACCGGCAACGCGCTCGCCTGCCGCGCCGCCTGCGCCGTGCTGGACATCTTCCAGCAGGACGGCGTGATCGAGGCCAACCGCGCCCTCGCCCTGCGCTTCGACGAGATCGCGAAGCCCCTCGCCGCGCACGCCGCCGTGACCGACTTCCGGCGCCTGGGGATGATCTGGGCCTTCGAGGTGCGCACGTCCGAGCCCGACTTCGCCCGCCGCGCCTTCGCGCTCGCCCTGGCGCACCGCGCGCTCCTGCGCCCCATCGGCCGCACCGTCTACTTCATGCCGCCCTACGTGACGGACGAGGCGCAGTTCGCGATCCTGGTCGAGGCCGCCCTCGCCATCGCGGACACGCTCGGGACGCCCGCATGAGGGCGCTCGCGGCGGCGCTCGCGCTCCTGCCCTGCCTCGCGCTCGCGCAGCTGCCCGCGCCCGTGCGCGAGGCGCTCGCCAGGGCGGGCGTGCCCGAGTCGGCCGTGGGCGCGGTGGTCGAGCCGGTGGGCGGGGGCAAGCGCGCGCTCGAGCACCAGCCCGGCAAGGCGCTCAACCCCGCCTCCGCGATCAAGCTCGTCACCACGTTCGCGGGCCTGGACCTGCTGGGCCCGGCCTACACGTTCAAGACCGAGGCGCTCGTCACGGGCGAGCTCGCCGGCGGCGTGCTCTCGGGCGACCTCGTGCTCAAGGGCGGCGGCGACCCCAAGCTCACCTACGAGCGGCTCTGGCAGTTCGTGCGCCAGCTGCGCACGCGGGGCCTGCGCGAGATCCGCGGCGACGTGATCCTCGACCGCGGCTTCTTCGCCCCGGCGCCGCACGACGCCGCGAAGTTCGACGGCGAGTCGCGCCGCGCCTACAACGTCGGCCCCGACGCGCTGCTCATCAACTTCAAGGCCGTGGATTTCCGCTTCGTCCCCGACGAGGCGGGCGTGCGCGTGCTCGCCGAGCCGGACTTCCCGAGCCTGGAGGTCGCGAGCCGCCTGAAGCCGGTGAAGGAGCCCTGCGCCAACTGGCGGCGCGGTCTCAGGCACGAGATCGAGGAGCTCGGCCTCATCGCGACGGCCGTCTTCTCCGGCACCTATCCCGCCGACTGCGGCGAGAAGTCCTGGATGCTCTCGGTATACACGCCGGACGCCTATGCCGAGGCGACCTTCCGCTGGCTGTGGAGCGAGGCGGGCGGCAAGCTGCTCGGCAAGGTGCGCGCGGCGCCCGCGCCCGCCGGCGCGCGCCCCTTCCAGCGCTTCGAGTCGCCGCCGCTCGCCGAGCTGGTGCGCGACATCAACAAGTTCTCGAACAACGTGATGGCCCGCCAGCTCTTCCTCACGCTCTCGGCGGAGAAGACCGGCCAGCCCGGCGAGGCGCGCGCGAGCGAGCGGATCGTGCGCGAGTGGCTCGCGGCGAAGGGCGTGGATGCCTCGGAACTGGTGCTGGAGAACGGTTCGGGCCTGTCGCGCGTGGAGCGCATCCCGGCCGCGGCGCTCGCGGGCGTGCTGCGCGCGGCCTGGGCGCACCCGGCGATGCCCGAGCTCATGTCCTCGCTCTCGCTCTTCGCGGTGGACGGCACCTTCAGGACGCGCAATGGCTCCTTCGCCGGCCAGGCGCACCTGAAGGGCGGCACGCTCACGGGCGTGCAGAGCGTGGCCGGGTACGTGCTCGACGCGAAGGGCAACCGCTGGATCGTCGCGATGATCGTGAACCACGAGAACGCCAACCGCGCGCAGGGCGCGCTCGATGCGCTCGTGGACTGGGTGTACCGAGGCGCGAGGTAGCGCCTCAGGCCTCCTGCAGGCGCGAGACGGCGTCGGCGAAGCGGCGCAGCGTGGGCGAGAGCGAACCGGGCGCCAGGCGAACGTCGACCAGGTGGAAGCGCCCCGGCCGCGCATGGGCCGCCTCCAGCGCGAGCGCGAGCTCGCGCCGCGTGCCGACCCGGTGGCCTTCCCCGCCCAGGCCCGGCGCGAGGCTGGCGAGGTCCCAGGTGCCCAGCGCGTTGTAGCGGGCCCCGGGGCGGAACGCCGAGAGCATCCCCCAGCCGCCGTTGTTCAGCACGACGACGATCGGGTCCCAGCCGTGGCGCGCGCAGTGCCCGAGCTCGAGCCCGGTCATCTGGAACGCGCCGTCGCCCACGAGCACCACCGGGCGCCGGCCGCTCGCCGCCTGCATGCCCAGGCCTGCGGGCACGCCGAAGCCCATCGTCGCGTAGTAGCCCGGCGCCACGTGCTCGGTGCGCACCAGGTCCATCGCGGTGAACAGGCAATCGCCCACGTCGGTGGCCACGGGCATGCGGCCGTGCCGGTCCATGAGGTCGTTCAGGCCGCGCGCGATGTCGAGCGGGGCCACCGGCGCCTCGTCGTGCACGAGGCCGCGCGGCGCCTCCACCGGCGCCATCGCCTGCGCGTTCGCGAGCGGCCGCGCGCGCGCGAGCAGGGCCTCGACGAGCGCATCCAGCGGGATGTCCGGGTAGGTGTGGAAGCCCAGGCTCACGTGCCCCTCGTGCGCCTGGATCGCGCGGCGCAGGTCGATGCGCCGCGCCGACACGCCGAAGTTGGTGTCGGAGGCGATGACCCCGAGCAGCAGCAGCCCGTCGGATTCCTCCACCAGCGCGGAGACCCCGGGCGTGCCCGCGAGGCCCAGGTAGGTGCCCACGAGCGGCGCCTCGGTCTCCTCGAGCAGGCCGCGGCCCATGAGGCTCGTGACCACGGGAATGCCGAGCTGGCGCGCGAGCTTCGCCACCTGCGCCTCCAACCCGAAGCGGCGCACTTCCACGTCCACCATCATCACGGGCGAGCGCGCAGAGGCCAGGCGCGCGAGGATCTCGTCCGCGCAGGCGGCGAGCGCCTCCGCGTCCACGGTTTCCTCCGCTCCCGGCACCGCGTCGGCGCACGCGGCGCCCACGCGGTCGCGCGGCAGCTCGAGGTAGACCGGCTGCGAGCAGCGCCGCGCGCTGCGCAGCACGCGCGCGATCCGCGTGGCGGCTGTGGCCGGATCGTCGAGCCGCGCCTGGTCGCAGGTGACCTGCCGGAAGATCTCGAACTGCGAGTCGAGCGTCTTCGCCTGGTGGTGCAGCAGCAGTCCCGAGCGCCGCTCGTTCGCCCCGGGCGCGCCGGAGACCACCACCACGGGCGAGCGCTCCGCGTACGCCGAGGCGACGGCGTTCACGAGGTTGAACGCGCCCGCGCCGTAGGTGACCGCCGCGACCGAGGGCGCGCGGCGCATGCGCGCCGCGGCGTCGGCGGCGAAGCCCACCGCGGGCTCGTGGGAGAGCGTGTAGAGCGGCAGGCGGCCGTCGGCCTCCAGGGCGTCGAAGAAGGGCAGCGCGAAATCGCCGGGGATGCCGAACACCTCGCGCGCCCCGGCCCCGGCGAGGGCGGCGAGCAGCGTGGCGGCGAGGGTGGGCATGGCGCGCTGGCCCGGGCGGTCAGCTTCCGCGGCGAGCCAGGCGCCGCATCGTGCGGCGCAGGAGCCCGCGCGTGCGCGGGATGTCGATCGTGTCGAGCGTGTTCTTCACGAGCAGCGCGATCTCCGTGTCGCCCTCGATCATGAGCCGCCGGTTGAAGAAGAGCGTGTCCGGGTCGGCCTCGCGCGCGGCTAGCGCGGCGTAGTCCCACGCGACGGCTCGGAAGCGCAGCATCGGCTCCGCCGGCTTGGCCACCGGATGGAAGCGCCCGCCCTTCACGCGGAACGACAGTTCCATCCCCGCGTCCTCGACCGCGATCACGAAGGTGTGTCCTTCGAGCTGCGCCAGCACCTCGGGCGGGAAGCGGCGCCGCAGCGTGAGGTTCAGGCCCGTGGCGAACGCGCGCGAGGCCGGCAGCCGCGGCAGCCGGCTGGTGAGCGAGCGAAGCGGCGCGGGCAGGCGGCGCGGCTGGGCCGCGGACTTCGGGTCGGGATTCATGCGTGGGCCTCCTGGGCGCGGGACTCGATGCCGGCTCGGCCGAACCAGTAGCCGTCGCAGCTTTCGCCGGGCATCGCGGCGGCGAGGCGCGAGAGGATCGCGGGAGAAGCGCCGCCGGCATCGAGCGCCTCGCGGAAGGCCGCGACCACCTCGGCCATCCCGCGCGGCTGCGGCGAGAGGCGAAGGTGCGTGGCGCCGGCCGCGCGCACCGGCGCGAGGAGCGGCAGCAGGTTCTGCAGCGCGGCCGATTGCGTCTGCACGCCGTTCAGCACGAGGAAGCGCTGCCCCTCGCGCGTGTCGAGGGCGAGGCCCTCCGGGTGCTCGATGCAGCGGAACTCGCAGTGGTCCTTCGTGAGGTTGTTGTAGCGCGAGGTGAAGCAGCGCGCCGACACCGCGAGCGGCAGCCGCCCGTAGGCGAAGACCTCCGTCTCCAGGCCCGCGGGCGCCTCGGCCGTCACGGCCGCCAGGCCCTCGCCCGAGAGCTCCACCGGCGCGACCCAGCGGGTGGCGCCCAGCTCCGCGAGGAGGGCGAGCGTGCCGGCGTTGTAGACGTTGAGGAAGGGCCCGGCGACGAAGGGCCCGCGCCCGGCGAGCGCGCGCACCGCGGCCATGTCGTTCGCCTCGATGCGGAAGGCGCCGCTGTCCACCACGGCGTGCATGGCCCGCAGGTCCGCCTCGCTCTCGATGAGCTCGAAGGTCGAGAGCACGACCTCCTTGCCCGCCGCCGCGAGCGCCTCGCCCACCGCGATCCAGTCGGCGAGCTTGAGCTCGCGCCGGCGCGAGCACACCGTCTCGCCGAGGTAGACGGTGCCCACGGGCCAGCCGGCGGCCTCGCGGTAGAAGTCGAGCACCTGCGCGCGCGGCCAGTAGTAGAGCGGCGGGCCGAGGGTGAGGGAGATTGCCGCGGTGTCGTTCATTTCCAGGGGCGGTGGTACGCGCCGAGCGTGCATTGGTGTCCTTCCGAGACCTGCGCGAGCGCCTCCTGCCAGGCCGGCCTCACGCGGAAGCGCTGCGGCTCGCGCGCGCACTCGTCGAGCGCCTCGCGCCAGACGCGCGTGACGGTCTCCACGTACGCGGGGCTGCGCTGGCGACCCTCGATCTTCACGGCCTTCACGCCCATCGCCTGCAGGCGCGGCAGCAGCTCGAGCGTGTTGAGGCTGGTGGGCTCCTCGAACGGGTAGTAGGTCTCGCCGTTCACGACGAAGCGGCCGCGGCAGAGCGTGGGATAGCCCGGATGGTCGGCCTCGGCGTACCGGTCGATGAGCACCCCGCCCAGGCGCGACTCGAGGCCGCCCGGGGTCTGCTGCCAGCGCACCGCCTTCGCCGGCGAGCAGCCGCCGTGCGTGTTGGGCGATTCGCCCGTCGCGTAGGAGGACAGCGCGCAGCGCCCCTCCACCATGATCGACAGGCTGCCGAACCCGAACACCTCGATCTCCACCGGGGTCTTCGCGATGGCCTTCTCCGCCTGCTCCACCGAGAGCACACGCGGCAGCACCGCGCGCTTGATGCCGAAGTGCTCGTGGTAGAAGTTGATCGCCTCGTGGCTCGTGGCCGAGCCCTGCACGGACAGGTGCAGGCGCAGCTGCGGGTGCGTGCGCGAGGCGTAGCGCAGCAGCCCCGCGTCGGCCACGATGATCGCGTCGACCCCGAGCGTGGCGGCGCGGTCCACCGCCGCCTGCCACTTGCGCCAGGTGCCGGGCTGCGGATAGGTGTTGAGCGCGACGAGCACCTGCGCGCCCTTCGCGTGCGCGTAGGCGATCGCGCGCCGGATCGCGGCGTCGTCGAAGTTCAGGCCCGCGAAGTTGCGCGCGTTCGTCTCGTCCTTGAAGCCGAGGTAGACGTCGTCGGCGCCGTTGTCGATGGCGGCCTCGAGCGCGGGGGGCGTGCCGGCGGGGCAGACGAGCCGCATGCGGGCGGCGACCGGCGTCGGGGGCTGGGGCGACGGGACCTGGTTCATCGGGGGCGCGGGCCGGTTGGGACAGCCGGTCAGGCTATCGCCGGCGGTCCCCGCCGCCTTGAGGCAGATCACGAAAGGCGCAGATAGCGGGCCTCAGGCGCGCCCGGCCAGGCGCACGGCGCGCCGCAG
>JBGAOO010000092.1:0-12271 GCA_044221765.1 Usitatibacteraceae bacterium | reverse complement strand
CCGCGGCGCCGGCCTCGCGCGTGGCCCACGCCGAGCGCTTCGCGAAGGCCCAGCGCAGCGGCGAGGCCGGCGCCAGCATGATGATCGGCATCTCGAAGGGCGTGGTGAGCGGCGTCGTCATCGCGACCACGCCGCAGGACACCTCCGCGGTCGCGGCCGTGCGCCGGCGCTTCGAGTCGCAGCGGCCGCAGCTGGAGGCGGCGATGCTGAAGATAGCCGTCGACCAGTTCGTCTTCACCTACCGCGAGGTGCCCGAGGCCGACCTGGAGCGCTACGTCGAGTTCGCGCAGTCGCCTTCCGGGCGGCGCTACCACGATGCCACGCGCGAGGCGATGGACAAGGTGCTCGCGCAGGCCTCCGTCCGCTTCGGCGTGGAACTGGGGAACATGAAGCCGGGCCTGCAGCGCCAGGCCGCGGGGGCCTCGCTTCCTTCAGCCTAGGGCGGGGGCCCCGGCCGCCAGGCGGAGCGCGGGTGCCTCGCCCGGGCGCAGCATCGCCTCGATCGCCGCGGCGGGCTGGGGCCTGCCGTGCAGGAAGCCCTGCAGCACCTCGCAGCCGGCGCGCCGCAGGCACTGGGCCTGTCCTTCGGTCTCCACCCCTTCGGCGACGAGCTTCAGGCCCAGCGTGCGGCCGACGGCGACGATGGCCGAGACGATCGCCGCGCTGTCGGCATCGGCCACGATGTCGCGCGTGAACGACTGGTCGATCTTCAGCTCGTCGAAGGGCAGGCGCTTCAGGTAGCTGAGGGAGGAGTAGCCCGTGCCGAAGTCGTCGAGCGACAGGCGCACGCCCATCTCCCGCAGGCGCTGCAGGTTCCCGGAGACGAGCGCGTGGTCGGCCATCAGCACGCTCTCGGTGACCTCGAGCGTGAGCCAGGCGGGGTCCAGGCCGCTCTCGGCGAGGGCCTCGCTCACCTCGTCCACGAGGGTGGCGCGGGTGAAATGGTGGCCCGAGAGGTTCACCGACACGGGCAGGGGCCGCAGGCCGGCATCCTGCCAGAGACGGTTCTGGCGGCAGGCGTTGCGAAGCACCCAGGCGTCCACGCGCACGATCTGGCGGCATTCCTCGGCCACCGCGATGAACTGCCCGGGCGGCAGCAGCCCGCGCGTGGGGTGGTTCCAGCGCACCAGGGCCTCCAGGCCGACCACGCGCCGCGTCCGCTCGTCGACCTGGGGCTGGAAGTGCAGCGTGAACTCGTCGCGTTCCAGGGCGCGGCGCAGGTCGCTCTCGAGCGTGAGGCGCTCGATCGCGCGCTGGTTGAGCGCCGGGGTGAAGTGCTGCACGTTGTTCCGCCCTTCGTCCTTCGCGTGGTACATGGCCGCGTCCGCCGCCTTCAGCAGGCTCTCGCCGTCCTCGCCGTCCTGCGGGTAGACAGCCACGCCGATGCTGGCCGACAGGTAGGACTCGAAGCCGTCGATGACGAAGGGCTCGAGGAAGGTGTCGAGCAGGCGCTTGGCCACGAGCGAGGCCTCGCGCCCGGCGCCGAGCGAGCCCAGCAGGATGCAGAACTCGTCCCCGCCCAGGCGCGCGATGCTCACGGCTTCGTCTTCCGCGCCGACCCGGCCCACCACGTCGTCGCGGCGCACCGCGCGCTCGATGCGGCGGGCGACCATCTTGAGCGTCGCGTCGCCGGCGCCGTGGCCGAGCGTGTCGTTGATGCGCTTGAAGTGGTCGATGTCGAGGAAGAGCACCGCCATCGCCTTGCCCTGCCGGCGGGCGCTCTCGATGCTGCCGTCCAGGCGCTCGAGCAGCCAGGCGCGGTTGGGCAGGCCGGTGACGGCGTCGAAGTAGGCCAGGCGCCGGATGCGCGCCTCGGACTGCTTGCGGTCGGTGATGTCCTGCACGATGCCGTGCAGGCGCACGAGCCGGCCGGCCTCGTCGCACTCGCGCTCGGTCTGGCAGAGCACCGCGCGCGAGGTGCCGTCGTGGCGCAGCAGGCGGAACTCGATCGCGGTGGGCGACCCCGGTTGCAGCCAGTGCGCCGCCGCCTCGCGCACGCGCGCCTGGTCGGCCGGATGCACGAGCGAGAGGGCCTCGCGGATCGTCGCCGGGAAGAGCCCCGCCTCGACGCCGGCGATCTCGTGGATCGCGCTCGAGTGGTGGAACTGGTCGCTGGCGGCCTCCCATTCCCAGCTGCCCAGGCGCGCGACGCTCTGGGATTTCGCGAGCCTCGCCTGGCTGGCCGCGAGCTCGTTCACCGCGCCGCTCATGCGCAGGATGTAGCGGATGCGGTGCCCGAACATGGGCCAGTGGATCGGCTTGGGCAGGAAGTCGGTGGCGCCCGCGCGGTAGGCGCGATCGACCGAATCGACGTCGTCCAGGCTGGTGAGCATGAGGATCGGCGTGCGCTGGCCGCTGTTGCGGGCGCGCAGGGCGCGGCAGGCCTCGAAGCCGTCCATGCCGGGCATCACCACGTCGAGCAGCACGATGTCCGGGTGGTGGCGGTCGAAGGCGACGAGCCCCTCGGCCGCATCGCGCGCCTCTTCCACGCGCATGCCGTCCTGCTCGAGCTTGGCGCGCAGCATGAGGCGCAGGGAATCGTCGTCGTCGATGACGAGCGCCAGTCGCGGCTGGCGCACCGCGGGGCTGACGGTCATGGACCCTCCGGCGCGGCGATGCGCGCCTCGAGGGCGCGGACGGCGGATGCGAATTCGCGCGCGATTTCCTCGGCGCGGGCGGGTGCCTCCTCCACGCGGCCGGCGCGGGCCGATGTCTCCACCGCCTTGCACAGGCTCGCGAGGCGCGTGGCCCCCAGGTTGCCGCTGGCGGACTTGAGCGTGTGCGCGGCATGCGCCAGCGCGGGCGCATCGGCGCGGGCGGCGGCCTCGGCGATCGCCGCCACGAGCGCAGGCGAGGAATCCAGGTAGAGGCCCACCACGCGCTTCACGAGCGCCTCGCCGCCGAACTGGACGACGTCGTCGAGCGCCTTGCGATCGAGCGTCCCCGTCGCCGCGGCCCCGGGCACGGGAACGGCGGGCACGGTCGCGGGCGGCGCGCGGCGCGGGGCGTCGGCGCCGCCCAGCCAGCGAAGCAGCGTGGCGCGCAGCTGCAAGGCGGTGAAGGGCTTGGCGAGGTAGTCGTCCATGCCGGCCGCGAGGCAGGTCGTGCGGTCGCCCTCGAGGGCGTTGGCGGTGAGCGCCACGATGGTGAGCCGCCGGCCGCCGGTGCCTTCGCGGCGCCGGATCTCCGCGGTGGCGGCATACCCGTCCATGCGCGGCATCTGGCAGTCCATGAGCACCAGGTCGTAGTCGCGGGTGGCCACGCGCTCGAGCGCCTCGAGGCCGTCGCGCGCGACCTCCGCCACGATGCCCATCGACCCGAGCATCGCCAGGGCCACCTCCAGGTTCACGGCGTTGTCCTCGGCGACCAGCACGCGCGCCGACAGCGGCGGCATCGACGCGAGCTCGGGCTCGGGCAGGGCGTCCTCGACGCGGGCGGCGGCCGGGGCGAAGGGTGCCGTCGCGGCATCCACGACGATGGTGAACCAGAAGGTGGACCCGCGGCCCGGCTCGCTCGCCACGCCGATGTCTCCGCCCATCAGCCGCACGAGCTTGCGCGCGATCGCGAGGCCCAGCCCGGTGCCGCCGTACTTGCGCGTGGTGGAGGCATCGGCCTGCGTGAAGGGGGAGAAGAGCCGCGCCTGCTGCGCCGGGTCGATGCCGATGCCGGTGTCGCGCACCTCGAAGCGCAGCACGAGCGCCCCTTCGCCGGCGAGGGCGAGCGGCGGGGGCGCCTCGGCCCGGCAGGTCACCGCGACCTCGCCCGCGTCGGTGAACTTCATCGCGTTGCCCACGAGGTTCACGAGCACCTGGCGCAGCCGGAGGGGATCGCCCAGGGCCCGCACGGGCACCGAATCGTCGATCCGCAGGGTGAAGTCGAGCGCCTTCGCCCGGGCGCGGCCGCCGAGCAGGTCCGCCACTTCCTCGAGCACCTGCCGCGGCTCGAATTCGCGCCGCTCCACCTCCAGGCGCCCGGCCTCGACCTTCGACAGGTCGAGGATGTCGTTGATGATGGAGAGCAGGGCCTCGCCGGAGGTGCGGATCGCGGTGGCGAAGCGCTTCTGCTGGTCGGTGAGGGCCGTCTCGAGCAGCAGCTCCGACATGCCCAGCACCCCGTTCATGGGCGTGCGGATCTCGTGGCTCATGTTCGCGAGGAACTGGCTCTTGGCGCGGCTCGCGGACTCCGCGGCTTCCTTCGCCCGGCGCAGCTCGGCCGTGCGCGTGTCCACCAGCGCCTCCAGGTGGTCGCGGTGCCCGCGCAGCTCCTCGTCGCGGGGGTGGTTCTGCACCATCATCGCGTTGACCGCGTCGCCCAGCGCGCCCCCCTCGGGGTGGCGGGAATTCTGCACCGGCTGCGTGTCGGCGCGGTCGCGCGCGACCGCGGCCACGGCGATCGCCAGGCGCTCGATCGGGCCCGTGATCACCGGCCGGATCCAGGCGGCGAAGACGAAGGCGAGGCCCAGGGACGCGGCGGTCGCCAGGGCGAACATGCCGAACTTGAGCAGCACGGCCCGCCAGGTCGGCGCCAGGTCGGCGTCGATGACCACGGTGCCGATCCGCGCGCCGTCCACGACGACCGGCGCGGAGACGCCATAGCTCGCCGCCCACAGGCTCAGCGTGTCCGGGCTCGCGCGGGGAAGGCGGGCCGGCATGCCTGCGGGCGCCGTGCCGGTGACCCCGGAGGCCTTGCGCCGGTAGCCGGCGAACAGGGCGCCCTGCGCGTCGTAGAGGCCGGCCGCCTGCACCGTCTCGTCCAGGCGCAGGGCATCGAGCGTCTCGGTGGCGGCGGCGTGGTCGGTGAAGGCGAGCGCCGCGCGGGCGTGCAGCGCCGTGGCGGCGGCGAGCTGCGTGAGCCGCTGCTGGACCAGGCGCTGCTGGCCGAGCAGCTCGACGGCGGAGATCGCCAGCAGCGCGAGCAGCAGTCCCGTGCCGAGCGTGGCGGCCACCAGCACCATGAGCTTGCGGCCGATCGTCAGGTCGCGCAGCCAGGGGCTCACGGCCTTGCCCTCCGGTCGTCGCGGGCGATGATCGCGAGGCGCAGCAGCTGCGAGCTGATCCGCAGGTTGGCGCGCGCGGCGGCGTCGGGATTGATCTCGAACTGGATGCGGTCGTCGCGCGAGACGAAGCCCACGATGCCCCCGGCCTGCGCGAAGCCCTCGACCTCCCCGACGGTGAGCACCGGCAGCGCGCGCGAGGCGCGCAGGAGCTCGTTCGCGCCCGCTTCCTGCGCCTCCGGCACGAAGAGCACGTGGCAGGCCTTCACCTCGTCGGGGCGGATCGCTCGCCGGATGCGCAGCTCGCGTCCCTGCACGGTGTTGCCCTGGACCGAGTCGAGGCCGCCGGCGAGCGGCTCGCGCCCTGGGATGCACAGCACGAGCGGGGACTGGGGCGCGGCGAAGGCCTCCGCCGGCCACTGCACGAACTTGGTGAAGTTGTAGAGGAAGGCCGCCTTCACCTGCTGCTCGGACAGGCCCTGCGCGCGGACCGGGCCGAAGGAGAGCAGCAAGGCGAGCGCGAGCAGTCCCCTCGTGGCGAGCGTGCGGGCGATCCGGTGGCGAAGGGAGAGGGAACGCATGATCGTTCAGAAGCGGTATTCGAGGCCCACGCGCCAGGTGCGGCCGTCCTGCCGGATGGTGTCGACCCCGCCCCGGGCCAGTTCAGCGGCCATCGGATCGGCATACGCCTGGTCGAACAGGTTGTAGACGCTTGCGCACAGGTCGAGGCCACGGGCGATCCCCGGGCGGCGCAGCGTCAGGTTGAAGACCGTGTTGCCGGCCGTGGTGCCGAACGTCGTCTTGCGCGTCGACGTGTACTGGGCCTCCAGGCCTGCCCGGATGCCGAGGGCGATTTCCGGCGTGACTACGTTGAGTTTCGCGAGGTGGCGCGGCGAGTTGGTGAGCCAGGCGCCGCTGTCGGCGTCCTTGGCGTGCTGGTGGCTGTAGCTTCCCCGCGCCTTGTAGCCGTTGTCCCACAGTCGCTCGGCGGTGAGCTGCACGCCCACGGCGTCGACGCGCCCGCGGTTCTGGATGACCAGCAGCCCGTCCGCCGGGTCGGTCACGAGGTCGATGAGGCCGTGGATGCGGTACCGGAACGCGGAGCCCGTCACGCGGAAATTGCGTCCGAGCTGTTCCTCGGCCACGGCCTCGACGGTCTTGATCCGCTCCTGGCCGAGGCTCGGGTTCGGCTTCTGCACCCCACCCTGCTCGTAGTTGGATTCGTAGGTGTTCGGCGCGCGGAAGGCGGACACGTAGATGAGCTTGAGCGTCGTCGACGGCCGCGGGTGGGCCACCAGCGCCGCGCGCGGGTTGACGGTGGTGCCGCTCGAGCTGTCGTGGTCAAGGCGCAGCCCGCCATTGAGGACCAGGTCCTCGCGCACGGAGAAATCGTCCTGCACGTACGCGCCGAAGCGCCTGCTTCGGGCATGGACGTCGTAGTACTGGACGTAGGCGGGGGGCTCGTCGTGGTTCTCCAGCTCCTGGCGCCGGTTGGCCTGGAATTCGGCGCCCAGGACGAACTTGTGGCGCGCGAAGGTCTCGCTCACGAGCCGGACCTCGGCGCCCCACCACCGGGCGAGGCTGCTGTCCTTGTTCACGACGGGTGGCGAAACGCCGTCGCCTTGGTACGGGTAGTCGCCGCGGTAGGGATACGAGCCGAGGAACGCCCGCACGAGCAGGTCCCCGGCGTCCGTGACCCCCTCGTGTTGGGCGTTGAGGAAGCCCTGGTTGTCGATGGAGTAGACGGCCGGGTCGTTGAAGGCGGCGCCGGCCACGCCGGTCGGTATGCCCTTGGTCCGGGTCGACAGGGCGCCCTCGACGCGCCATCGCCCGTACGCGGCCTTGGCGAACACCTGGCGGAAGCGGTCGTAGTCGGCGTCGTGGGCGATGCCGCCGTTCGTCCCGGGCGCGTCGAACTCGCCGAAGTAGAGATCGCCGCCCCGGCTGCGGTAGTTCGTGCCCGACAGGAGCCAGTCCAGGCCCCCGTCGGTGCGCCCGCCCGCGGTGAGCCGGAGCCGGTCGGCGCGCCCCGAGCCCGTCTCGGCTGCGGCCTGGACGCCCTTCACCTGGTCGCCGCGCTTGGTGTAGACGTTCACGACGCCGAGGAAGGCGTTGTTGCCGTAGATCGACGGCCCGGCCACGAACTCGACGCGGTCGATGAGCGCCACGTCGAGCACGAACTCCGTGCCGAGCAGCGCGCTGCCCCAGACCGCGTCGTTCAGCCGGCTGCCGTCGAGGTTGAGGAGGATGCGCGAGTTGTAGTCGCCCGGCCGGCCGAATCCCCGCACGCCGGCATACGAGTAGTTCCGGTCGTAGCCCACGAAGATGCCCGGGATGGAGCGCAGGATGTCCGCGAGCGTCTTGTGGCCGTACGCGCGGATCTCCGCGGCGGTGACGACGGTCACGTTGGAAGGCGCCTCGCTGATCTTCTGCGGGAAGCGGGAGGCGCCGAGGACCTCGGTCTCCATCAGCCGCTCGAGCGTAAGCCCGGTGATGTCCGGCGCTGCGCCCGAAACGGCGGCGAAGGCCGGCATCCCGATCGCCATGGCGAGCACGAGGAGAAGCCCGTTCCTTGGCGTGGAAACTAGAAGGTCCACCTGAGGCTCGCATAGACGCTGCGCCGGACCTGCGTCTGCGTGGAGGCGAGGAAGTCGGAGACGAACTCCGGGTGCTGCCTGTCGAGCAGGTTCTGGCCCACCAGCGCCAGCTCCAGGTCGCGGCGCGCGCGCCAGGCGAGGCGCACGTCGAGCGCCGTGTAGCGCGGGATCGTCACCTGTTCCTTGCGGAGCCGGCCGACCTGGCGCAGCCAGAGGTCGAGGTCCAGGTCCGTGCGCAGGGCATGGGCCGAGCGCAGCGAGAGCTGGTGGGTGGGCGTGTCCGATTCGTCGGAGGCGGATACGCTGTCGGGCGGGGTGTCCAGCCGCGTGCGCGTGTAGGTGTAGGCCCCCTGCAGGCGCCAGCGGGGCATCGGCCGCCAGTCGACCGCGAGCTCCGCGCCGGCGATGCGCCCGGTGTTGGAATTCATGAAGTCGACCGGCACGACGAGGGAGGGTATCGCGCCCGGGACGAAGGCGGGCGTCCCCGTGCGCGTCACGCGCAGGTCTCGGTAGCGGTTCGCGTACGCGGCGGCATCGATCGAGAGGGTCGGCGACACGCGCGTGCGGTAGCCGGCCTCGATCCCCACCAGGACCTCGGAGACGTAGTCGCGCGAGCCGCGCACGTCGAGCAGGATGGGCAGCGGGCCGGGGTTCGACTCGGTGCCCGGCGGCAGGACGTTCGTGCGCACGCGGCTGTCGACCTCGATGATCGAGGGCGAGCGCACCGCGCGGGAGACGGCCGCCCAGAGCGTGTGCGAGCGGTCCGGCGTCCAGGCGATGCGCACGTTGGGCTGGAACTCGACGCCGGTGAACTCGTTGTGCTCCACCCGCCCGCCGGCGATGAGGTGAAGCCGGTCGGGAACGAGCGTCATGTCGTCCTGCACGAACAGGCTCCACAGGTTGAGCCGGTGGTTGTCCGGATCGAGCGTGACGCTGGTGAGCGGGTCGTCGGGCGAGGGCCGGCGCGGGTCGAAGCGGTCGCTCGTGAACCGGTAGCCCAGGCCCCAGTTGAGGTCGTGCGCGCCGGCGATGCGCAGGCCGTGCTGGAACTCGATGTCGAAGGTGCCGCGATGGTCCACGGCGCCGAAGTAGTCGATGCGGGAATGGTCGACGTAGAACTGCAGGCTCACGTCGGCGTCGGCGGCGAGCTGGCGGCGCCAGAGGCCCAGCAGGTGCGCCCCCTCGTTCTTCAGGGGCGAGTCCTCCTTGCGCGCGTAGGGCGGGGCGAGCATGCCGAAGGTGATCTGGTCGCCCACCTGGCTGCGGTAGGCCTCGGCCTGCAGCGAGAAGGTGTCCGCGCCCTCGCCGCGGTCGGCGCGCATGCCGGCCCGGTAGCGGTTCCAGTCGTCGGTGGTGTCCGTGCCCGCGACCAGGGCGGTGGAGCGCGCCTGCTCCGCGGCCTTGGCGTAGGCGCGCACGCGCGTCTGCGCGTCGATCTCGCCGCCGTAGCGCACCGCGAGGCTGCCGCGCTCGACGTTGCCCGCGCTCGCGGACACGAGCCCGCCCAGGGTGCCCGCGGCCGACTTCGTGATGACGTTGATGACGCCGTTCACGGCGTTCGCGCCCCAGAGGGAGGCGCCGGGCCCGCGGATCACCTCGACGCGCTCGATGTCCTCGAGCAGGATGTCCTGGCTGTCCCAGAACACGCCGGAGAAGAGCGGGGTGTAGACCGTGCGCCCGTCGACGAGCACGAGCAGCTTGTTCGCGAAGCGGCTGCTGGCCCCGCGCGCGCTCACGGCCCAGCTGCCGCTGTTGATCCGCGCCACCTCCAGGCCGGGCACCATGCGCAGCGCCTCCGCCAGGCTCGTGACGCCCGAGCGCCGGATGTCGTCGGCGGTGATCACGAAGACGGCGGCCGCGGCCTCGGAGAGCTTCTGGTCCTTCTTCGCCACGGAGGTGATGCGCACGTCGATCAGCTCCTCCAGGCTCAGGGACATGAGGTTCGCCGGGGCGCCGGCCTCCGGCCGGGGATCGGCTCCCCAGGCGGGCCATCCGGCGGCGATCGACAGGCAAAGCAGGAAGATCCGGCAGGGGCGGGGCGAGTTCTTCATGGCGGCGGGGTCGGTGGCGAGGTTCGGCAGTGGGGAAACGGGCGCTGCGCGCGGTACTGCACGAATATGATCTAGGGCGCGCGGGCGCCTGGGACGACGTAAGTCAAGAAATCGGAAGATCGGCCGGGGGACGGCGTGCGGCGGCCGGCCGGGGGGGGGCCCCTGTATGTCTATCGGTCCGCGGGCCGGAAAGTTGAGCCCCGGCGCGGCGAGGGGACGGGCTCAGCTCCCCCGTTTCGCCAGCCAGATCCCGGCGAGGACCACCGCCCCGCCGACGAACTGCGCGGCGCCGATCGCCTCGCCGAAGAGCAGCCAGGCGAAGAGCGCGGCCATGACCGGCTGGATGAGCAGGCTCACCGAGGAGAGCGAGGCCGAGAGGTGGGCGAAGGCGTAGGCGATGATGCCCTGCCCGAAGATCTGCGTGACCAGGGCGAGGCCGGCCAGCACCATCCAGCCCGTCGGCGCCTGGGGCAGCATCGGCTGCGGCGACAGCAGCGCGACCGGCAGCAGCGCGAGGGCGGTGATGGTCGTGCTCCAGGCCATGAGCCGGGCCGTGGTGGCGCCCGCGTCGCGCGCCGCCTTGATCGAGAGCATGTAGCCGGCGTAGAAGACGCCGGTGAGCGCGCCCAGGGCGTCGCCCGCGAGCTTCGTGCCGCCGGCGGCGAAGTTCGGCCCCACCAGGATGAACATGCCGGCGATGGCGCTCGCCATGCCCCCCAGGAAAGTGCCCGTCACGCGCTGGCGCCAGAGCAGCCAGCCGGCCAGCGTGACGAAGATCGGCGCGAGGTTCGCGAGCAGCGTGGAATTGGCCACCGAGGTGAACAGGATGGACCAGTGCCACACGCCCAGGTCGCAGGCGAAGAAGATCCCGGCGCCGGCCAGCGCGGGCAGGGGGATGCCCGCCGGCGCGGGCCCCTCGCGCAGGGCCCAGGCCCAGAGCAGGGGCGCGGCGAGGGCGGTGCGCCAGAAGGCGCTCGCCACCGGGCCGGTGTCCGAAAGGCGCACGAGGATGGGCGCGAAGGCGATCGCGCAGCCGCCGGCGAGCAGGCAAAGGAAGGCGAAAGTCTCGGTCCGGCGGGCGCCGGCGGGCGCGGGGGCACTCACCGGCGCATTTTCGCACGGGCGGGCGGGGCCCCCGGCCTGTAGAATGGCGGCCCGCACCGCACAAGGATCCGGATGGACAAGGAATTCCTCTCCGCGGTGATCGTGCTCACCCTGGTGACCGATCCCTTCGGCAACATGCCGCTGGTGAACGCGATGCTCTCGGGCGTGCACGAGCAGCGCCGCCGGGTCGTCGTCGCCCGCGAGTGCGCCATCGCCTACGGCCTGCTGCTCGCCTTCATGTTCGGCGGCCAGTCCTTCCTCTCGCTCATGCACTTGTCGCAGACGTCCCTGTCGATCGCCGGCGGGGTCATCCTGTTCATGATCGCGATCCGCATGGTGTTCGCGAAGATGCACGGCACCTTCGGCGCCGAGGGCCAGGGCGAGCCGTTCATCGTGCCCCTCGCCATCCCGCTCATCGCCGGCCCCTCCGCGCTCGCCACCGTGATGCTCATGGCCTCGAAGGACCCCTCGCGCATGGGCATGTGGGCCGGGGCGATCAGCGTGACCATGGCCCTCACGACCGTGGTGCTCCTCGCGGGCACCAAGCTGCACCGCTGGCTCGGCGAGCACGCGATGCAGGCCATCGAGCGCCTGATGGGCCTCATCCTCACCGCCATCGCGGTGGAGATGCTGCTCGCGGGCATCCGCGACTTCCTGAAGAGTCTCTAGAAAGCCCCCCATGAGCAAGGCATTCACCCGCGAGAACGAGGACGAAGTCGACCTGGAAGAGGCCGACGAGCCCATTCCCCTGCCCGACGGCGCCAAGAACTACATGACCCCGCACGGCTGGCGGCGCATGCGCGACGAGCTCACCCACCTGGTGAAGGTCGACCGGCCGCAGGTGACGAACGTGGTCTCCTGGGCCGCGAAGAACGGCGATCGCTCCGAGAACGCCGACTACCAGTACGGCAAGAAGCGCCTGCGCGAGATCGACCGGCGCATCCGCTACCTCACCAAGCGGCTGGAGAACGCCGAGGTGGTGGACCCGGCCACGCGCGAGGAGACCGACCAGGTGTACTTCGCCGCGACGGTGACCTACGCCACGCGCGAGGGCGGCGAGACCACGATCCACATCGTGGGCCTGGACGAGACGGACCTGGGCAAGGGCTACATCAGCTGGATCTCGCCGGTGGCGCGCGCGCTCATCCGGGCCCGCGAGGGCGACACGGTGGCGGTCGTGACGCCGGGCGGACGCGAGGAGCTCGAGATCCTGGAGGTGCGCTACCAGGAGATCCCGATGGCGCCCTTCGTGCCCGAGCATTCCGCCTGGGCGCCCAACGCGAAGTAGCCGCGCGCGCTTGAGCGAGGGCTCGCCTCCACCGGTCGCGCCGGGCCCGCCGCGGGGAACGCCCCGGGCCGAGGTCGCGGTCGACGAGGCGCTCGTGCGGGCGCTGCTCGCGCAGCAGCACGGCGACCTCGCCGGCCTGCCGCTCGTCCTCGTGGACGAAGGCTGGGACAACGTGATGTACCGCCTGGGCGAGGCGTACGTGGTTCGCCTGCCGCGCCGTGCCGCGGCCGCGACGCTC
>JBGAOO010000091.1:0-13349 GCA_044221765.1 Usitatibacteraceae bacterium | reverse complement strand
CCGGGCATGCCGACGAGAACGCGGTCTACTCCCGCGGCTTCTACGCGCGCTTCCGCCAGTTCGTCGATGCCTGCCTCGTGCGCAGGAAGCTCGTGATCGGCGTGACGCTCGCGGCCTTCGTCGCCTCGGTCGCGCTCTTCCGCCTGGTGCCCCAGCAGTTCTTCCCGGCCTCCGACCGCCCCGAGCTGATGGTCGACCTGTGGCTGCCGCAGGCGGCCACGTTCGAGGCGAGCCAGCGCGAGGTCGAGGCGCTGGAGGCGAAGCTGCGCGCCGACCCCGACGTCGCCGCCGTGACGAGCTACGTGGGCACCGGCAGCCCGCGCTTCTACCTGCCCCTGGACGTGCAGACGCCCAACCTGAACCTGGGCGAGCTGATGGTGATGACCCGCGGCGGCCAGGCGCGCGAGCGCGTGCTCGCGAGGATCCAGCAGCTGCTCGAGAACGACTTCCCCCTCGTGCGCGGCCGCGTGAACCGGCTGGAGAACGGCCCGCCCGTGGGCTACCCGGTGCAGTTCCGCGTGTACGGCCAGGACAACCGCGAGGTGCAGGCGATCGCCGACCGCGTCGCCGGGATCCTGCGCGCCAATCCGGACGTGCGCCGCGTGAACCAGGACTGGGGCGAGTACCTGAAGCGCGTGCGCGTCGACGTCGACCAGGACAAGGCCCGCCAGCTCGGCATCACCTCGCGCCAGATCCAGTCGGCGCTCGAGGGCGCGCTCTCGGGCACGCGCATCACCACCTACCGCGAGGCCGACAAGGACATCGACGTGACCGCGCGCCTGGTGGCGCCCGAGCGCGCCGACCTGAACAACCTCAAGGACGTGAAGATCTACCTGCGCGGCGGCAAGTTCGTGCCCGTCTCGCAGGTGGCGCGCCTCACCCTGGACAGCGAGCCGAGCGTGCTCTGGCGGCGCAACCGGGTTCCCACCCTCACCGTGCGCGCCGACGTGGAAGGCGCGGAGGCGCCGGACGTGACGAAGGCGCTGCAGCCGAAGATCGACGCGCTCGCCGCCGGCCTGCCGCTGGGCTACGGGATCGAGACGGGCGGCGCGGCGGAATCGAGCCGCAAGGCCCAGGCCTCGATCCTCGCCGTGATCCCGCTCGCGCTGGTCGTGGTGCTGGTGCTGCTCATGATCCAGCTCCAGGACATCGGCAAGATGGTGCTGGTGCTGCTCACCGCGCCCCTGGGTCTCATCGGCGTGGCGGTGGTGCTCGCGGCCTTCCGCATCCCCTTCGGGTTCGTGGCGATGCTCGGCGTGATCGCGCTCGCCGGCATGATCATCCGCAACTCGGTGATCCTCGTGGTGCAGATCGACCACGACGTGGCCGCCGGCCGGCCCCTGTGGGAGGCGATCGTCGAGTCAGCCGTGCGCCGCCTGCGCCCGATCGCGCTCACGGCGCTCGCCGCGATCCTCGCGATGATCCCGCTCACGCGTTCCGTGTTCTGGGGCCCGATGGCCTGGGCCATCATGGGCGGCCCCTCCTGGTCGCCACCGTCCTCACCCTCGTCTTCCTGCCCGCGCTCTACGCCGCCTGGTACGGCGCGAAGAAGCCGGCGCAGGCCTGAGCCGCCTCTGGAGACCGCCATGAAACCGTTCGTCGCAAGACCACCCTCGCCGCCGCGCTGTATGCTGCCCGCTCGCCAGGCCACGCCCTCGACCTGCTGGGATCGTACGAGAAGGCCGCCGGTTCGATCCGGCCATGCTCGCCGCCGACGAGGCAGTGATCGCCGGCCGCGAAGAAGGCCGTGCAGGGCCGCTCGCTGCTGCTGCCGCAGGTCTCGCTCTCGGCGAGCCAGGCGCAGGTGCGCACCGAATCCTCGGCCGCGCTGCCCGCCCCCCTTTCCGACCTCTTCGGCGCGGACAGCTCGGGGCGCGTGACGCAGGCCGGCGTGCAGTTCAAGCAGCCGCTCTACGACGCCAAGGCCTTCGCCGAGCGCCGGCAGCTCCTCCAGCAGACCGAGCTCGCGGAGAACAGCCACCGCGACGCCGGGCGCGACCTCCTGCAGCGGGTGAGCGAGGCGTACTTCAACGTGCTCCTCGCCCAGGAGGCGCTGCGCGTCACGCGGGCCGAGATGGCCGCCGTCGGCATGCAGCGCGACCGGGCGAAGGCGCGCTTCGAGGTCGGTCGCGGCCGCATCACCGAGGTGCAGGAAGCGCAGGCCCGCTACGACGCCGTGGTGACGCGCGAGCTCTCGGCGCGCAGCACGCTCGAGTTTCGCGAGGCGCAGTACGAGGAAGTGACAGGCGCGAAGGCGACGAACCTCGCCGAGCTGCGCGCGGGCTTCACGCCGGCCCCGCCGCAACCCGACAACCTGCGTGCCTGGCAGCAGAAAGGCCTGGACGGAAACACCCGTGTCGTGGCGCGCCGCGGCGAGCTGGCGATCGCCACCTCGGAGATCGACAAGTACCGGCTGGCCGGGCGACCGAAGCTGGACCTGGTGGCCGGCTACAGCTACCAGGGGCAGAGCGGCAACCTGTCGCCGGCCGTGGCCCCCGACGGCGCGCGCACCGGCACGATCGGCCTGCAGCTCTCCGTGCCGCTCTACGCCGGCGGCGCGCTGGACTCGAAGGAGCGCGAATCCCTGGCACGCCGAAACCAGGCCGAGCAGGACCTGGCCGCCACGCAGCGCGACACGCGCCTGCAGGTGCAGGACGCCTTCCTTGCCGTGAAGACGGGCGTCTCGCGCATCGCGGCCCTGGAGCAATCGGTGCTCTCGGCGCAGACGGCGCTCGAGGCGACCACCCTCGGCCGCGACGTGGGCAGCCGCACCGAGCTCGACGTCCTCGATTCGCAGCAGCGCTACTTCACCGCGAAGCTCGACCTCGCGCAGGCCCGCAACGACTACCTGCTGGGGCGCATCCGCCTCGCTTCCGCCGCCGGCGAGCTGCGCGAGGACGACCTGCGCGCGCTGAACGCCTACCTCGCCCCTTGACCCTTTTCCCAACCAGCCCCGGACCCTGAAAGGACCCGCCATGGACATCGACGTCTTCTCCCCCCGCGAACTGCCAACCGTCTTCCGCGTGCTGCGCGCGGCGCTCAGCCCCGAGGCCGCGCTCGAGCCGCCCGAGCGCGCCTTCCTCGACACCTACGCGCGCATCACCGGCTACGCGATCCCGTCCTTCGACCCCGCGCCCGTCGGCCCGCTCGCCGTGATCGACCATCCCCACCGGCGCAAGCGCCTGCTGCAACTGGCCTCGCTCGCGGTACTGCTGTCGAACCCGGTGCGGCCCGAATCGGTCGCCTTCCTCGGTCAGCTCGCCTCGCCTGGGCGTGCACGACCCGGTGGTCGACGTGGCCGAGACGCTGCGGCGAGCGCCGGGTGCGCGTTCGCCTGCTCGCCGATGCACGTGCGCGTAATGCTGAAGGTCTTCGTGCCAGGCGTCGGCATCCTGCGCGTGCTGGGCGCCATGTTCTGGGCGGTCATCAGCAAGGACAAGCTCTGGGCGTACAAGCGACTGGGCCTGCTGCCGGAGGGCACCTTGGGTCGCGAGTACTGGAAGCACATGACCGAGGTGGGCTTCGGCTTCCACGGCGAGCACGGCAGCATTCCCGACGCGATCGCCTACGACATCATTCACGTGCTCGCCGGCAACGACACCACGCCGCTGGGCGAGATCCAGCAGGGCCTTCCAGGGCGAGCGGCGCGGGGACGGCTTCCACTTCATCCAGTTCGTGGTCATACGTTCCACCACGGCATCAAGGTGACGCCGGTCGCGCCCAGCGCCTGGTCGACCACTTCGACCCCGCCAAGGTGCTGTGGGCCATCCACCTACACGGGGCGTCGATGAACGTCGACATCGCACTCCAGTGGGACTACTAGCGCTCCTTTCCCTCCTGCCGGACCGCGGGGGCGATGCGCGCTGCTGCCCAGCCTGCCCCTCGCGCAGGAGGTACGCATCGCCGCCTGACGATGCGAGTGATGATGCAGCGATGCAGGAGAATGAAAGGGGACGGTCAACCCATTTCGCTATCTCGCTGTCGTCACCGCTCGCTCAATAGCGTCTTGCTCGTCCGGCATGGCGCAGCCGCCACTTCTCCCCGGCGACGGCAGGAAGCTCGACATGAAGCGCGCCCGAGAGATCCGTCCGCAGGATCGCGATGCCACGCTCGCGGTAGCGCGCGAGCACCACAGGCGAAGGATGGCGGAAGCGGTTGCGCCACCCCACGGAAGAGCGCGGCCTGGGGCGCGACGGCATCGAGGAACGCGGGCGTGGACGACGTGCGCGAGCCGTGGTGCAGGACGAGCAGCGCCTCCGCGCGCAAGGAACCGCGCGCGCGCGAAGGGCTCGCGCTCGGCGCCCTTCTCGATGTCGGCTGCCAGCAGGATCGCGCCCCGGCCGTCGCCACGCGCAGGACGCAGGAGCGGTCGTTTTCCCGGCGCCGGTCGCGAAGCGCCGCGGCATCGGGGTGCAGGACCTCGAAGGCGACCCCGTCCCAATCCCAGCGCGCGCCCGCCAAGCAGTCGCGCGCGACTCGGGCGCGAGCGAGCGGCGCTCGTCGTCCGCGGAGAGCGGCGAGACGAGCAGCGGAGGCTCGCGCGACTTCGATGACGGAGGCGGCGCGCCTCCGTGAGGTCGTCGTCGGCATGGGTGATGATCAACGCGTCGATATCGGCGCACGCCCTCGCCGCGCAGGAAGGGCACCACGATGCGATTGCCGCTATCGCTCTCGCCGGTCCACGATGGGCCCGCGTCGTAGGCGAGCGCGTGGGCGGCCGTGCGCACGACGACCGCCAGGCCCTGCCCCACGTCGAGGATGTCGATCCACGCCTCCCCGGTCGCCGGCGCCGGCGCGCGCCAGGTCGCCAGCGGCAGCAAGAGGGCTGCCCGGCAAGGCGCAGGGGCACGCCGCGCGGGGCGAGCAGCACGAACGCCCCGGCGAGGGCAGCAGGCGACGGAGACGAGCGGCTCGCGCCGCGCTTTCATCACGGCAAAGAGAAGCGAGGCGAGCCAGGCGAGCGGCAGCATCGTCATCTCCATCAGCCAATGCGCGGCCTCGAGCAGGTAGGGAACGGGCAGCAACGCGCCCGCGATGGTGAGCGGCACGATGACGAGGCTCACCACCGGGATGGCGAAGGCATTGGCGACGGGCGAGACGAGCGACACCTCGCCGAAGAGCGAGGCGAGGATGGGCAGCAGCGCGAGGGTGACGGCCGCCTGCGTGAGGAGCGCCCCCTGGATCGGGCCCGCCTGCCCGGTGCGCAGCGCGATGGCGAAGAAGATGGCGGCCACGGCGCCGAAGGAAAGCCAGAAGCCCGGCGACAGGACGGCCCACGGGTCGAGCAGCAGCACGGCGAGCACCGCCGCCGCGAGCACGCGCGAGGGCGAGGTGTGGCGATCGGCGAGCAGGCACAGCGCGGCCACGGTGAGCATGACGAGCGTGCGCTGCGCCGGCACGCCGTAGCCGGCGAGGAGCGTGTAGGCGAGCGCGGCCAGCGCGCCGGCCACCGCGCCCGCCTTGCGCGCCGGCCAGGCGAGCGCAAGCCGCGGGATGCGCACCCACGCGAACACCGTGGCCGCGAAGGCGAGGCTCGCGAACATCGTCACGTGCAGGCCGGAGATGCTGACCAGGTGCCCCACGCCCGTGCGCCAGAAGACGGTCCAGTCGGCGCCCGCGATCGCGTCCTGGTCGCCGACGGCGAGCGCCACGAGCACGCCCGCGTAGGGCGCTTCGCCGAGCGAGGCCTGCATCGCCTCGCGGATGTCGCCGCGCCATCGGTGCAGCGTCTGCGGCCAACCCGGCACATGCGCCTCGAGCATCACCGGCACGGGCGCCGCGCGCACGTAGCCCGTGGCGCGGAGGCCCCGCTCGAGCGCCCAGGGCTCGAAGTCGAAGCCGTGCGGGTTGGCGAGGCCGCGCGGGCGCTTCAGGCGTGCGGTGAGGCGCCAGCGCTCCCCGGCGCGGATGGCGGGCGGCGGCTCCTGGATCTCCCCGGGCTCCTCGCCCCGGGCGCCGTACCAAGTGAGCGAAAGTCGCGTCGGCACCACGGCATCGGGCGTGTGCACCGTGACCGGATCGAACAGGAAGCGCGTGCCCCGCTCGCCCGGCTGCGGCAGGCCCGACACCACGCCCTCGATCTCGATGTCCCGCCCCTCCCAGGCGCGGGGCAACTCGTCCGCGAGGCGCACCTCGGCACGCCAGGCAGCGAGATCGCAACCCGCGACGAGGCCGGCCGCGGCGAGCAGCACGGCGCGTGCGGGTGCGGAGCGCGCGAGGCGAACGGCCAGCAGGCACGCCGCGGCGAGGCCGAGCGTGCGGCTGGGCGGCAGCGCCGCGGCCTGCTGCAGGCACGCGGTGCCCGCCAGGAAGAAGAGGGCGAAGAGGCGCAAGGGTGGAAGGCGCGCGCACGGCCGAGGCGGACCCGGGCAAAAGCCGCTACGCTAGAATCCCTGAACGCCCCACGCCGCCCCGGCGACGACATGCTCCGCCGCAAACTCAAGGCCCGCCTGCCCACCCCCGAGAGCATCCGCGACAGCAAGTGGCTGCGGTGGTGCGCCCCGCTCATCTCGCACCCCAGGCTGTGGCACCTGCACCGGCGCGCGGTGGCGCTGGGCGTGGCGATCGGGCTGGTCACCGGGCTCATCCCCGGTCCGGTGCAGATGCTGCTCGCGGCGATCATCGCCATTCCCCTGCGGGCGAACATCCCCGCGGCCGTCTTCACCACGCTCTACACCAACCCGCTCACCTTCGTGCCCCTCTACATCCTCGCCTACCACGTGGGCAGCCTGGTCACCGGCGAGAACGCCCCGCTCACGCTCCCGCCGGACCTCACGTGGAGCTTCGCCAGCCTCAAGTCGGCCCTGCCGGACCTGCTCTCGTGGATCGGCTCGCTGGGGGACACGCTGCTCGTGGGCCTCGCGATCCAGTGCACGGTGTTCGCGGTCCTGGGCTACGCGCTCACCATGCTCGCCTGGCGCGTGGTGGTCACGTACGCCTGGCGACATCGCCACGACAAGGGGGCCGCCGCATGAAGCCGCGCTACTGGGACGAGGCGAAGGCGCACCTGGCGAAGCGCGACAAGGTGCTCCGGAAGATCATCAAGGCCCACCCCGACGCCAACCTGCGCACGCGCGGCAACGCCTTCCAGACCCTCGCGCGCTCCATCGTCGGCCAGCAGATCTCGGTGCGCGCGGCGCAGACGATCTGGGACCGCTTCGAGGCGCTGCTGGTCGAGGTGCATCCCGAGCGCGTGATCGCGCACGACGGCGAGGCGATGCGAGAGGCTGGCCTGTCGCGCATGAAGGTCGCCTTCCTCAAGGACCTGGCGGACCACTTCCACCACGGCAAGTTGAATCCCCGGCGCTGGGCGCGGATGCGGGACGAGGCGGTGATCGAGGAACTGGTGCAGGTGAAGGGCATCGGCCGCTGGACGGTCGAGATGTTCCTCATGTTCCACCTCATGCGCCCGGACGTGCTGCCCGTGGGCGACCTGGGCCTGCAGCGCGCGATGGAGAAGCTCTACAACGGGGGCGAGGCGCTCACGAAGGACGACATGCGCGAGATCGCGGAGCCCTGGGCGCCGTGGCGGTCGGTGGCGGTGTGGTACCTGTGGCGGTCGATGGATCCGGTGCCGGTGGAGTACTAGCCTTGTCCCCCGTCCTCGTCCCGCCCTGCGCAGCCCACAAGGAGTCCTACCGCGACCTCGTGAAGGAGTTCGCCGACCGCGGCGAACCGCCCATCCCCTTCACCCTCGCGATCCCCCACGAGAACTTCGAGGCCTTCCTCGCCCAGCTCGCCGCGGCCTCGAGGGGCGAGGGCATCCCCGCCGGCTTCGTGGCGAACTCGACCTACTTCCTGGTGGACGCCGGCGAGGTGATGGGCGTGTCGAACCTGCGCCACACCCTCACCGACAAGCTGCGCCGCGAGGGCGGGCACATCGGCTACGGCATCCGCCCCTCGGTGCGCGGGCGCGGGCTGGGCACCGAGATCCTGAGGCTCATGCTGCGCGAGGCGGGCCGGCGCGGCATCGACCGCGCCCTGCTCACCTGCTCGAAGTCGAACGTGGCCTCCAGCCGCGTGATCCAGGGGAACGGCGGGGTCCTGGACAGCGAGGAGTTCAGCCCCGAGCGCGGCGAGGTGCTGCAGCGCTGGTGGATCGAGGTGGCGCCCGGCGCCTAGCGGCTCCTGCGCTGCTGTTCCTCGAGGTACTGCCGGTACTGGCGCTCTCGCGCTTCGCGCTCGGCCGCCGCATGGCGCGCGGCGCGGATGCGCTCCTCTTCCTGCTCCTGCTTGCGCAGGAACTCCTTCTGCCGCTCCACCTCCTGCTGCGCGGCGCGGCGGCGCGCCACCTCGGCCTGCTGCGCGGTGGACTCCTCGCGCTGGCGCTCGTACTTCTGCCGCGCCTCGAGGTTCGCCCGCGCGTTCTCCTCCTGCCTCGCGCGATACTCCTCGTTGCGCCTGGCGCGCTCGTAGTCCGCGCGCTCGCGCTGCAGGCGGGCGGCCTCGCTGCGCTGCTTGTTGTACTCCATCGCCGCCTCGTTTCGCTCGCGCTGGTCGCGCAGGCGCTGCTCCTCGAGCTCGGCGCGGCGCTTCGCGTTCTCCTTCTCCATCGCGAGGCGCTGCTCCTCCAGGCGCAGGCGCTCCTTCTCCTGCGCGCGCTGCTGGTAGAGGTAGCCGCCGGCGAGCGCCACCACCACGGCCACGATCGCGCCGACCTGCCAGGCCGAAAGGCCGCCCGTCTCGACGACGGGCGCCGCGGGCGCGATGCCGTCGAGCTTGTCGTCGTAGGCGGCGCGCTTGGCGTTCGTGGAGAGGACGACGAAGGCCTCGCGCAGCACGCGCTCCTCTTCCCGGCGCTCCGCGGCGGGCAGGTCCGCCAGCGCCTTGAGCTTGCCCTCGAAAGCGATCTTCACCACGCCGGCGCTCGCGCCGCGGGGGATGCCGAGGATCTGGTAGTAGTCCTTCATGCGCGGGATTCTCCCGCAAAGCGCCTCAAGCGTCGATGAGACGTCCGTCCGCCAGGCGCAGGCGCCGGTCCACGCGGCCGGCGAGGTCCTGGTCGTGGGTGACCATCACGAAGGCGGCGCCGTGGCGCTTGTTCAGGTCCAGGATCAGGTCGAAGACCTGCCGGGCCGTCTCGCGGTCGAGGTTGCCCGTGGGCTCGTCGGCCAGCACGCAGGCCGGGGCCGTCACGAGCGCCCGGGCCACGGCCACGCGCTGGCGCTCGCCGCCGGAGAGCTCGCCCGGCCGATGCGCGAGGCGATGGCCCAGGCCCACTTCCTCCAGCATGGCCTGCGCGCGCCTCTTCGCCTCGGCGCCGGGCAGGCGGCGGATGGCGAGGGGGAGCGCCACGTTCTCGAGCGCGGTGAACTCGGGCAGCAGGTGGTGGAACTGGTAGACGAAGCCCAGGGCCTCGTTGCGAAGGCGCCCCTGCTGCGCGGGATCGAGGGAAGCGAGCTTCTGCCCCACGAGCTCGACCATGCCCGAGGTGGGCGCATCGAGGCCGCCCAGCAGGTGCAGCAGCGTGCTCTTGCCCGAGCCGGAGGCACCCACGATCGCGACCGCCTCGCCGCGGCGCACCTCGAAGGTGACGTCCGAGAGAACGGGCACGGCCACCTCGCCCAGGCCGAAGACCTTGGAGAGATTCTCGCAGGCGACGACGCGGCCGCTCTCACTCATACCGGAGCGCCTCCGCGGGATTCACGCGCGCCGCGCGCCAGCTCGGGTAGAGCGTCGCGACGAACGAGAGCGCGAGCGCCACGCCCGCCACCGTCCACACGTCGCGCCAGAGCAGCTCCGAGGGCAGCTCGCTGATGTAGTACACCTCGCGCGAGAGGATCTGGAAGTTGAAGGTGCGCTCGACGAAAGGCACCACCACGTCGATGTTGAGCGAGAGGAGCACCCCAAGGATCACGCCAAGGAGCGTGCCCACGACGCCGATCACCGTGCCCTGCACCATGAAGATCTTCTGGATGCTGCCCGGAGAGGCCCCGAGCGTGCGCAGGATGGCGATGTCGGGCAGCTTGTCCGTCACGACCATCACCAGCGTGGACACCAGGTTGAAGGCGGCCACCGCGATGATGAGCGTGAGGATGATGAACATCATCCGTTTCTCGATCTGGATGGCGCGGAAGTAGTTGGCGTTCTGCTGCGTCCAGTCGGTGACGTAGGCCTCGGCCTTGATCGTCTTCGCGAGCTCCCGCCCCACGCGCGGGGCCTCGAAGAGGTCGCGCACCTTCAGGCGCACGCCGCTCACGCCCTCGCCCAGCCGGTAGAGCGCCTGCGCGTCCTCCATCCGCACGAGCGCGAGGCCCGAGTCGTACTCGAAGTGCCCGGCCGAGAAGATGCCCGCCACGCGGAACTGCTTGAGGCGCGGCACGATGCCCGCGGGCGTCACCTGCCCCTGCGGCGCGATGAGCGCGACCTTGTCGCCCACCTGCGCGCGAAGCGCCCGCGCGAGGTCCACGCCCAGGATGATCGAGAACTCGCCCGGCTGCAGGTCCGAGAGCTTGCCGGCCTTCATGTGCGTGGCGAAGTTCGCCACCTGCTCCTCGAGATCGGGCAGGATGCCGCGCACGAAGACCCCGCGCACCTGCGAGCCCGACGAGAGCAGGCCCTGCGCCGCGACGAAGGGCGCGGCCGCCACGACCTCCGGGTTGGCCTTCGCCTGCGCCGCCACGCCCGGCCAGTCCGGCAGGCCGCCCTCCAGCGCGAGCACCTGCAGGTGCGAGGCCACGCCCAGGATGCGCGTGCGCACCTCGCGCTCGAAGCCGTTCATCACCGACATCACGGTGACGAGCGCGGCGATGCCCAGCGCGATCCCGAGCATCGAGACGAGCGAGATGAACGAGATGAAATGGTTGCGGCGCTTGGCTCTTGTGTAGCGAAGGCCGACGAAAAGCTCGAAGGGCTGCAAGGGGAAGGCCCGGACGGAGAGGCAGGCGAAGTGTGCCACAATCGTCCCGCTTCGACATGTCGCTCACCCTCCTCGTTCCCGACCTGCTGCCGGCCGCCGACGCGCCGGCGGCAATGCGCGCCCTGCGATTGCCCGCGCTGGAGCGGCTGGTCGCTCGCGCGGACTCGATCCGCCAGCCCACCCGTGCGGCCGACTGGCTGCTCGCCCGCTGGGGCCTGCCGGCCGGCACGCCGCTCGCCCCGATCACGCTCGCCGCCGATGCCGGCAGGCGCGAGGGCACCTGGATGCGCGCCGATCCCGTCCACCAGCGCGTCGACCGCGACGCGCTCGTGCTGCACGAGGCGTCCGTGCTCGACCTGACCCGGGAAGAATGCGACGAGGCCGTCACGGCGCTCAACGCGTTCCTCGCGGGCGACGGCCTCGCGATCGAGGCGCCCCATCCCGAGCGCTGGTACCTGTCCCTCGCGCCGGAGGAGATTCCCGACACCGTGCCCCTGGCCGAGGCCGTCGGGCGAAACCCCTTCGGCCTGCTACCCTCGGGCGGGGTGCGGCACAAGTGGCGCTCGCTCTTCAGCGAGGCGCAGATGCTGCTCGCCGCGCTGCCGTTCAACCAGGCGCGCGAGGCCCAGGGCCGCCCGACGCTCAACGGCCTGTGGTTCTGGGGCGCGGGCGCCCTGCCGGCGGTGACCTCGCAACCGTTCACGCGCGTGGCGGCGCTCGATCCGCTCGCCCGCGGCCTCGCGGTGGCGAGCGGCACGCCCGTGCATGCGACACCGCCCACCCTCGCGGGGATGGCCGCGGAATTCCCCGGCACGCTCGTCGTGATCGACGCGCTCACGCGGCCGATGCAGCGCGGCGATGCCGAGGCCTGGTGCCGGGCCGCGCTCGACCTGGAGCGCGACTGGTTCGCCCCGCTCGCGCGCGGCCTGGCGACGATCGAGCCGGTGCGGCTGCTGCTGCCCGTGGGCGACGAACTGCTGCTGTGCGACCTGCTCGCGAGCCAGCGCTGGCGCCTGTGGCGGCGCCCGGGGCCCCTGGCCGACCATGCCTGAGATCGTCGGCCGGCCGGGCGCCGGGGCCGCGCCGCGCGCGCGCTCGCAGGCGGGCCTCGACCCGCGTCTCGCGCGCGTCTTCGCGGCGCGGGGCGTGCGGGAGGCGACGGAGCTCGCGACCGAACTGCCCGGCCTCCTCGCGCCCTCGCGCCTCACGCACGCCGGGGAAGCGGCCGTGCTGCTGGCCGAGGCCATCGCGAAGGGCGAGCGCATCCTCATCGTCGCCGACTACGACGCCGACGGCGCCACGGCCTGCGCGGTGGGCCTGCGCGCGCTGCGGGCATTCGGCGCGAACGTCGAGTACCTCGTGCCCGACCGCTTCAAGTTCGGCTACGGCCTCACGCCCGAGATCGTGCGCCTGGCCGCCGAGCGCTCGCCCGACCTGCTCGTCACGGTGGACAACGGCATCGCCTCGGCCGACGGCGTGCGCGAGGCCAACCGGCTGGGCATGCGCGTGCTCGTCACGGACCACCACCTGCCCGGCAGCGAAAGGCCCGAGGCCGCCTGCATCGTGAACCCCAACCAGGCCGGCTGCGACTTCCCGAGCAAGCACCTGGCGGGCGTGGGCGTGATCTTCTACGTGATGCTCGCGCTGCGGGCGGAACTGCGCCGCCGGGGCGCCTTCGCCGATCGCCCGGAGCCCAACCTCGGCACGCTGCTTGACCTCGTGGCGCTGGGCACGGTGGCCGACGTGGTGAAGCTCGACGCGAACAACCGCACGCTCGTCGCGCAGGGCCTCTCGCGCATCCGCGCGGGTCAATCCTGCGCGGGCATCGCCGCGCTGATGCTCGCCGGCGGGCGCGAGGCGAGGCGCGCGGGCGCGTACGACCTCGCCTTCGTCGTCGGCCCGCGACTGAACGCCGCCGGCCGGCTGGAGGACATGGCCCTGGGCATCGAATGCCTGGCGACGGACGATCCGGCGCTCGCCTCGCGACTGGCCGGCAAGCTCGACCGGCTGAACCGCGAGCGGCGCGAGATCGAGGCGAAGATGCAGGACTCGGCCCTCGCGATGCTTTCCGGCGTCGACCCGGGCGAGGGCTGGTCGATCACCGTGCACCGGCCCGACTGGCACACCGGCGTGGTGGGCATCCTCGCCTCCCGGCTGAAGGACCGCTTCCACCGACCGTGCTTCGCCTTCGCGAGCGAGGACGGCGGGCGCCTCAAGGGCTCGGGGCGTTCCATCGCCGGGCTGCACCTGCGCGATGCGCTGGACCTGGTCTCCAAGCGCGCGCCGGGCGTGCTCGAGCGCTTCGGGGGCCACGCCATGGCGGCCGGCGCCACGATCGCCCCGGGGCGGCTCGAGGACTTCGGCGCCGCGTTCGAGGCCGTGGCGCGCGAGCTGATCGCCCCCGCGGACCTGCAGGAGCGCGTGGAGACCGACGGCGTGCTGGCCCCGGCCGACGTGTCCTTCGAGTACGCCGCGCAGATCCGCCGCCACG
>JBGAOO010000090.1:0-13662 GCA_044221765.1 Usitatibacteraceae bacterium | reverse complement strand
CGGGCGCCGCCTTCGGGTTGGGGAACCCGTAGAGGAGCTCGAAGCGCGCCAGGCCGTCGTTCATGAGGGCCTTCTCCAGCATGAGGGCCGGGAAGAGGGAGCGGTGCGCGGGCAGGACGGCCAGGTCGGCGAGCACGCCGGCCTCGATCGTGCGGCCCGCCAGGCGCATGCGGCGCGGGCCGGCGGTGGCCACGCCCACGACCGCCTCCTCGTCCACGTGCCGCAGCAGGCGCAGCGTCGGCTCGCCCCAGGGGCAGCGCCGGTAGAAGCGGTCGTACTTGGCCTGCAGCCGCTCCGGGCGGCCGAGGTTGCCGTGCCAGACGCCGATGACGCGCGGGCCGTCCGTCGCCGGATCCCCGGCCTCGACCCGGTAGTCGGCGTTCGCCACGTGCGCTACTCGCCCGAACCGAGCTCGTGCACCGGCTCGACCAGCACCGGCGCGCTGTGCAGGTAGCGCGTGGTGCGGCGCTTGGTGCGGATGTCCTCGTAGGCCGCGGCGGCCTGCGCCGGCGTGAGCCCGAGCAGCGCGGCCACCTCCTGCGCGGGCACGTCGTGGTTCATGGCCCAGAGCACCAGGTCCATCGACTCGTACGGCAGCGCGAAGTAGAACTCGTCCTGCCCCTGGGGCAGGCTGTAGGTGTCGGTCGTGGGCGTGGCCGCGCAGATGCGCTCGGGCAGGCCCAGGTGGCGCGCCATCGCGTACACCTGCGTCTTGTAGAGGTGCGCGATGGGCTTCACGTCCGCCGAGCCGTCGCCGTTCTTCACGAAGAAGCCCTGGTCGTACTCCAGGCGGTTGGGCGTGCCCACCACGGCGTAGTTCAGGCGGTCGGCATGGAAGTACTCGAGGGTCTTCCTCACGCGCTGCTTGAAGTTGGTGGCGGCGACGATCTGCAGGTACTCCGCCAGGCCCAGGCGGCGGTCGGCGATCACGCCCTCGGGCGAGCGCGTGACGACGCGGAAGTGGTTGATGCGCCCCTCGAGGCCGCCGCTGATCACGATCTTCATGCGCCAGCCGGGCCCGTACTCGGGCACCGCGCGCCGCACGGCCTCGTCGCGCCACTGGTAGCAGCCGATCGCCTCGAGCGTGGAGGCGATGTCCTTCACTTCCACCGGGATGCCCAGGTGGCTCGCGAGCAGGCGCCCGCGCACGGCGCTGTCGTCGGAGGAATCGCGCTCGGGGAGGATGAGCGCCTGGACGCGGTCCGGGCCCAGGGCGCGCGTGGCGAGGGCGGCGCAGCAGGAGCTGTCGATGCCGCCGGAGATGGCGACCACGAGCCCGCGCTTGCGCAGCACGCGCGCGGTGATGTCGCGAAGGCGCGCGCAGATGCGCTCGGCCTCGGCCTCGCAGTCGATGTCCAGGACTTCACGGGTGAGCTTCGTCACGGGTTGCCTCTCCAGTCAGTGCTTGTTGGCGAGCTCGACGCGGCGGATCTTGCCCGAGGCGGTCTTGGGCAAGCTCGCGACGATCTCGATGTGCTTGGGGATCTTGAACGCGGGGAGCCGCTCGCGGCAATGCGCCTTGACGGCGTTCACGTCGAAGGCCGCGCCGGGCGCGGGCACGACGAAGGCCTTGATCACCTGGCCGAGCAGCTCGTCGTCGATGCCGGCCACGGCGACCTCGGCGACCGCCGGCAGCTCCGCGATCGCCTCCTCGATGTCCTTCGGGTTCACCCGGTGGGCGCCGGTCTTGATCATGTCGCTGCGCCGGCCCACGAGGTAGAGGTAGCCGTCGGCGTCGAGGTGGCCCAGGTCGCCGGTCTTGAGCCAGCCGTCGACCAGCACCTCGCGCGTGGACTCCTCGTCGCACCAGTAGCCGAGCATCACGTTGCCCCCGCGCGCCCAGACCTCGCCCGGCTCCCCCGCGGGCGCCTCGCGGCCCTGCTCGTCGCGCACCTGGATCCGGACGCCGGGGATGGGGATGCCGGCCGAGCCCAGCTTCTCGTGCAGGCGCTCGGGGGGCAGGAAGGTGAGGCGCGCGGTGGCCTCCGTCTGGCCGTACATCACGAACAGGCGGGCGCCGGGCACGGTGTCCTGCAGCCGCCTGGCGAGCGCCGGCGCCATCGCGCCGCCGGCCTGCGTGATGTAGCGCAGCGAGCGCAGGTCGTATTTCTCGAGCGCCACGCGCGAGAGCAGCAGCGCGAAGGTCGAGGGCACGCCGGAGAAGCCCGTCGCGCGCTCGCGCGCCAGGGTCTCGACGACCGCGTGCGGGAAGACCAGGTTCTGCTCGAGGACCACGGCCCCGCCCACCGACAGGTGCGTGTGCAGCACCGAGTTGCCGTACGAGTAGTAGAAGGGCAGCAGGGAGACGATGCTGTCCCCGGGCCCGAGCGCCAGGTACTGCACGACCGACTCGACGTTGGCCTCGAGGTTGCCGTGGCTGAGCATCACGCCCTTGGGCCGTCCCGTCGTGCCGGAGGTGTACAGGAGCATCGCGAGCTTGTCCGGCTGCAGTGCCGCGGCGGCCACCGGTGCGCGCGGGGCGATCACCTCCGGCCAGGGCACGGCCCCGTGCGAGACGCTGCCGCCCACCGCGATGCGGGCCGGGGCCGGCTGCAGGTCCGCGAGGCTGCGCTCGAGCTCGGCGTTGCCGGCCTCGTGCACGAGGAAGCGCGCGCCGCTGTGCGCCAGCCAGTGGCCGAGGTCGCGGCTCTTCGCCTGCGCGTTGAGCGGCACCACGACCGCGCCCGCGAGCCAGGCCGAGTAGTACGCGACGACCGACTCGATGCAATTGGGCAGCACGAGGGCCACGCGCTCGCCGGGGGCGAGGCCCGACCCGCGCCACCAGGCCGCGGCGGCCTGCACCTGCGCCCACAAGGCCGCGTACGTGAGGCGCCGCTCGCCTTGCACGAGGGCGAGGCGCCCGCCGAAGCGGGCGTCGGCCTGTCGAAGGGCCTCGGGCAGCAGCATGTCCGGCTCGCGCCCGGCCGCTCAGCCGGCCTTCTTGCGGGCGACGAAGGCGAGGATGCTGTCCACGGAGTCCAGGTTGTCCGGGACCATCTCCTCGTCCGCCACCGTGATGCCGAAGGTCTGCTCGAGGTAGGCGATGAGTTCGAGCACGCCGGTCGAGTCGATCAGGCCGTTGCGCACGAGGGACGCCGAGTCCTCGAGCTTGCAGTCGTTGCTGAAGAGGAAATTCTCGAGGATGAAGCCCCGGACCTGCTCCCTGTCGGTCATGCCACTGTCTCCCTAGTGCGTCGTTGTCTCGTTGTCCTGCTCACGGGCTGGCGACCGGCTGCGGCGCGGCGCCCGCGCGCCGGCGCAGCTGCTGCCGGACGATGCCGAGGAACCGGTCCAGCGTGCCCCGGGCGAAGAGCAACGCCCCGCCCAGGTAGGCGAGCGCGCCCAGCGCCACTTCCGCGCCCAGCTGCACCACGAGCGGCACGCCCGGCCAGCCCTCGAAAAGCTCGCCCACGCCCCACACGGCCACGACGATGAACGTCGAGGCGATCACCGGGCCGCGCAGTTCGGCGAAGAACTTGAGTGCGGGGAACCCCTGCCGCGTCATCACCGCGAGGATGCCGGCCGACTGGGCCGCCATCGCGAGCCCGACGGCCCCGGCCGCGGCGACCTCGCCGAAGCGCGAGAGATACCACATGCCCCCGAAGAGCACCGTGATGCGCAGCACCTCGAAGCTCATCAGCGTCCAGTTGCGCTCGGTGGCGATGAGCAGCGAGGCGATGACCGAGTTGAGGGGCCGGAAGATCGCGATGGCCGCGAGGACCACCAGGAAATCGGCCACGCCCTGCCAGGCCGGCGCGAGGATCACCTTCACCAGCGTGTCGGCCACGGAGGCGAGCCCCACCGCCATCGGCACGACCACCAGGGCGAGCAGCCCGCTCGCCTCGGCGAAGACCTGGTTGCGCCGCTCGGGCGCGATCTGGACCATGGTCGGGAAGAGCGCCGTGGCCACGTGCTCGCCCACGTAGGTCGCGGGCAGGTCGGAGAGGTTGAACGCGAGGCTGTACATGCCCGTGTCATGCGGGCCGAACAGGCGCGCGAACATCAGCTTGTCCCAGTAGCGGCCGGCCTCCGACAGCAAGGTCTCCACGCCCAGCGGCGCGCCGAAGAGCAGGATCTCGCGCACGCGCGACCAGCTCCAGCGCTTGGGGGTGAGCCAGCGGCGCAGGCCCGCGGCCGGGATCTCCACGCAGGCGACCACGAGCGCCTGCGCGATGTTGGCGACCACGATCGCCTGCCCGCCCAGGTCCGTGGCCACCACCAGGCCCACGGCGAGCAGGACGTAGGTGAGCTCCCCCGCGCCGTTCGCGAGCGCGACCAGCTTGAAGCGCATGTCGCGCACGAGCAGCTTGTCCGGGATGGAGACCACGCGCCGGATCGCGACCACGAGCGCCATGCCCGGCAGGTAGCTCGCGAGGTTCGGGGCGTTGAAGATCTCGGCGAACGGGTTCACGAGCAGCACGACGATCGCGAGCGCGAGCATCCCGAGCGTCACGTGCAGCACCGTCACGTGGAAGAGCGCGTCCTCGTGCTCGCCGCCCTTCACCACGACGTACTGGTTGAACCCCCAGTGCGACATCCAGTTGGCCGTGAAGGCGAGCACCGTGGCCGCCGCCACCTCGCCCATCACGGCCGGCGCGAGGAAGTGGGTGATGACCAGGGTGCCGGCCAGGCCGACGATGCGCACGAGCACGCCGACGCCGATCGACCAGGCGGCACCGCTGGCGGCCTTGCGTGTCAGGGACATGGGGGTCTGGGCGTGTCGGGGCCGCGCATGGCTCGAAGGCGGGATTTCGGGGGCAGGCGGACGTGGCCGGGGTGCAATTGTCGTTCAATTCGCCGCCCGTGCGAACCTTTTCGGGGACGGCATGTCCCCCGTGCCGCATTTCATCCGTAAGGCGGGGACCCCGGGCGGCCTACGGCGCCTCGAGCTTCACGCCCGAGGAGGCGACCACCTTTCCGTAGACCGCGAGCTGCTCCTTCCAGAACCGGTCGAGCTCCTGCGGCGTCGAGCCCACGCCCTCGGCCCCGAGCTCGCGCAGCTTCGCCATCGTCGCCGGGTCCCGGACCACCTTGATGCACGCGCCGGCCAGGCGGTCGATGACCGCCCGCGGCGTGGCGGCGGGCGCGTAGATGCCGTTCCAGAACGGGATGTCGTAGCCCGCCACGCCGCCCTCGATCATCGTCGGCACGTCCGGCAGCGCGGGCGTGCGCTTCGTGGTGGTGACGGCGAGCGCGCGCACCTGCCCCGAGGCCACCTTGGGCACCGTCGAGGGCACCGCCTCCACGAGCATCTGGATGCGGTTCGCGAGCAGGTCCGTCACGGCCGGGGCGGTGCCCTTGTACGGGACGTGCTGGATCTCGGTGCCGGTGATCATCTTGAAGAGCTCGACGGCCAGGTGCTGGCCCGTGCCCACGCCCGAGGAGCCGTAGCTGTACTTGCCGGGGTTCGCCTTGAGCAGCGCGATGAACTCCCTCAGGTTCGCCGCGGGCACGGACGGGTGCACCACCATCGCGAGCGGGTACTGCGAGATGAGCGAGACGGGCGCGAAGGCGGCGACCGGGTCGTAGGGCAGGTTCGCGTAGGCCTTGGCGATGACCACGGCCGAGGAGAGCGAGTGGAAGATGAGCGTGTAGCCGTCCGGGGCCGCGCGGGCGACGGTGCCGGAGGCGATGATGCCGCCGGCGCCGGGGATGTTCTCCACGACGACGGCCTGGCCGAGTTCCTCGCCGAGCTTCTGCGAGACGAAGCGCACGATGCCGTCGAAGCCCGAGCCCGCCGCGAAGGGCATCACCATGCGGATCGCCTTGGCCGGCCAGGCCGGCTGCGCGAGCGTCCCGCGCGCGCCGAGCGCGGCCGCGGCGGCGGCGCCGGCGAGGAAGGCGCGGCGCCCCGCGCGAGGGGCGCTCACTTCCACACCTGCGAGAGCACGCGGCGGAAGTTGCCGCCCAGGATCGCCTGGATGCGCGCCTCCCCGTAGCCGCGGCGCAGGAACGCCTCGACCACGTCCACCAGCTGCGACTTGCGCGCGAAGCCCGGCACGCGCCGCGTGCCGTAGGCCGCCCCGCGCGTGATCTCCGGGTAGTACCAGGGCGTGGCCCAGTTCACCTTCGTCTTGCCGTCGAACATGTCGGTGGCGATGGTGACGTGCGCCTCGCCCACCAGCTTGATCACGTGGTCGACGTGGTCCACGTAGTCCTCCACCGTCGGCGCGCGGTCGGCGCGGATGAACGGCGCGTAGGGCGTGATGCCGATGGTGCCGCCCTTGGCGGCCACGGCGCGGATCATCTCGTCGGTCACGCAGCGCGGGTTGTCGGCGATGGCGCGCACGCCCGTGTGGGAGACGACGATGGGCTGGGCCGAGTGGCGCGCGGCATCGAGCGTGGTCTGGATGCCCACGTGCGAGCAGTCCACCAGCACGCCCACGCGGTTGCAGTCGCGGATCACCTGGATGCCGTAGTGCGTGAGGCCCCGGTTCTCCGGTTCCAGGCACCCGTCGCCGATGGCGTTGCGCTCCATGTACGTGAGCTGCAGCACGCGCAGGCCCAGCTTGTGCAGCAGGCGCAGGCGCTTCCTGTCCTGCTCCAGGCAGGTGCCGCTCTGGATGCCGAAGAACACGCCCAGGCGCCCCTCGCGCGCGGCGCGGTCCAGGTCCGCGACGCTCTCCACGTGCAGGACCTTCGGGCTCATCTCGAAGTAGAGGTAGTTCTCGTAGATCGCCGTGAGGACTTCCTCCCACGTGGCGTTGTAGCTGGGCTCGGAGACCAGGCATGCGTTCATCGCGTTCCAGCCGCTCGCGAGCACCTGCTCCTCGTAGGTGGTTCCCTCCTCGACGTGCGGCGTGGGGTGCACGACCGCGCCGCCCAGGGTATCGATCACGAAGGTGTCGCGCAGAAGGCGCTTCGCTGTCTCGGCATGCTGCGTCATCGCATCGGGCTCCTGGCAAGGGCACGGGGCGCCCGGATGGGCGCCCCGCGGCCATTATGGCGAAGAACGCGCCCGCCGATCGCGATCCGCGCGCCCGCCGTTCCTCAGGATGAAACCGACCGGTACTGGATCGCCTCGGCCACGTGGGGGGCGCGCACGCCCTCGCTCCCGGCCAGGTCGGCGATCGTGCGCGCCAGGCGCAGCACGCGGTCCCACCCGCGCGCCGACAGGGCAAGGCGCGCGGCGGCCTCGGCCAGCAGGCGCATCGCCTCCGGCGCGACGCGGGCCTGCCGCTCGATCTCGCGGCCCTCGAGCCTCGCGTTGGTCACGCCCTGGCGGGCGAGTTGCGCCGCCCGCGCCGCAGGACGCGCGCGCGCACCACGGCCGAGGGCTCGCCCGCCGGGGCGAGGGCGAGCTCGCGCTCGCGCAGCGCGGGCACGGGCACGTGCAGGTCGAGGCGATCGAGCAGCGGCCCGGACAGGCGCGCGCGGTAGCGCCACGCGCTCGGCCGAGCAGGTGCAGCGCCCCGAGTAATGGCCGAGGTAGCCGCACGGGCACGGGTTCATCGCCGCCACGAGCTGGAAGCGCGCGGGGAACTCCGCCTGGCGCGCGGCGCGGGAGATCGTGATGCGCCCGCTCTCGAGCGGCTCGCGCAGCACCTCGAGCACGTGGCGGTCGAACTCCGGCAGCTCGTCCAGGAACAGCACGCCGTGGTGCGCGAGCGAGATCTCGCCCGGGCGCGGCGGCGAGCCCCGCCCACCAGCGCGACCGCCGAGGCCGTGTGGTGCGGCGAGCGCCACGCGCGCAGGCCGAAGCGCTCGGGACGGAAGCCGCGCGCGGTGAGGCTCTGCACGGCCGCGGCCTCCAGGGCCTCCTCCTCCGACAGGGGCGGCAGGATGCCGGGCAGGCGCTGGGCGAGCATCGTCTTGCCCGTGCCGGGCGGCCCGGTGAGGATCAGGCTGTGGCCGCCCGCCGCGGCCACCTCCAGGGCGCGGCGCGCGAGCAACTGGCCCTTCACGTCCGCCAGGTCGGGCCAGGGATCCTCGGTGCTTGCCGGGGCGGGCGGCGCCGGCGCGAGCGGCGCCTCGCCCGGCGAGGTGCGCGCAGACCGCCCCAGCGAGGGCGCCGCGAAGACCACCGCCCCGCGCGCGAGGGCCGCCTCGCCCGCCGAGCTTCGGGCAGCACGAAGGCGCGGCCCTCACGCGCGGGCGGCGAGCACCATGGCGAGCGCGCCGCGGACGGGCCGCAGCTCGCCGGACAAGGCGAGCTCGCCGGCGAACTCGAGACCGGCGAGCGAGGCGGCGGGCAGTTGCCCGGTGGCCGCAAGCAGCCCCAGGGCGATGGGCAGGTCGAAGCGGCCGCTTTCCTTGGGCAGGTCCGCCGGCGCGAGGCTCACGGTGACGCGGCGCTGGGGAAACTCGAACCCGGTGGTGGCGAGGGCGGCGCGCACGCGGTCGCGGGCCTCCTTCACCTCCGTTTCGGGCAGCCCCACGACGTGGAACGCGGGCAGGCCGTTGCCCACGTGCGCCTCCACGCGCACGAGCGGGGCCTGCAGGCCGGAGAGGCTTCGGGTGAGGACGACGGCGAAGGACATGCGGGCCTTCCTTTCCGGAAGGCCCGCGGCGCGCGTGGCTTTCCTAGGCGCCCGGGGTGAGCCTCGCCTCGAGCGCGGCGACTTTCGATTCGAGTTCCGCCACGCGGGCCCGGGCGCGGGAAAGGACTTCCGACTGGACGTCGAATTCCTCGCGCGTGACCAGGTCGAGGCGGGAGAAGGCCGTGGCGAGCACGGCGCGCGCGTTCTTCTCGAGATCCCGCGCGGGGTTGGAGGCGGCCACTTCGGCCAGGCGCGCCGCGATGTCGGCGAGGAGCTTGTCGTTCATTTCAATTCCCTGCGGGGCCGGCTGGTTGACTGCCCGCGCCCGGATGCACCAAGACGGTGCGCAGCGGTTCCAAACAGCGCCGCAACAGTGCAACCGAGGGGGGGCGATATAAAAACTCGTTTCAGGACAAGGTGTTGCAGAGGCAAATGCCGTGGCACGGCTCCTGCTAGTTGCTGCTCTGCGCAAACTTTTTCAACGTCCCTGAAGGATACCAACATGCGAAACCTGTCCAAAGCCCTCCTCGTCGCCGGGGTGCTTGCATCGTCGCTCGCCCAAGCCCAGACGCCCGCACCGGCAGCCGCGGCGCCGGCGGCCCCGGAGTCCACGCTCGCGGTGAAGCTCTCGCTCTACAGCGAGTACGAATACCGCGGCATCTCGCAGACGTCGGAAAAGCCCGCCGGCCAGCTGAACATCGACTACGGCCACCCCAGCGGCTTCTACCTCGGCACCTTCGTCTCGAACGTGAAGTGGCTCAAGGACGCGGCCGAAGTGGGCGGCTTCTCGACCTCGGCCAAGATCGAGTGGGATATCTTCGGCGGCTACAAGTTCGAGCCCATCAAGGACGTGACCCTCGACGTGGGCTACCTGCGCTACGAGTATCCCTCCTCCGGCGCCTTCAGCCCGAAGCCCAACACCGACGAGGTCTACCTGGGCGCCTCCTACGGCCCGGTGTCGGCGAAGTACTCCTACTCGATCAACGACACCTTCGGCGTGCCCAACAGCGAGGGCTCGTACTTCATCGAGGCGAACCTCGCCTACCCGCTCACCGAGAAGCTCACGCTCACCGGCAACATCGGCTACCAGAAGTACAAGAACAACAACTCGCTGTCCTACACCGTCTACAAGCTCGGCCTCGCCTACGACCTGGGCAGCGGCTGGGGCGTGGGCGGGTACTTCAAGGACACCGACGCCGACTCCGCCCTGTACACGTACAAGGGCAAGGACTGGGGCAAGGCCCGGGCCGTCGGCTTCGTCTCGTACACGTTCTGATCGCCGCACGAAATCCGCGGGGGGGCCCCGGGCCCTCCCGCTTCCAGGGAGACATCACATGAAGCTAGTCACGGCCATCATCAAGCCGTTCAAGCTCGACGAGGTTCGCGAGGCGCTGTCCGCGATCGGCGTGCAGGGCATCACGGTCACGGAAGTGAAGGGGTTCGGCCGCCAGAAGGGCCACACGGAGCTCTATCGCGGCGCCGAGTACGTCGTCGATTTCCTGCCGAAAGTGAAGATCGAGGCGGCCATCAAGAGCGAGATGCTCGACCAGGTCATCGAGGCGATCGAGAAGAGCGCCAACACCGGGAAGATCGGCGACGGGAAGATCTTCGTCTTCGAACTCGAGCAGGTCGTCCGCATCCGCACCGGCGAGACCGGCTCGGAAGCACTCTGATCAAAGGGGACACGAAACCATGAAACGCCTACTGAGTCTCATCGTGCTCTCCGCGGCGCTCGCCCTGGGCGGCCTCGCGAACGCGCAGGACAAGAAGCCCGAGGCGCCCGCCGCCGCGCCGGCAGCGGCTGCTGCCGCCGCCCCGGCCGACGCCAAGGCGGCCGAGGCGAAACCCGCCGAAGCCAAGCCTGCCGAAGCCGCCGCGGCTCCCGCCGCCGGCGCCCCGGCCGCCGCGCCCGCTGCCCCGGCCGCTGCCGCGCCGGCGCAGCCCAACAAGGGCGACACCGCCTGGATGCTCGTGTGCACCGCCCTCGTGCTGCTCATGAGCGTGCCGGCCCTGGCGCTCTTCTACGGCGGCATGGTGCGCTCGAAGAACATGCTGAGCGTGCTGATGCAGGTGTTCGTCGTGTTCTCGCTGATCGTGGTGCTGTGGTGCGTGTACGGCTACTCGCTCGCCTTCACGGAGGGCAACGCGTACATCGGCGGCTTCGACCGGCTGTTCCTGAAGGGCGTCTTCGACAACCTGAAGGGCGAGTTCGCGCTGGGCGCGACCTTCTCGAAGAACACGCCGATGTACGAGATCGTGTTCGTGGCCTTCCAGGCGACGTTCGCGGCGATCACGTGCTGCCTCATCGTCGGCGCCTTCGCCGAGCGCGTGAAGTTCTCGGCCATCCTGATCTTCATGGTGCTGTGGTTCACGTTCGCCTACGCGCCGATGGCCCACATGGTGTGGTTCTGGATGGGCCCGGACGCGTACACGGCCGCGGGCGTGGTCGACGCGACCAACGCCAAGGCCGGCATGATCTGGCAGTGGGGCGCCCTCGACTTCGCGGGCGGCACGGTGGTGCACATCAACGCCGGCATCGCGGGCCTGGTGGGCGCGTACCTGGTGGGCAAGCGCGTGGGCTTCGGCAAGGAGAAGATGACCCCGCACAACCTGCCCATGACCATGATCGGCGCCTCGCTCCTGTGGTTCGGCTGGTTCGGCTTCAACGCCGGCTCCGCCCTCGAGGCGAACGGCACGGCCGCGCTCGCGTTCATGAACACCTTCCTCGCGACCGCCTGCGCCGTCCTCTCCTGGAGCCTGCTGGAGTGGATGTTCAAGGGCAAGCCCTCCATGCTGGGCGCCGCCTCCGGCGCCGTCGCGGGCCTGGTGGCCATCACCCCGGCCGCGGGCAACGTCGGCGTGAGCGGCGCGTTCGTGATCGGCCTGGCCGCGGGCGCGGTCTGCCTGTGGGGCGTCACGGGCCTGAAGCGGATGCTGGGCGCGGACGACTCGCTCGACGTCTTCGGCGTCCACGCCGTCGGCGGCATCCTGGGCGCGATCCTCACCGGCGTGTTCTGCTCGCCCGACCTGGGCGGGCCCGGCTACGTGGCCGACTGGGTCACGGCCGCGGTCATCAAGCCGGCCGACTACTCGATCGTCTCGCAGGTGATCGTCCAGGCGAAGGCCGTGGGCGTGACCCTCGTGTGGTCCGGCGTGGTCGCGTTCATCGCCTACAAGATCGCCGACCTGGTCGTCGGGCTGCGCGTGCCGGAAGAGCAGGAGCGCGAGGGCCTGGACGTCGCCTCGCACGGCGAGTCCGCGTACAACTGAGCACGAGTCCGGGGGCGGGCGGTGGACCCGCCCCCGGATCCCCCCCCTGGATACACCGCCTTACGCGACGTTCGTCCCAAGCGACCGGCTCGGAGAATCTCCAAGAGGCCATTTGAACGGGCACCGACGGTGCCCGTTTTTTTTCGCGCCCGCCGCCCGCGGCCCCGCGTGGTAGCATCAACGCGCCCCCATTCCCTCCCGCCCGCACCGCCTTGATCCCCCAGCGAATTCGCATCGCCACCCGCGAGAGCCGCCTCGCGATGTGGCAGACCGAGCACGTCAGCGCGCGCCTTGCCGAACGCCACCCCGGCCTCGCCGTCGAGATCGTGGGCATGACCACGAAGGGCGACCGCATCCTGGACCGCCCGCTCGCGCAGGTGGGCGGCAAGGGCCTGTTCATCAAGGAGCTCGAGGTCGCCCTGGCCGAGGGACGCGCCGACATCGCGGTGCACTCGATGAAGGACGTGCCGATGGAGCTGCCCGAGGGCTTCGCGATGCTGCCCTTCGGCCCGCGCGAGGACGCGCGCGACGCCTTCGTGTCCAACCGGCACGCCACGCTCGCCTCGCTGCCGCCGGGCGCGGTCGTGGGCACCTCGAGCCTGCGCCGCGAATGCCAGTTGCGCCGGGCCTACCCCGCGCTCGTGATCAAGCCCCTGCGCGGCAACGTGAACACGCGCCTCGCGAAGCTCGACTCGGGCGAGTACGACGCGATCATCCTCGCCGCCGCCGGGCTCGTCCGCCTGGGCTTCGGCGAACGCATCCGCGAGCGCCTGGACATGTCCCTCGCCCTGCCCGCGATCGGCCAGGGCGTGCTCGCCATCGAGTTTCTCGCCGTGCGCGCCGACCTGGCCGGGCTGCTCGCGCCCTGCGTGGACCCGGCCGCCCAGGCCGCCTCGGTGGCCGAGCGCGCGCTCGGCCTGGTGGTCGAGGGAAGCTGCGAGGTCCCGCTGGGCGCCCATGCCAGCCTCTCGCCGCAAGGGCTCGCGCTGGAAGGCTTCCTCGGCATGCCGGACGGCTCGCGCCTCATCCGCGCCCGCGCCACCGGCCCGGCGAGCGAGGCCCAGTCGCTGGGGCGGTCGGTGGGCGAGCGCATCCTGGCCGAAGGCGGCCGCGAAGTGCTGGACCTGCTGCCGAAACGGCCGTGAGCGCAACGGCCCCGCTCGCGGGCCTGGGCGTCGTGCTCACCCGCCCCCGCGCGCAGGCCGAGGCCCTCGCCCGCCTGCTCGAGGAAAGGGGCGCCCGCGTGATCGTCTTCCCCGCGCTGGACATCGTGCCGGCGCCCGTCTCCGCCGAGAGCCTCGCCGCGCTCCCGGGCGCGCACCTGGCCATCTTCGTGAGCGCCAACGCCGTCGAGCACGGCCTGGCGGCCGCGCGCCGGGCCGGGCCCTGGCCGGCCCCGCTCGCCGTCGCCGCCGTGGGCGAGGCCACCGCGACCGCGCTGAGGAACTCCGGCTTCGCGCGCGTGATCTCACCGCAGGAGCGCTTCGACAGCGAGGCGCTGCTCGACTGCCCGGAATTGCAGGCGGTGGCCGGGCAAAATATCATCGTCTTCCGGGGCGTCGGCGGTCGGGAGCACCTGCGCTCGACGCTCGAATCCCGAGGCGCGAGGGTGTCCTACGTGGAATGCTACCGGCGGGTGCGCCCGCCAACCGATCCCGTGCCGCTGCAGGCCGCCCTCTCGCGCGGCGCGCCGCCGCCCGTGCACGCTTTGAGAGCCGAGTCGAGGTAGTCCTTGCTGGCGCGGGCCGGGCCGGGCTCGGACTTCTCGGCCGTGGCGCTGGTCGTGCCCCACGAGGCCATCGCCCGCCACCGCGCGGCCGCCCGCTTCGGGCGGGCGGTGGTGGCCGGCGCCGGGCCCGAGGGCGTGGCCGCTGCCCTCGCCGGATTGCGGAGCGCCGCATGAGCCTCGCCC
>JBGAOO010000089.1:0-13300 GCA_044221765.1 Usitatibacteraceae bacterium | reverse complement strand
GGGCGTCATGAACGCGCCGGCCGTCGTGAACGAGATCCGCCACCACGCCACGGCCTTCCGGCCGGGCCGCCCCGCGCACGTGATCAACCTCTCGCTGCTGCCGTTCGCGCCCGCCGACGCCGAGGGCCTGGAAGCGCTGCTGGGCGAGGGGCCGGTCGCGATCCTCTCGCGCGGCTTCGGCAACTGCCGCATCAACGCCACGCGCGTGCGCGGGGTCTGGCGCGTGCGCTACTACAACTCCATGACCACGCTCATCCTGGACACGATCGAGGTGGTGGACCTGCCCGAGGCCGCGCGCGCGGCGAAGGAGGATTTCGAGGACAGCCTGGAGCGCCTGCGCGACCTCCTCGCCTGGCTGCGCGAGGGCTGAGCGTGGCCGGCGGGACCACCGTGGCCGGCGCGAAGCGCCGCGAATGCGGCGTGTGCTGGTACGTCTACGACCCGGCGCTGGGCGATCCCGAGTGGCAGGTCGAGCCCGGCACGCCCTTCGAGGCGCTGCCGGTGCACTGGAGCTGCCCGAACTGCGCGGCGGAGCAGCCGAAATTCCTGGTGATGGACGATGACTGAGCGTCCCGATCCCGCCTCGCGCCTGCACGAGGCGTTCGAGCAAGTCTCCCGGACGCGCATGGCGGGGCTGCCCTTCGTGAACGCCGCCCTGCGGGTGGAGGTGGTGGGGATGCGCGACTGGGAGGGGCACTGGCTGTGCGTGCTCGTCACGCCCTGGTCGATGAACCTCGTGCTCCTGCCGGGCGGGGCCGCCTGGCCCGCGCTGCCCGACGGCGGCGAGCGCTTCGTGGCGCTGCCGGCCGGCCGCTTCCGCTTCATCGCCAACCGCGACCCGCTCTGCGGCGAGTACCACGCCTGCTCGCTCTTCTCGCCGGTGCTGCAGTTCGCCGACCACGAGAGCGCGCGGGCCACCGCCGAGGCCGCGCTCATGGCGCTCTTCGACGCGGCCAACGCGCCCACGCCGGCGCAGTACGCCGCCGGCACCGCCATCGAGGCGCCGGCCGCGGACGCGGTGACGCCATCCCGGGCCCCGGCGCCCCTCTCCAAGCGCGATTTCCTGCGGGGCCGGTTCGCCGGCACGGACCATGTCGATCGAGGGTGAGCTCCTCGTGCGCGTGCGCACCGAAGGGGGCCGCGTGCGCCTCGCGAGCGCGAGCGCGGAGCGCCCGCGCGTGGCCGGCAAGCTCTTCGCCGGCCGCACGGCCGACGATGCCGCCTCGCTCGCCGGCGCGCTCTTCGCCGTCTGCGGACGCTCGCAGTCCATCGCCGCCGCCTGTGCCGTGGAGGCCGCCCGCGGAGAGGCGCCCCGGGAGGCGACGCGCGGCGCCCGCGAGATCCGCCTCGCCGCGGAAACGGTGCACGAGCACGCCTGGCGCCTGATGGTCGACTGGCCGCGCCTGGCGGGCCGCGATCCGGACGTCGAGGGCCTCGCGCGCGCGCGGCGCGTCCTCGCGCCGCTGCTCGCGTGCGAGGAGGGCGCGAACGCCGCGCCCGACGGCCGCGAGGCGCTCGCCTGGGCCGGGCAGGCGATCTTCGGCATCGCCCCGGGAACTTTCCTCGCCTACGACACGCTCGACGAGCTGCTCGCGTGGACGCGCACCGCGGGCACCGCCGTGGCCTCGCTCGCCGGGCAGCTCATGGCCGAGTTCCCGCGCGCTCGGCGCGAGCCCGGTCCCGCTGCTCGCCCGCGGCGAGGACGCCTTCGTCGCCCGCGAGCTCGGCCCGGCCCTCGCGACCGACCCGCGCTTCGAGGACGAGCCGCACTGGTATGGCGAGGCGCGCGAGACCGGCCCGATCGCCCGCACGGCGGGCCATCCGCTCGTGGCCGGGGCGCTGGCCGCGTGGGGTCGCGCGCTCGGGGCCGGCGTCGTCGCGCGCCTGGTCGATCTCGCGCTCGCCCTGCAGGCCTTCTCCGACGACGGCGTGAGCCGCCACGGCGCGGCCGGCGCCGGCCGGGGCTCGGGACTGGGCTGGGTGGAGACCGCGCGCGGGCTGCTCGTGCACCGCGTGACGCTCGAGGCCGGGCGCATCACCGGCTACCGCATCGTCGCGCCCACGGAGTGGAACTTCCACCCGCGCGGCGCCTTCGCGCGGGGGGCGCTCGGCATCGCGGCGCCGGACGAGGCGGGCATCGCCGAGCGCGTGCGCTGGCTGGTGGCCTCGCTCGACCCCTGCGTCGGCGTGCGCCTGGAGGTGGGCCATGCATGAGATGTCGATCGCCGAAAGCGTGCTCGGCATCGTCGAGGAATGCGCCCGCCGCGAGGGCTTCCGGCAGGTGCGCGAGGTGCGCCTGGAGATCGGCCGCCTGGCGGCCATCGAGTCGCAGGCGCTGCGCTTCTGCTTCGACGCGGTGGTGCGCGGCAGCCTCGCCGAGGGCGCGCGGCTGGAGATCGAGGAGGTGCCCGGCGAAGCCTGGTGCCTCAAGTGCTCGAACGCGGTGTCCGTCGACTCGCGCGTGGGCGAATGCCCCCTGTGCGGCAGCCTGCAGCTGCAGGTGAGCGGCGGGGACCGGATGCGGGTGAAGGACCTGGTCGGAATCTAGGAAATCGGAGAATGCCATGTGCACCACTTGCGGCTGCGGCACCAGTGAAGTGACGATCGACGGCCGGGCCCACGCCCACGGCCATGACCACGCGCACGGTCACGACCACGACCATGGCCACGATCACGATCACGGGCACGATCACGGGCACGACCACGACCACGGCCACGTGCACGGCCCGGGTTGCGGGCACGACCACGGCCCGCAGCATGCCCACGCCGCCGGCGTGAGCGCCGCGCGCGCGGTCTCGATCGAGCGCGACATCCTCGCCAGGAACGACGCGGAGGCGAACGCGAACCGCCGCCGCTTCGCGCGCCAGGGCATCTTCGCGCTGAACCTCGTGTCGAGCCCGGGCTCGGGCAAGACGACGCTGCTCGTGGAGACGATCAAGCGCCTGGGAGGCGCCCTCGCGGTGTCCGTCGTCGAGGGCGACCAGCAGACGGCCAACGACGCCGACCGCATCCGCGCCACGGGCGCGAAGGCCGTGCAGATCAACACCGGCAAGGGCTGCCACCTGGACGCGCACATGGTCGGCCACGCGCTCGATGCGCTCGCGCCCGCCGACGATTCCGTGGTGATGATCGAGAACGTGGGCAACCTCGTGTGCCCCTCGGCCTTCGACCTGGGCGAGGCGCACAAGGTGGTCGTGCTCTCGGTCACCGAGGGCGAGGACAAGCCGCTCAAGTACCCGGACATGTTCGCCGCCGCCGACCTCATGATCCTCAACAAGTGCGACCTGCTGCCGCACCTGGACTTCGACCTCGAGCGCTGCGTGGCGAACGCCCGCCGCGTGAACCCGTCCATCGCGGTGCTGCGCGTGTCCGCGACCAAGGGCGAGGGCCTGGACGCGTGGCTCGACTGGCTGCGGGCCGGGGCGCTCGAATCGCGCCGGCGCCGCCAGGGCGCGACCGGGGCGGCCTGCGGCGGCGCCGGCGCCTGCACCTGCGCCTGAGCGGACGGGAAAGACGATGAACCTGGCCCTGGCCCCCGCCGTCACCGTGCGCGAGCGCATCCGCGTGCGCGGCACCGTGCAGGGCGTGGGCTTCCGTCCCTTCGTCTACCGCCTCGCCGGCGACCTGGGGCTCGACGGCTGGGTGCTCAACGACGCCGAGGGTGTGCTCGCCGAGGTACAGGGCCCGGCGGAGATGATCGACCTCTTCGTGCGCCGCCTGCGCTCGCGCACGCCGCCGCTCGCACGCATCGGCAGCATCGAGCGCGAGCCGCGCGAGACCGAGCTCGCGAGCGGCTTCGCCATCGTGCCCAGCCGCCAGGGGCCGGCCGCCACGCCCGTCACGGCCGATGCGTCCACGTGCCCGGACTGCGTGCGCGAGCTGCTCGACCCCGCCGACCGCCGCCACCGCTACGCGTTCATCAACTGCACGCACTGCGGCCCGCGCTTCACGATCACGCGCCGCGTGCCCTACGACCGGCCCAGCACCACGATGGCGGCCTTCGCCATGTGCCCCTCGTGCGCGGCGGAGTACGGCGATCCGGGCGACCGGCGCTTCCACGCGCAACCCGATGCTTGCCCGGCGTGCGGTCCGCGGCTTCTTTTTCCGCGGACGGTTCGGCGCTCGAGGTCGACGACGTCACGCAGGCGCTTCTGCGCATCCGCGAGGGCCAGGCTGTCGCTAAGGAAGGGCCCAGCGGCTTCCCAGACCTGGTCTGCGACGCGCGCAGCGCGCAGGCCGTGGCGCGCCTTCGCACCTCGAAGCACCGCGAGAGAAGCCGCTCGCGGTCATGGTCGCGAACGGTCGCCTGCTGCGCGCGCTCGGGCCCACGTCGACGAGCCCGCGCGCCGGCTGCTCGAGTCGCGCGAAGCGGCTGGCCATCGTGTTGTGCCCGAAGCGCGGGGAGCTGCGACGAGGTACTGCCGGGCGTCTCCACGGCGTGAGCTCGCTCGGCGCGCTGCTGCCGTACACGCCGCTGCACTACCTGCTCTTCGACGCCGCGAGTCCCCGCCGGGCGCCGGCCTGGCTGGACGAGCCGCAGGAACTCGACCTGGTGATGACCAGCGCCAACCCGGGCGGCGAGCCGCTCGTGATCGGCAACGCCGAGGCCGTGAGGCGCCTGGCCGGGATCGCCGACGCCTTCGTCGTGCATGACCGCGACATCGCCGTGCGCTGCGACGACAGCGTGGTGCGCGCCGGCCTGGGCACGGGCCGGTCTTCGTGCGGCGCGCGCGCGGCTACGCCCCGGTCGATCTCGATGCCGCGCCGGCCCGCCGGTGCTCGCCACCGGCGGCGCAAGCTCAAGAACACCGTGTGCCACTCCACGCGCGGCTGCGAGGCCTTCCTCTCGCCGCACGTGGGCGACCTCGGCCGGCACGCCGCCTCTGGAGGAGGCCGTGGCGCACCTGGAGAGCATCCTCGAGGTGCAGCCGATGGCCGTGGCCCATGACCTGCACCCGGATTTCTGGTCCACGCGCCTCGCCGCGCGCTTCGCCTGGCAGCGGGGCATCCCGCACTTCGGCGTGCAGCACCACCACGCGCACATCGCGGCGGTCTGCGCCGAGCACGACCACGACGCGCCCGTGATCGGCCTCGCGCTCGACGGCGTGGGCCTGGGCACCGACGGCGCCGCCTGGGGGGGCGAGCTGCTGCGCGTGGACGGCGCTTCCTTCGCGCGCCTGGCGCACCTGCGCAAGCTGGCCCTGGCGGGCGGCGATCGTGCCGCGCGCGAGCCCTGGCGCGTGGCGAGCGCCGTGCTGCATGCGCTGGGCCGCGGGGACGAGATCGCCGCGCGTTTCGCGAAGCCGGCGGCGGCGACGGTCGCCGAGATGCTCGCGAAGCAAGCGCACAGTCCGCTCACCACCTCCGCCGGGCGCTGGTTCGATGCCGCCGCGGGCCTGCTGGGCCTGCGCGACGTGTCCGCCTTCGAGGGCCAGGCGGCGATGCAGCTCGAGGCGCTGGCGGCGGCCTACGGTCCGGTGGCGCCGCTGCGCGAGGGCTGGCGCATCGCCGCCGACGGCACGCTCGACCTGCTGCCGCTCGCCGAGCAGCTCATCGACCTCGACGAGGCGCCCTTCGGGGCGGCGCTCTTCCATGCGACGCTCGTCGCGGCGCTCGCCGAGTGGGTGCGCGGCGCCTGCGAGCGGGAGGGACTTTCCACCGTCGCCCTGGGCGGCGGCTGCTTCGTGAACCACATCCTGTCGACCGGCCTGCGCCAGGCCCTGTCGGACGCGGGCCTCACCGTGCTCGAGGCGCGGCAGGCACCGGCCAACGACGGCGGCCTCGCGCTCGGACAGGCGTGGGTCGCCCTGAAGGAACTGGACGCCATCCTGCAAGGTGGCGCCCGAACCGAGAAAGACATGCCATGTGCCTAGCCATTCCCGCCCGCGTGGTGGAACTGCGCCCCGACGACCTGGCCGTGATCGACCTGGCCGGCGTGCGCAAGGAGATCTCCCTCGCCCTGGTCGAGGGCGTCGTCGAGGGCGACTACGTGATCGTCCACGTGGGCTACGCGCTCAACAAGGTGGACCCGGTGGAGGCCGCGAAGACCCTCGAGCTCTTCGCCGGGCTCGCCGCGCAGGAAAGGAGCGCCGCATGAAGTACGTCGACGAGTTCCGCGACGGCGAGCTGGCGAGATCGATCGCCGCGCGCGTGGCCGCCGAGGCGGATCCCGCCCGCACCTACCACTTCATGGAGTTCTGCGGCGGCCACACGCACGCGATCTCGCGCTACGGCGTGAAGGACCTGCTGCCCGCGAACGTGGTCATGGTGCACGGCCCGGGCTGCCCGGTGTGCGTGCTGCCCATCGGCCGCATCGACATGGCGATCGAGCTGGCCATCCGCGAGAAGGCGATCCTGTGCACCTACGCCGACACGATGCGCGTGCCCGCCTCGGGCGGGCTCTCGCTCATGAAGGCCAAGGCGAAGGGCGCGGACATCCGCATGGTGTACTCGGCCTCCGACGCGCTGCGCATCGCCACCGAGGAGCCGGGCCGCCAGGTCGTCTTTCCTCGCGATCGGCTTCGAGACCACCACCCCGCCCACCGCGCTCGTGGTGCGCCAGGCCGCGCAGCTGGGCCTCGGGAACTTCTCCGTCTTCTGCAACCACGTGCTCACGCCCTCGGCCATCGCGCACATCCTCGAGTCGCCGGAGGTGCGCGAGCTGGGCACGGTGGTGATCGACGGCTTCGTCGGCCCGGCGCACGTCTCCACGATCATCGGCAGCCAGCCCTACGACTACTTCGCCGAGGAATACCGCAAGCCCGTGGTGATCGCCGGCTTCGAGCCGCTGGACGTGATGCAGGCGATCCTCATGCTCGTGCGGCAGGTGAACGAGGGCCGCGCCGAGGTGGAGAACGAGTTCTCGCGCGCCGTGACCCCCGGCGGCAACGAGAAGGCGAAGGCGCTCGTGGCCGAGGTGTTCGAGCTGCGCCGGGCCTTCGAGTGGCGCGGCCTGGGCAAGGTGCCCTACAGCGCGCTGCGCCTGAAGGACGAGTGGGCGCGCTTCGATGCCGAGCGGCGCTTCTCGATGCTCGAGCGCAGCGTGCCCGACAACAAGGCCTGCGACTGCGGCGCCATCCTGCGCGGGGTGAAGAAGCCCACCGACTGCAAGGTCTTCGGCACCGCGTGCACGCCCGAGACCCCCATCGGCTCGTGCATGGTGTCCTCCGAAGGCGCCTGTGCCGCCCACTACACCTATGGTCGATACCGCGATGCTGCCTGACACCCTCCCGCCCGCGAGCCCCGAACGAACCGAGAAGAAGGTGACGGCCCACGACGTGGTCGAGGAACGAGCCGGCACGAAGTCCGTCAGGAAGGACTACGTGCGTCCCGTCGATTTCAAGCGCGGCCTGGTCGACATGAGCCACGGCAGCGGCGGCCGCGCCATGGCCCAGCTCATCGACGAGCTCTTCCTCGCGGCCTTCGACAACCCCTACCTGCGCGAGATGAACGACCAGGCGCGCATGGCCGCGCCCGTGGGCCGGCTGGTGCTCGCCACCGACAGCCACGTGGTCTCGCCGCTCTTCTTTCCGGGGGGCGACATCGGGTGCCTCTCCGTGCACGGCACGGTGAACGACGTGGCCATGGCCGGCGCGAAGCCGCTCTACCTCACCGCCGGCTTCATCCTCGAGGAAGGCTATCCGCTCGCGGACCTCAAGCGCATCGTCGAGTCCATGGCCGCCGCCGCGCGCGAGGCGGGCGTGCCCATCGTCACCGGCGACACCAAGGTGGTGGAGCAGGGCAAGGGCGACGGCGTGTTCATCAACACCACGGGCGTGGGCGTCGTGTACGACGGCGTGGACGTCTCCGGCGCCAACGCGAGGCCGGGCGACGCGATCCTCGTCTCCGGCACCCTGGGCGATCATGGGGTGGCGATCATGTCGCTGCGCGAGAACCTGACCTTCGAGACCACGATCCGCTCCGACACCGCGGCCCTGCACGGGCTGGTCGCCGCGATGGTCGCGGCGGTGCCCGGCCTGCACACGCTGCGCGATCCCACGCGCGGGGGCCTCGCCACCACGCTCAACGAGATCGCCCGGCAATCCGGCGCCGGCATGCGCCTGCGCGAGAGCGCCATCCCCGTGAAGGCCGAGGTGGCCGCCGCGTGCGAGTTCCTGGGCCTGGATCCCCTCTACGTGGCGAACGAAGGCAAGCTGGTGGCGATCTGCGCGCCGCAGGATGCGCAGGCGCTGCTCGCGGCGATGCGCGCGCACCCGCTCGGCCGCGAGGCGGCGATCATCGGCGAGGTCGTCGAGGATTCGCACCATTTCGTGCAGATGGAGACCGGCTTCGGCGGCAGCCGCATGGTGGACTGGCTGGCCGGCGAGCAACTGCCGAGGATCTGCTGAGCATGAAGATCCTCTTCCTCACCCACGCCTTCAACGGCCTCGCGCAGCGCCTCGCCATCGAACTGGGCGCGCTCGGTCACGAGGTGGCGATCGAGTTCGACGTGAACGACGCGGTGACCACCGAGGCGGTGCGCCTGGCGCAGCCCGACCTCGTCATCGCCCCCTTCCTCAAGCGCGCCATCCCCGAGCCGGTGTGGCGCGGCGTGCCGTGCCTGGTGGTGCATCCCGGCGTGCCCGGCGACCGCGGCCCCTCGGCGCTCGACCGGGCGATCCAGGCGGGCGAGCAGGACTGGGGCGTCACCGTGCTGCAGGCCGAGGCGGAGATGGACGCGGGCCCCGTCTGGGCGCACGCGGCCTTCCCGATGCGCCTCGCGCCCAAGTCGAGCCTGTACCGGCGCGAGGTCACCGAGGCCGCCGTGGTCGCGGTGCTCGAGGCGGTGGCGAAATTCTCGCGGGGCGAGAAGCCCGTGCCCGCGGCGCAACTGGGCGCGGTGGCCCGCGGCAGGGCGCGGCCGCTGCTGCGGCAGGAGGACCGCGCCATCGACTGGCAGGCCGACGACACGCTCACGGTGCTGCGCAAGATCCACGCCGCGGACGGCTTTCCCGGCGTGCGCGACGAGATCCTCGGCAGGCCCGTCCACCTCTTCGGCGCCCACCCCGAAGGCGCCCCGGAAGGGGACAGACACCTTCATGCGGGGTGTGGCGAAAGCACAACGACTCCGGCCCGTCCCGGGGCGATCCTCGCCACGCGCGACGGCGCGATCCTGCGCAGGACGAAGGACGGCGCGGTCTGGATCACGCACCTGAAGGCCGTCGCGCAGCCCGGCGAGCCCACGCTCAAGCTGCCGTCGACGCAGGTGCTCGAGGGCCTGCTCGAGGGCGTGCCCGAGTGGGCCGTCGCGATCGATGCGCCCGCCGGGGCGGGCACGTGGCGCGAGATCCGCTACGAGGAACACGGCGAGGTGGGCGTGCTGCATTTCGCCTTCCACAACGGGGCGATGTCCACGGCGCAGTGCCGGCGCCTGCTGGCGGCGATCCGCCACGCGAAGTCGCGGCCGGCGAAGGTGCTGCTGCTCGCCGGCGGGCCCGACAACTGGTCCAACGGCATCCACCTGAACGCCATCGAGTCGACCGGCCGACCCGCCGACGCCTCCTGGGAGAACATCAACGCCATCGACGACGTGGCGCGCGAGATCGTCACGACGACCGACCGGCTCACCGTGTCGGCGCTCGGCGCGAACGCGGGCGCGGGCGGGGTGTTCCTCGCGCTCGCCGCCGATCGCGTGTGGCTCGCGCGCGGCGTCGTGCTCAACCCGCACTACAAGGGCATGGGCAACCTGTACGGCTCGGAGTACTGGACCTACCTGCTGCCCCGGCGCGTGGGCGAGGCGAGGGCGCGCGAGATCACGCAGCGGCGCCTGCCCATGGGCTCGGCCGAGGCGGTGGCGATCGGCCTGGCCGACGCGCGCTTCGGCCATGCGCCGGGCGTCTTCCTCGAGGCCGCGATCCGGCGCGCGCAGGCGATGGCGGCCGACGCGGGCTTCGACGACCTGCTCTCGGCCAAGCGCGTGAAGCGCCTGGTCGACGAGGCCACGAAGCCGCTCGAGAAATACCGGGAAGAGGAGCTGGCGCGCATGAAGCTCAACTTCTACGGCTTCGACCCGAGCTACCACGTGGCGCGCTACCACTTCGTCTTCAAGCTGCCCAAGGCGCGCACGCCCTACTACCTGGCGAGCCACCGCGCGGGGAAATCCGGGCCGCAGAAAAGAGAACCGGCGAACGCCTGAAAGGCGCCGCCGGTGAAAGACGCCGCACCTGGGGGCACGGCGGGGAAGTCGTCCATCGCCACTTGCCGCGATGTGAGGCCACTTTACCGGCCGGTCCCGGGACGGGCTTGATGCCGATCAAGCCGGCGGAAGTTAGGCCGGCACGGCGCCGCGCTCGCGCGCCACTTCCTGCAGCGCCTCCTCGATGGACGAGCCCGCCACGCCCGGCCCGTCGACCGGCCTCGCGAGGCCCTGGGCACGCTTGGCGCGCAGGTCGTCCACCGCGATGGCGAACGAGCGGTTGCGCGACAGGTCCTTGAAGACGCACGCGCCCTGGATCGGGCTCATCCACGTGAGGCGGCAGCGGCGCTTGCCGCCGTCGGCATCCGTGAACTCGTACCACGAGCCGCGCACCAGGCCCTCGTCCTCGATGGCGGCGCTGGAGAGGTTCAGCGTGGCCGTGACGTCGTCGGCCATGGTCGGGCCGGCGCTCGCGGTCACGCGCAGCTCGCCCAGCGCGGCGGCGGCGGGCGCGCGCTCGAGCTCGCTGTGGATCTGGCGCATCTGCTCCATCAGCTCGTCGGCCTCGGCACGCGGAAGGCCCGAGCGCAGCAGGCCCTGCTTCATGCGGTAGCGCAGCGAGGGCAGGAGCGTGGTGAGGCGCAGGCGCTCGGCCTCGGTGATGCGCGGGGTGAGCGTCCAGAGCATGTCCTCGAGCGTCTCGAGGTCCGCGTGCCACTGGCTGCTCGACGTGCCGCCTTGCCGGTGGTCGTGCACGAGCACCGGGCGCCAGGCGCGGTACGCGAAGGAGGCCGCCGCCTCGGGGCAGTGGGCCGCGCCGATGCGATGGGCCATCTCGAGCGAGGCGTCCTGCACGGCGCGAAAGCGCGCCTCCTCCTCCTTGAGCATCGCGACCACCTCGTCCACCTCGTCCTGCTCGTCGTGGTGGCGCGCGGCGATGGCCGCGAGCCGGTCGCGCGCCTCGGAGAAGACGTGGGTGTCGGTGGGGTTCGCCTCGAGCAGGGTCTGGGTCTCGGAGACGAGCCACTCGCCGGGCGTGCGTCCCTCGATGGGCACGTCGTCGTCCTCGGCGCCCAGCTCGGCCATGGTGTCGATGAGCCGGCGGATCGGGTGCGCGCTGTCGGTGAAGAAGCGCTTGTCGGCCATCGCGGCGCGGAAGACGGGCAGCTGCAGCCGGCTCACCTGCGTGCGCGCGGCCTCGGAGAGCTGGTTGTTCGCGAAGAGGCGGTCGAACATGGCGGCCACCAGGTCGGCCACCACGGCGTCGGCCGGCTGGAGCACGGCAGCCATCTCGCTCTTGGCGAGGCGCACGAGGTTGCCGGGCATCGCGATCATGGGCGGCGCGTCCTCGCCGGCCTGCGGCGCCGACGCGACCGTCGCACCGGCAGCCCGCCCGGCCGGGGCCAGGGCCGCATCGAGCGTGCCGTCGGCCAGGCGGGCCTCGAGCGCCTGCAGGGCCTGGGCGAGCTCGGGGCGCACCTGGAGCGTCACCAGGCCCGGCGCCGGTGCGCTCTCGGGCGTCGCCGCCCCCTGCACCAGCCGGTCGAAGAACGTGCCCGAGCCCGGGGGCGCGTTGCCGGCCCCGGCCACGAGGCGGTCGAAGAGCGCGGCGGCCTGGCCATCCTGCGGTGGCGTTTCCGCCCCCGTGTTCCGCCCCGCGGCCACGGCAGCCGAGCGCGGGCCGCCGCCCGCCTGCTGCGGCGCGCCATAGCTGCGCGCCATGTCCGGCAGCACCCCGCGCTGGCGCAGCAGGGCGTTCGCGTTGCGGTAGGCCACGGGCAGGGCGTTCAGCAGCGCGGGCGAGAAGGCGGCGAAGGCGGCCAGCCGCCCGGGCACGTCCGAGCTGGTCTCGGCCATCGCATCGAGCAGGGCGCGCGCGAAGATCCGCGGGTAGGCGGGGTTGCGGTCGTCGGGCAGGCGGTCCAGGCCCTGGAGCCAGGCCAGGCGCTCGGTGATCCCGTAGAGTTCCTCGACCACCGCCTCGCGCAGGCGCCGGGCCGCGTTGCCCACCACGATCTCCTCCTGCACCTCGTCGTCCGCCACGAGCGAGAGGGAGGCCACGGAGAAGCGCTGGGTCTTCGCGAGCGGGTCGTTGCCGGGCTCGAGCTTGGCGTCGAAGCGCTGGCGCACATGGGCGGCGATGCGCGCGTCCAGCGTCGGGGCGGCGGTCTTCACGAGCGCGATCGCCTCTTCAGCGGGGGCGCGTCCCGGTCGGGGTGGTAGCCGTTCTCCAGCGTCTCGAGGACGGTGGGGGCGTCGGCGACCAGGCTGCAGCACCGGCCAGCTGTCGCGCGGAACCCCACTACGATCGCCTTGTCGGCCGCGGTAGGGTTGCGCGTGCTCATGGCACAACGGTTATCGGCAGGTCCACCCTTCGAGTTTAGGCCAATCGCCGCGGGCCGAGTCTGACCAAACCGGGATCAGGGCGGCGCTGTTCCCGGCGCGGCCCGTGCATGCAGGCTACGGCGTCCTCGCGCTCCAGGTCTTCCAGCCCCGTCTCCAGGGCCGCGATGGCGGCAGCTCAAAGGCCTCGGGATCAGCAAGCAGCGCACGTCGTTCAGGGTCGAGCGCGGCGGTTGGACCGGCGGTATTCCTCCGAGAGCCGCTCGAGGTTGCCCACGGCGCCGGCCAGGGCGGGGGCGAGGGCGAGCAGGCGCCCGAAGGCCTCCCGGCAGGCGACGGCCTCGGGCGAGCCCCAGCCAGGCTGCTCCGGCCAGCTCCCGCCCGGGACGAGGGTGCCGTCGGCGAGCTTCACGCCCATCACCGACCGCACGCGCCAGCCGAGCGAGGGGCCGGGGCCTGCCGGCACGGGATAGGCCTGCAGTTCGGCGAGGCCATGGCGGGCCAGGGCACCGGCCAGGGCCTGCGCGGCGTCCTCGCTCGCCTGGCGGGCGCCGGCCGCGAGCGCCTCGTACCGGGCCAGCTCGCGGACGATCTCCCCGGCGATGGCGAGGCATTTCTCGTCCAGGAAGGCGTAGCCCTCGGCCATCGCCTGGCGTTCCTCGCGAAGCTCGAGGATGGCGCTGCGGCTCGGGGCGAGGTCGGCCATGGGCTCACTTCAGGTAGCGCGCGATCTGCTCGTCGGACAGGCGCGCGAGTTCCGAGGCGGGCAGGCCGCGCAGCAGGCGCCAGCCCTCCACGAGGCTCTCGGCCAGCGAGCGCGCG
>JBGAOO010000088.1:11079-13341 GCA_044221765.1 Usitatibacteraceae bacterium | reverse complement strand
AGGCCCAGGCGCTCGATGGGCCGGCCCTGGAGCCGATGGTTCACGAAATCCTGCAGCGCGCGGCCGGTCGCGAGGCCCCCGGTCAGCAGGCGGAACTCGAAGAACTCGAGCACGTTGAGATCCTGCGCCAGGGACTCGAGGTCGGCCGCGCCCAGGCCGCCCGCGTAGAGAGATCCCACGAGGGCGCCCACGCTCGAGCCCACCACGAGGTCGGGACGGATGCCGGCCTCCTCCAGCGCCTTGAGCACGCCCACGTGCGCGAAGCCGCGAGGGCCGCCGGAGCCGAGCACCAGCGCGAGGCGCGGCGCATGCTCGGGCGTCGCGAATGCGGGCGCCGTCGGCCCGTCGAAGCGCTCCGGCTCGCCCCGGCAGGCGGCGAGCGCGAGCAGGCACAACGCGGCGGCCGCGAAGCGCCTCAAGGACGGCCTCCGGCCAGCAGGGCGAGCTCGGCCTCGGAAAAGCCTGCCGCGAGCCTCGCCGGCACGTTGAACGGCGGCTGGGGCCGGCCCGTGCCGTGAAGCCGGGCGAGCTCGGCGTCGGCGGTGAGCGGGTCCAGGCCGCGCTCGGCGCAAAGGTGGCGGTACCAGCGATTGCCGATCGCCACGTGCCCGACCTCCTCGGCCAGGATGAGGTCGAGGATCCGCGCGGCCCGGGTGTCGCCCGCGGCCGCGAGCTTGTCGCGAAGGGCCGGGGTCACGTCCAGGCCGCGCGCCTCGAGCACGCGGGGCACGAGGGCCATGCGGGCGAGCGCATCGCCCCGGGTGCGCGTCGCGGCGTCCCAGAGGCCCCCATGCGCGGGCAGGTCGCCGTAGCGGCAGCCGCGTTCGGCAAGGCAGTCTTCGAGCAGGCTGAAGTGCCGCGCCTCCTCGGCGGCCACGCCCAGCCAGTCCCGGCGGAACCCGGCGGGCATCTCGCGAAACCGGCATGCGGCATCGAGCGCGAGGTTGATCGCGTTGAACTCGATGTGCGCGATCGCATGCAGCAATGCCGTCCTGCCGCTTGGCGTGCCCAGGCCCCGCCTCGGCACCCGGCTCGGGTGCACGAGAACCGGGGTCGGGGGAAAGCCCGCCTCGGGCACCGGCAAGCAGGCAAGCATGTCGTCCGCCTCGGGCGACCAAGCGTCCCGTGCCCTGCGCGCCAGCTCGACCTTGCGCGCGGGATCGGCGCTCGCCAGCGCGGCGTGCGCCGTGGCCATCGGGCCGGGCGCCGCGCCGCTCAAGGCTCGTCGAGCCTCAGCGTGAGGCACTTGGCGGACCCGCCGGCCTTCATGAACTCCGACAGCGGCGTCTGGATCACCTCGAAGCCGCGCCGGCTGAGCGCATCGACGAAGGCCGTGCTCGCGCGGTTCACGACGATGCGCCGGCCCACGGCCACCGCGTTGCAGGCGAAGGAAAGCGCGTCCGCCTCGCCGATCGCGATGCGACGCGCGCTGCCCACCAGTCGCTCGATCGTCGCCTGCGAGGCGCTGTCGAAGGCCGGCGGGTAGTAGAGGAGGTAGCCGTCCTCCAGCGGGCAGAAGCAGGTGTCGAGATGATAGAAGCGCTGGTCGGTGAGCTTGAGCGGCACGACCTCGCCGCCGAAGCGTGAGGCGATCTCGTCCCGGGCGGCGAGCACGGACCGGTGGCCGTAGGCGAACCACAAGCGCTTGGCGCCGCGGTCGAACAGCGCGTCACCCGCGCCCTCGAAGGGCACGTCACGGGGCATCCGCGCGAGGTCGTAGCCGCGGTCCTGGAACCAGTCGGCGAAGTAGGGTTCCTCGTACTGGCGCTCGGGGTACCTGAAGCGCGACACCAGGAACTGCCGCCCCTTCACCAGGCCCGCGTTCGCGGTGAAGACCATGTCGGGCGAGCCCGGCTGCGAGTGCGCGAGGCGCACGTCGGCGAAGTCGGTGAGCACGTCGTACAACGCGCGCCATTGCTGCTTGGCGAGGGCGTTGTCGATCTTGCGGACGTTGCCGTGCATCCACGGATTGATGATGTACGACACGTCGAAGTACTCCGGCGGGCACATCAGGAACACGTGCGGGGTCTTCATCGCTCTCCTCTCGCTGTGCCGCGCCTCGTGGGCGCGGGGGAGGACGGCGCAGGCGGTGGCCGCGCCGCCCGGGGATTCAAGCCGCCGCGAGACCCCGGTCGAGGTCGGCGCGCAGGTCGTCCACGTGCTCGAGCCCGGCGGCAAGGCGAAGCAGGCCCTCGAAGACGCCTGCCTGCTCGCGCTCGGCGGGCGGGATGCGGCCATGGGTCGTGGTCGCCGGATGGCAGA
>JBGAOO010000088.1:0-11064 GCA_044221765.1 Usitatibacteraceae bacterium | reverse complement strand
CGCCGAAGTTGGCGGTGATCGACAGGAGCTTCGTGCTGTCCACCACGCGCCAGGCGGCCTCGCGACCGCCGCGCACGAGGAAGGAAAGCACCGGGCCGCCGGCCGACTGCTGCCGCATGGCGAGGGCATGCTGCGGATGCGATTCCAGGCCGGGGTAGTTCACGCGCTCGACCTTGGGGTGCGCCTGGAGCCAGCGGGCGAGCGCAAGCGCCGTCGCCGACTGGGCCTGCACGCGAAGGCGTACCGTCTCCATGCCCTTCACGCCGACCCACGCGTTGAAGGGCGAGATCGCCGGCCCGGCGGTGCGCACGAAGTTGAAGAGCGGTCCCTCGACGAGGTCGCGCCGCCCGGCCACGGCACCGCCGAGCGTGCGCCCCTGCCCGTCCAGGTACTTGGTGGCCGAGTGGACGACGAGGTCCGCGCCGAGCCTCACGGGCTGCTGCAGCGCCGGGCTGCACATGCAATTGTCCACCGCGAGCACCACGCCGGCCTCGCGCGCGATGGCGGCCAGGCCGGCGATGTCGGCGATCTCGCAGACGGGATTGGAGGGCGTCTCGACGAACATCAGCCTGGTGCGCGGGCGCAGCGCGGCACGCCAGGCGTCGAGGTCGCGCGCATCCACCCAGGTGGTCTCGACGCCGAACTTGCCCAGGATCTGGTTGAAGAGCGGCACGACGGTCCCGAAGACCCCGCGCGCGGCGACCACGTGATCGCCCGCCGACAGGAGCCCGAAGGCGGTCGTCGCGACGGCGGCCATCCCGGTGGACGTGGCGACGCAGGCTTCGGCGCCCTCGAGCGCGGCCAGGCGCGACTGGAACATGGCCACGGTCGGGTTCGTGAAGCGCGAGTAGATGTTGCCCGGTTGCTCGTTCGCGAACTTGCGGGCGGCCTCGGCCGCGCTCGAGAACACGAAGCTCGAGGTGAGCACGAGCGCCTCGGAATGCTCGCCGAAATCGCTGCGCAGCCCGCCTGCCCGGACGCCCAGCGTGTCGGGCCTGTAGTCGTTCGGCATGGTCTTCCTAGTCGACGGCCAGCCCGAGGTCGAGCTGGTAGCTCGACAGGCGCGTCTCGGGCCGCGACTCGCCGTCGCGGCGCGAGGCCTCGATGCCGGCCAGGTAGTCGCTCGAGACGTCGCCGGTGATGTACTTGCCGTCGAAGCACGAGCAGTCGAACTGCTTGATCGAGGGGTTGCAGGCGCGCACGTCCTCGATGAGCGAGGCGAGGTCCTGGTAGAAGACGGCGTCGGCGCCGATGGCCTCGGCGATCTGCGCCTCGTCGCGGCCGTTGGCGATGAGCTCGCCGCGGGTGGGCATGTCGATGCCGTAGACGTTCGGGAAGCGCACCGGGGGCGCGGCCGAGGCGAAGAACACCTTCTTCGCGCCGCTCTCGCGGGCCATCTGGACGATCTCGCGGCTCGTCGTGCCGCGCACGATCGAGTCGTCCACGAGCAGCACGTTCTTGTCCTTGAACTCGATGGGCATCGCGTTCAGCTTCTGGCGCACGCTCTTCTTGCGCAGTTCCTGGCCGGGCATGATGAACGTGCGGCCGATGTAGCGGTTCTTGATGAACCCCTCGCGGTAGACGACGCCCAGCTTGGCCGCCACCTCGAGCGCGCTCGGCCGGCTCGAATCCGGGATGGGGATCACGACGTCGATCTCCTTGTGCAGGCCGGAGGCGATGATGCGGTCGGCGAGGCTCTTGCCCATGTTGCGCCGGCTCTCGTACACCGAGATGCCGTCGATCACCGAGTCCGGGCGCGCCAGGTAGACGAACTCGAAGATGCACGGGTTGAGCGTGGCGCCCACCGTGCACTGGCGGTTGTACAGGTTGCCGCTCTGGTCGATGAGGATCGCCTCGCCCGGGGCCACGTCGCGCATCGCCTTGAAGCCGAGCGAGTCGAGCGCGACGCTCTCGGAGGCGACGCAGAACTCGACGCCCTTTTCCGTGTCCCCGCGGCCGATGATGAGCGGGCGGATGCCGGTCGGGTCGCGGAAGGCGAGCAGCCCGTAGCCGGCGATCATGGCGACCACCGCGTACGCGCCCTTCACCCGCGAGTGCACGCCGGAGACGGCGGCGAAGATGTGGTCCGGCGTGAGGCGCTCGCAGCCCGCGCAGGCATGCTGCAGCTCGTGCGCGAGGACGTTCAGCAGCACCTCGGAATCGGAGTTGGTGTTGACGTGGCGCCGGTCCTCGACGAAGAGCGCGCGGCGCAGCTCGTCCGCGTTCACGAGGTTGCCGTTGTGCCCGAGCACGATGCCGAAGGGCGAGTTCACGTAGAAGGGCTGCGACTCCGCCTCGGAGGAGGCCGACCCGGCCGTCGGATACCGGCAGTGGCCGATGCCCATCGTGCCCACGAGGTTGCGCATGTCGCGGGTGCGGAAGACGTCCCGCACGAGGCCGCGGCCCTTGTGCATGTGGAAGCCGTGCCCCTCGGCCGTGACGATGCCGGCGGCATCCTGGCCGCGGTGCTGCAGGACGGTGAGCCCGTCATAGAGCAGCTGGTTGACCGGGCTTCGCGCGACGATTCCGACGATTCCGCACATGCTTCAGTCGTCCTTCCGGGCGGGCCTCGTGGCCCGCGGATAGTGTAGGCGCATTGTCGCGGCTTGTGGTGCGGCGCAGCAAGAGGAAGTGGGGGCGCGCCGCCTCGCGTTCAAGCGCTTCAAGGCAGCGGCACCACGCGGCCGTCGAGCCCCGCCTTCTTCATGTCCGCGGCCGCCTTCTCCGCGGCCTCGCGGGTGGGAAAGGGACCGGCGCGAAGGCGTGTGAGCTCCCCGGAGGCGGTGGCGAGGCGTTCCGTGTAGTGGGCGACCCGGATCCCCTTGAGCTTGTCGCGCGCGTGCGTGAGCTTCGCCTCTTCCTTGAAGGCACCGACCTGCACCGCGAACCCCTCGAGCTTCGGCAAGGGCGCCGGCTTGGCTTCCGCGCCCTTGGCGGCCGGGCGCGGCGCAGGAGCCTTGGGTTCGGGTGCCTTCGCCGGTGCCTTCGCGGCGGGCGCCGCTTCCGGGGCCTTGGTGGCGGGCGCCGCTTCCGGGGCCTTGGTGGCGGGCCCGGCCTCAGGTGCTTTGGCGGGCTCGGCGGGCTTCGCGGCCCCGTCGGCCGCTGGACGAGCCGCAGGGGCATCCGCCGGTGCGGCGGCGGGCACCGTCGCCGGCGCGGGGGCCAGGGCGAGGGCCGGGGCGCCTTCCTTGGCGGGGATGGCGAGGACGGGCTCGTTGCGGGATTCGCGCGGGGCCGGGTCCAGGATCATCGGCACGAAGACCACCGCGAGCAGCGCGAGCACGACGGCCCCCACCAGCCGCTGGCGGCCCTTGCGCCTGAGTTCAGATTGCTCCGGTGTCGGCTCGCTCGCCATGGGGGAATTCGTTCAAGGCAGGCCTTCGAGCACGCCCGCCACAGTGTGGAATGAACCGAAGACGAGAATTCTATCATCCGGCCCCGCCTCGCGACGGGCGGCCTCGTAGGCGAGCGGCACGGTCGCGAAGACACGGGTGCGCGAATCGAGGCCTCGCTCGGCCAGCAGCCGGCGCACCTGTTCCGCGCTCGCCGCGCGCTCGTTGGGCACCGAGGAAACGAACCAGCGATCCACGCGCTCGGAAAGCGCGTCGATCACCGCGCCGATGTCCTTGTCGGCCAGCATCGCGAAGACCGCGATCGTCGAAGGATGGTAGGCCATCTCGCCCAGGCCCCTGGCGAGCGCCCGCGCGGCGTGGGGGTTGTGGGCGACATCCAGGACGACCGCCGGGCGCCCGGGCAGGACCTGCAGGCGGCCGGCAAGGCGCACCGCCGTGAGGCCACGCTTCACCTCGCCGATCGACACCGGCACTCGCGCGGCCAGCTCGTCCAGCGCCGCGAGCGCCGTCGCGGCATTGCCGAGCTGCCACGAGCCGCGCAGCGCGGGCATGGGCAGCGCACGCTTCGCGCCTCGCCGCCCCTCGAAATCCCACTGCCCCTGTTGCGATCGCGCGGAAATCGCGGCCCCCGGACTGGAAGTCGGCGCGCCTGGCCTGTACGCGCGGCCGACCAGCGGCTCGGGCGGCGCTACCGTCGCCGGAGAAGGCGCCCGTCCGCCTGGAAGATAGTACCTTCTCCAGGCCGATCGCCTCCCGCGTGTGGCCGAGCCAGGCCTGGTGGTCGAGGTCGAGGACGGTGGTGACGTACCGCGCGGGTCGGGGATCGATGGCGTTCACGGCGTCGAGCCGCCCGCCCAGGCCCACCTCGAGAATGGCCACCTCCACGCGCTCGCGCTCGAAGACGGCCAGCGCGGCCAGGGTGCCGAACTCGAAGTAGGTGAAGGGCACGCCGGCGCGGGCGGCATCCACGCGCGCGAGCGCCTGCACGAGCATCGCGTCCGTCGATTCCTCGCCCGCGACGCGCACCCGCTCGTTGTAGCGGACCAGGTGGGGCGAGGTGTACAGGCCCGTTCGGTAGTCGGCCGCGCGCAGGATGGTTTCCTCGAGGTAGGCGCACACCGAGCCCTTGCCGTTGGTGCCGCCCACGGTGATGACGAGCGGCAGCGGTTCGAGGGCGAGGCGCCCGAGCACCTCGGCGCACGCGTCGATGCCCAGGCGATCTGCGCGGATGCTGCGCCGAGACGTAGTCGAGCCACGCGGCGAGCGGGCTTGCGCGCCGGGCGCGGCGATCACGGCGGCCCGGCCATCGCGGCAGGCGCCCTCACGCCTCCGGCGCCGGCTCGCGCTTGAGCAGCGCGATGAGGCGCGCGATCCGCTCGCGCATCTCGCGCCGGTCGACGATCATGTCGATGGCGCCCTTCTCCAGCAGGAACCCGGCGCGCTGGAAGCCCTCCGGCAGCGTCTCGCGCACCGTCTGCTCGATGACGCGCGGGCCGGCGAATCCGACGAGCGCGCCGGGCTCGGCGATCACCACGTCGCCGATCATCGCGAAGCTCGCCGAGACCCCGCCCATGGTCGGGTCCGTGAGCACCGAGATGAAGGGCTGGCGCGCCGCGGTCAGCTGGTGCAGCGAGGCGGTCGTCTTCGCCATCTGCATGAGCGAGAGCAGCCCTTCCTGCATGCGTGCCCCGCCGGTCGCCGTGAAGCAGACGAAGGGAACGCGCTCGTCGCAGCAGGCCTGGACCCCGCGCACGAAACGCTCGCCGACCACCGATCCCATCGAGCCGCCGAGGAAATCGAACTCGAAGGCGGCCGCGATGAGCGGGATGGACCGCACGGAACCCTGCATCACGACCAGGGCGTCGGTCTCGTTCGTTTCCTTCTCCGCCTCGGCCAGGCGCTCGGAATACTTGCGGCGTCCTTGAACTTGAGCGGGTCGAGGGGCACAACCTCCGAGGCGAGCTCGGCGCGTCCCTCGGGGTCCAGGAAAGCGTCCAGGCGCTGCCGCGAGGAAAGGCGGTTGTGGAAGCCGCACTTCGGGCACACGTGCAGGTTGCTCTCGAGGTCGGTGAAGTAGAGCACCGCCTCGCACGAGGGGCACTTGCTCCAGAGGCCCTCCGGGACGGCCTTCTTGTGCTGGCCTTCCTCGCGCTTGATCTTCGGCGGCAGGAGCTTTCGGAACCAGCTCATGCGACCGGCACCTTGCCGGCGACCGCGCGGATGGCGGCGCTGAACTCGGCGAGGACCGCCGCGGCGCGAGCGGGTCCCCGGCCTCGGCGAGCGCCTGATCCGGGACGAGGCGGGCGGCCGACGACGACGATGCCGGCGAATCGAGCGGATGCGCGGCCGTCTCGCCATCGCGATCCCGAAGCCCACGCCGACCGGTGCACCTCGTGCGCCCGATGCGCCGCAGCACCGCCTCCACCTGCGCGGTGTCGATGTGCGAGGCGCCGCTCACGCCCTTGAGCGAGACGTAGTAGATGTAGCCCTTCGCGACGCGGCTCACGGCCTCGATGCGCGTGTCCGACGACGTCGGCGAGAGGAGGAAGATCGGGGCGATGCCGGCTTCCGCGAGCGCCGCGGCCCACGCCCGCATTCGGGGTAGTCCACCACGAGAACGCCATCGACGCCGGCCGCCTCGCCCGCGTGGCGAAGGCCCCGTGGCCCATGCGCTCGATCGGGTTCGCGTAGCCCATGAGCACGATGGGCGTCACCCCGTCCTCGCGGCGGTACTCGGCCACGGCATCGAGCACCTTCGCGAGCGTCATGCCCGCGGTAGGGCGCGCTCGACGAGCGCTGGATGCGGGGCCGTCGGCCATCGGGTCGAGAAAGGACGCCGAGCTCGACCACGTCCGCGCCGGCCTTCACCAGCGCGCGGCACATGGGCACCGTCGCGGACGGCGCGGGATCTCCCGCCGTGACGAACGGGATGAGGGCGGCCCGGCCCTGGGCCGAGAGCCTCGCGAAAGCGGCGTCGATCCGGCTCAAAGCGAGAGCCCCGAGGCCTTGGCGACCGTGTGCATGTCCTTGTCGCCGCGACCGGAAAGGTTCACGAGCAGGATGCGGTCCCTCGCGAGCGTGGGCGCCATCTTCATGGCGTGCGCGAGGGCATGGCTCGATTCGAGCGCCGGAATGATGCCTTCGGTTCGGCACAGCCGGTGGAAGGCGGCGAGCGCCTCGTCGTCCGTGATGGACACGTACTGCGCGCGGCCGCAATCCTTGAGCCAGGCGTGTTCCGGGCCCACGCCCGGGTAATCCAGGCCCGCGGAGATCGAGTGCGTCTCCTGGATCTGCCCGTTCTCGTCCTGCATGAGGTAGGTGCGGTTGCCGTGCAGCACGCCCGGCGAACCCGCCGAGAGCGTCGCCGCGTGCTTGCCGGACTCGAGGCCCAGGCCGCCGGCCTCCACGCCGATGAGGCGCACGCCCGCGTCGGGAATGTACGAATGGAAGATGCCCATGGCATTGGATCCGCCGCCCACGCAGGCGAGCACGTAGTCGGGCTGGCGGCCGGCGAGCGCCGGCATCTGCACGACGCATTCCCGGCCCACCACGGCGTTGAAGTCGCGCACCATCATCGGGTAGGGGTGGGGGCCGGCCACCGTGCCGATGATGTAGAAGGTGTTCGAGACGTTCGTCACCCAGTCGCGCATCGCCTCGTTCAGCGCGTCCTTGAGCGTGCGCGAGCCGCTGGAGACGGGAACGACCGTCGCCCCGAGCAGCTTCATGCGGTAGACGTTCTGCGCCTGGCGGGCGACGTCTTCGGTGCCCATGTACACGACGCATTCCATGCCGTAGCGCGCGGCGACCGTGGCGGTGGCCACCCCGTGCTGCCCGGCGCCGGTCTCGGCGATCACCCGCGGCTTGCCCATGCGCCGCGCGAGCAGCGCCTGGCCCACGGTGTTGTTCACCTTGTGCGCGCCCGTGTGGTTCAGGTCCTCGCGCTTCAGGTAGATCTGCGCCCCGCCGAGTTCCTCGGACAGGCGGCGCGCGTGGTAGATGGGGCTCGGGCGGCCCACGTAGTGCTCGAGTTCGTAAGCGAGCTCGGCCTGGAACGCCGGGTCCTTGCGTGCCGCCTCGTACGCGGCGCGCAGTTCCTCGAGCGCGGCCTGGAGCGTCTCGGCGACGAACGTGCCGCCATAGGGACCGAAATGACCGGTCGCGTCCGGCAGGTCGTAGGCCGCCGGCGCTTGCCGCTCAGCCGCCGAAGCGCGCATCTGCATCTCTCACACTCCTCACGAAGGCCTCGATCCGGCGCCTGTCCTTCACGCCCCGTTCCACTTCCACGCCGCTCGAGACATCCACGGCCCAGGGGCGGGTGGCCGCGATGGCCTCGCCCACGTTCTCCGCTTGGAGGCCGCCCGACAGGACCACCGGCAGGCCGAGCCGCCGGGGCACGAGCGACCAGTCGAATGTCGTCCCGGTACCGCCGTACTCTCCCTTCACCTGCGCATCCAGTAGCAGCGCGGCGGCATTCGGGAACTGGTGTGCGCATTCTACCAAATCGGTGCCCTTCCCGACCCGAACGGCCTTCATCCAGGGCAGGCCGAACTGGCCGCAGTAGGCCGCATCCTCGTCGCCGTGGAACTGGAGCAGGCCCAGGGGCACCTGCGCGAGCAGCGCCCTCACCTGCGCCGCCGGCAGGTTGACGAAGAGCCCCACGCTCGCCACGAAGGGCGGCAGGCCGCGCACGATGGCGGCCGCCTCGGTCGCCCGGACGAATCGCGGGCTGGCTTCGTGGAACACGAGCCCGATCGCATCGGCACCGGCCTCGGCGGCGAAGCGGGCCATCGCCTCGTCGCGAAGCCCGCAGATCTTGATGCGCGTGCGGTGGGCGGTCATGGCGGCGGCAGGAGGGGATTCGGCCGGAAGACGGGCAGGCCGAACGCGGCATCATACTCGATGGCCGAGAGGTACAAGCCGTCCGGCGCGAAGGTGGGCGCGGCGAGGCGGCGGTCGCGCCCGGCGAGCAGGTCGCCGACCCACGAGGGCGGCTGGCGGCCGGCACCCACGTACACGAGCGTGCCCACCAGATTGCGCACCATGTGGTGCAGGAAGGCGTTCGCCCGGAACGTGAGCACCACGAGATTTCCGCGGCGCTCGATGCGCACCTCGTGCAGGTGCCTCACGGGCGACCTCGCCTGGCACTGGGCGTCGCGAAAGGCGCTGAAGTCGTGCTCCCCGGGGAGCGCCCGCGCCCCTTCCCGCATCGCCTCCACGTCCAGGTGCTGGTGGAACCAGCCCGCCTTGCCGTGCAGCAGGCCCGGCGCGACCGAGTCGTCGAGCAGCAGGTAGTCGTACGTGCGCGCCCTGGCGCTGAAGCGCGCGTGGAAGGCGGGATCGACCGGCGTGGCCCAGACCACCCTCACCCGGGCGTCGAGGAACGTGTTGGGCCCGCGCACCCACGAGTGGGGCGCCCGAACCGCTTCCGTGTCGAAATGGACGACCTGCGCACGGGCGTGTACGCCCGCATCCGTGCGACCGGCGACCGTGGTGGCCACGGGGCTGTCCGCGAAGCGCGAGAGCGCGGCTTCCAGGTGGTCCTGGACGGCGCATCCGGAGGGTTGGTGCTGCCACCCGCAGAACGCCTGTCCGTCGTACTCGAGGCCGAGGGCGATTCGCATGGGGGCAGGAAAGAAATCGGCGGGGCTGGCCCCGCCGATCAAGCGACTTGCAACAGCGAAGCGGTCAGAGCGAGGCGATCAGCTTCTGCGCCTCGTCCTTCTGCGCGGCCGATCCTTCCTTCGCCACTTCCTGGAGGATCTCGCGCGCGCCGTCCTTGTCCCCGATTTCGAGGTAGGCCTTGGCGAGCTCGAGCTTGGTGGTCACGGCGTCGCCGCCGGCGCCTCCCGGGCCCTCATCGAGGTTGATGTCCGTGAGGTTGAGCGAGGCGCCGCCCGCGGGCGTGCCCGCGGACGCGATCGTCTGGTCGAAGCCCAGGTTGAGATCCGGCGCGGGCGCGGCCTTCGCGGCCGGTGCCGCTCCCGGGAAATCGAGCCCGGAAAGGTCGAAGTCGAACGCGGCCTTCTCCTCCTTCGCCGGCTCTCCGGAAACCGGCAGGTCCGGCGTGGCGGCGGGCGCGAGATCGAAATCGAGCGCAGGCGCCGGGCTGGAGACGGACAGGTCCGGTTGCGGCGTGGGCTTGCCGGAACCGATGTCGAGGTCGAAGCTCGATGCCGAGGCCTCGGCGGCCGCGGAAGCGGCGCTCGAGGGCGCGGAATCGAGGTCGAAATCGAGGTCGGGCTTGGCCGCCGGGGCCGAGGACTCGAAAGACACGGCCGCCGCCGCGGGGCTCGCCCCGCCGTACAGCGGGTTCGTCGGATCGATCTGCGCACCCATCGCGGCGGCCTTCTGCCACATCGGGCTCGCATCGCCGACGGCGCCGTGCAGTTCCTTCGCGACGGTCTCGAAGGCCGTGGCGCTCTTGCGGGCGTGGTAGATCTCGAGCAGCTTCACCGCGATCTCGTGGCGATTGCGATCCCTCGCCATCGCTTCCTTGAGGATCTCCTCGGCCTGCGCGTCCCGCCCGTAGGCGATGTAGACCTCCGCCTCGGCCACCGGGTCCACCTCGTCCGTGTCGATCGTGCCCGGGCCGGTCTTGTCGAAATCGGTGAGGAACGAGCTGTTGCCGGTGTCCACCAGGCCGCCGCCCGCCTTGCCCGTCACGGTATTGGGCTTGAGATCGGAGGGAAAGGCGCTCGTCATCGCGCTGCTGGGATTGTTGTCGGCCTTCTGCCGGCGGCGACGGGCGAAGAGGAACCCGCCTGCGGCGAGCAGGCCCACACCCAGCACGTCTTCTTGTCGTCGGGCTTCTGGCCGTCGGTCGTCGCCGCGGCGGCGTCCGCCGGCTTCGCGTCCGCGGGCTTGGCGTCGGCAGGCTTCGCGGCGTCGGCGGGCTTCGCGGCGTCGGCGGGCTTCGGAGCCTCGACGGGCTTGGGCGCATCCGCCGGCTTGGAAGGCTCGGCGGCCTTGGGTTCGACCTTGGCGGGCTCGGCCGGCTTCGCCGGCGCGGCGGCGACCTTGGTGTCAGGCGCCTTCGCAGGCGCGCCGCCCTTCAGGTCGATGAGGCGCTGCATGTCGCGGATCTGCTTCTCGAGGTCCGCCACGCGCGACTGGGATTCCTTGAGCGCCTTGTCCTTGGCGGTCACTTCCTCCTGGAGCGCGTTGAGCCTGTCCTGCGCCGCGCCGCCCTTGGCGGATGCCGCGCCGCCCTTCGCGCTGTCGGTCTTCGAGAGCTTCAGCACGTCCTTGGATTCGGCCGCGGGCGCCGGCGGCGGCGCCACGGCGGCGGAGGCGACCTTGCCCGTCGCCGCACGAGTGGATTCGGCCTTGGCCGGCATCGCGGAGACGCTGCCCGCGAGACCATCGCGATACGACTTCCAGTTCGCGACGTGCGCGCGGACCTCCTGGTTGGCCTCCTTCTCGGAGATCTTGCCCACGTCCTCGGAGGAGGGAACGCGCAGGATCTGGCCCGCCTTGAGGCGATTCATGTTGCTCTCGATGAACGCCGCCTTGTTCTCGCGATAGAGGGCGGCCAGCATCTGTTCCATGCTCACGTCGGCGGGCTTCACCTCGCCGGCGATCTTGCTGAGCGTCTCGCCCTTTTGCACCGGGCCGTAGCTGTCCTTGCCGGGTTCACCCTTGGCGGCGGGCTTGGCGGCCGCCATCTCGCTTTTCGCCGAAGGCGAGCCTGACGGCGTGGCGGGGGCGCTGG
>JBGAOO010000087.1:0-13331 GCA_044221765.1 Usitatibacteraceae bacterium | reverse complement strand
GCATCTCGCGGATGCCGAAGAAGCTCTCGAGCGCCGCCTGGACGAGCTGCTTGCGGATGCCGGGAAAGTGCACGTCCACGATGGCCTGCATCGTTTCCTTGTCCGGGAAACGGATGTAGTGGAAGAAGCAGCGGCGCAGGAACGCGTCCGGCAGCTCCTTCTCGTTGTTGGAGGTGATGAGGATGAGCGGCCTGTGCCGCGCCTTCACCGTGCGGCGGGTCTCGTAGACGTGGAACTCCATGCGGTCGAGCTCGCGCAGCAGGTCGTTCGGGAACTCGATGTCGGCCTTGTCCACCTCGTCCACGAGCACCACGCTCTGGCGCTCGCACTCGAAGGCCTCCCAGAGCACGCCCTTCACGATGTAGTTCGCGATGTCCTTCACGCCGGCCTCGCCCAGCTGCGAGTCGCGCAGGCGCGAGACCGCGTCGTACTCGTAGAGCCCCTGCTGGGCCTTGGTGGTCGACTTGATGTGCCACTGGAAGAGCGGGCGCCCCAGGGCGCGGGCCACCTCCTCGGCGAGCATGGTCTTGCCCGTGCCGGGCTCGCCCTTGATCAGCAGGGGGCGCTCGAGGGTGATGGCCGCATTGACCGCGATCTTCAGGTCGTCGTCGGCGACGTAGGTGTCGGTGCCTTCGAATCTCATGCGGAAAGTATAGCCGCTGGCAAACCCCTTTGCCCTGCCGGCCCGTTAAACTGGCTACCAGACCCGATGGAGAGTCGCCCCGTGAACCCGAAGATCCGCCCGCTTGTCGCCGCCGCCCTCGCCGCACTCGCCCTGCCCGCCGCCGCCGAGACCTCGATCACCGTCTATTCGAGCGCGCAGCCCGGCACGCTGTCCACCCAGGCCTTCCGGTCGGGGGGGGAAGGCGCTGCCGTTCCCGGTTATGCGCTGGTCCGGGAGGACCGGCAGTTCGACCTGAAGGCCGGCCGGAACGTGCTTCGCGTGGCCGACGTGCCCGCGCTCATCGACCCGACCACCGTGTCCTTCGCCTCGCTCACGGACCCGAGGTCCACCCGCGTGATCGAGCAGAGCTTCGAGTTCGACCTCACGAGCACCCAGAAGCTCCTGTCGCGCTACCTCGACCGCGAGGTCTCCGTGGAGCAGTCGCGCGGCCAGGGCGTCGACACCTTCGTCGGCACGCTGGTGGGCACGCAGGGCGGGCTCACGCTCAAGGGCGCGGATGGCGGCGTGCGCATCGTGAACGGCTACACGGGCATCCGCCTGCCGAGCCTGCCCGGCGGCCTCATCAGCAAGCCCACGCTCGTCTGGGACATCGAGACGGCCACCGCCGCCACGCACAAGGCGCGCATCGCCTACCAGACCGGCGGCATCACCTGGTGGGCCGACTACAACGTCACCTATTCGGAGCCCGGGCCCGGCCAATGCCGGCTTGACGTGGGCGCGTGGGTGACGCTCGTGAACCAGTCCGGCGCCGGCTACGAGGACGCGAAGCTCAAGCTCGTGGCGGGGGAGGTGCAGCGCGCCCAGCCGCGTGCCTACGCGCAGCCCATGCCCGCCGCCGCCCCGCGCATGCAGGAGGCGAAGGCGTCCGGGTTCGCGGAAAAGGCCTTCTTCGAATACCACCTGTACACCCTCGGCCGCCCGGCCACGCTCGCCCAGAACTCCACCAAGCAGATCGAGCTCTTCCCCACGGCGCGCGGGGTCGGCTGCGAGAAGCTCCTGCTCTACTACGGCCAGGGCACCGTCTACCCCGGCTACGGCTCGCCGATGACCGACCGCAACTTCGGCGTGCAATCGAACAAGAAGGTGGACGTGTACCTGCGCGTGAGGAACGCCGAGGCGAACGGGCTGGGCATCCCCCTGCCCGCGGGCAAGCTGCGCGTGGCGAAGCGCGACGACGCCGACGGGAGCCTGGAGTTCATCGGCGAGGACCTGATCGACCACACCCCGCGCGACGAGACGGTCCAGGTGAAGCTCGGCAGCGCCTTCGACATCGTGGGCGAGCGCAAGCAGGCGGACTACCGCGTGGACACGACGGCGAAGTGGATCGAGGAGGACATCGAGGTGCGGGTGCGCAACCAGAAGCCCGACGAGTCGGCGACCGTGGTCGTGCGGGAGAACCTCTACCGCTGGAGCAACTGGTCGATCCTGCGCAAGTCGCACGATTTCACGAAGGAGGATTCGCGCACCGTCCACTTCCCGGTGCGCATCGCGCCCAAGGGCGAGGCGATCGTGCGCTACACCGTCCGCTACACCTGGTAGGGCGATGGCGAATCCGCGGCCTCGGCAGGCGCGCAGCGGCGGCATGAACCCGACCCGCCGCGCCGCGCTGCTGGCCGCGTGCCTGCCCTTCACGCTCGGCGCCTGCTCGGTCGCGAGCGTGGTGAACGCCCTCGTCCCGACGGACACCCTGGAGATCCGCCGCGACCTCGCCTACGGAAGCCATCCGCGGCAGCAACTGGACGTGTACCGCAGGAGCGCGGAACCGGGCGCGGCCGCCCGGCCGGTCGTCGTGTTCTTCTACGGCGGGTCCTGGCAGCACGGCAGCCGCAGCCAGTACCTTTTCGCCGCGGAGGCGCTCGCCTCGCTCGGCTTCCTCGTGGTGGTGCCCGACTACCGCGTCTATCCGGAAGTCGTGTTCCCGGCCTTCCTGGACGACGGCGCGCGCGCCGTCGCGTGGGCACGCAGCCACGCCGCCGAGTTCGGCGGCGACCCCGCCCGCCTCTTCCTGATGGGGCACTCGGCAGGCGCCCACATCGCCGCCATGATCGCGCTGGACCCGCAATACCTCGCCGGCGCGGGCATGCGGACGAAGGACCTCGCGGGCTTCATCGGCCTGGCCGGTCCCTACGACTTCCTGCCGCTGGAGAGCGAGGTCCTCAGGAAGATCTTCGTGCCGCCCGAGCGCCTCGCGAGCACGCAGCCCATCAACTTCGTGCGTGGCGACGATCCGCCCGCGCTGCTCATCACGGGCGAGGAAGACGCCCTGGTGAACCCGGGCAACACCGCGCGCCTGGCGGCCCGGCTGCGCCAGCACGGCTCGCCGGTGGAAGAGCGCCGCTACGCGGGCTTCAACCACTACACGCTCGTGGGATACCTGGCCGCCCCGCTGCGCGACGAGCGCCTGCTGCGAGACATCGCGCGCTTCGCCGGCCTCGCGCCCTGAGGCGATCGCCGGGCACGGCGCACCAATGAAAAGGGCGGCCGGGGCCGCCCTTCGCGGCGGCCGGGAACGTCAGGACTCTTCGCCGCGGCCTTCTCCGGGAGCGCCTCGCGGGTGCCGTATGGCCTTCGCCGGCGCCGCTGGTGCCGCCGCCGCGATGGGCGTGGGCTTCGGGACCGGCTTGCCGGCCTTCTTCATGTTGGCCTGGAAGTTCTTCACGGCCGCGTCCTCGGCCCCGGCCTGCGCGGCCTTCGCCTTCTCGGCGGCGACCGCGTCCTTGGCCTTCTTCTCCGCCGCGGCCGCCTTGCCCTTCTCGTCGAGGGGCGGGGGCGGTGGCAGCTTCGCCTGCGCGGTGAACGCGATCCCGAGCAGCAGGGCCAGGCGATGGAAGCGATGCGGGTGTTCATGGTCTCAGTCTCCCGGCCGGTTGCACGTTGCCGGCGACGATCTTCTCCGGACGGGTGCCGGCCTTCACGTCGTTGTACCAGTACTCGTGGTGCTCGCGCGCCCACGTCTCGTCGACGTAGCCCGTCTTCATGGCGGCGAGCGCGCCTTCCATGCCGACCGTGCCCAGGTACATGTGGAAGAACGACATGGCCATCGCGAGGATCGCGCAGACGCCATGGACCAGGTTCGCCACCTGCATCGCCTCGCGGCCCTGGTTCCAGTTCGGGAAGTTGAGGATGAGGCCCGTCACGGCGATCACCGAGCACAGGCCCACCACCAGCGACCAGAAGAGGATCTTCTCGCCCGCGTTGAACTTGCCCGAGGCGACGTGCTCCCCGGAGAGCATCCCGCCGAACTTGCCCAGCCAGGCCGAATCGTAGGCCTTCGGGACGTTCTCCTTCACGAACAGCACGATGAAGATGAACAGCGCGAAGATGAAGAGCGGGCCGACGAAGTTGTGCAGGTTCTTCGACAGGACCGTGAGCGTGGAGAACGCCGCGTGCCCCAGCACCGGGATGAGCAGGTGCTTGCCGAAGAGGATCACGATGCCGGTGAGGCCGAGCACGACGAAGGAGAGCGCCATCGTCCAGTGCGCGACGCGCTCGACGCTCGTGAAACGCTCGATCTGGCGGCCGGTGAGCTTGTCGTGGACCTTGATCGGGCCCTTGACGAGGTAGAACAGCACCAGGATGGCGAACGGGATCAGCAGGATGATGCCGCCGTAGAACGTCACCGGCCCGTTGCGCAGCTTGCGCCATTCGTGGCCCGCGCCCTGGATCAGGACGTTGGTCTCGCGGCCCGGGACGGAGGCGTACTGCCCCTTCCCGCTCACGTCGCCCCAGGACGGGGGGTTGTTCCAGCCCGGCACGGCCGTGGAGCTTGGCGGCGCGGGGGTGCCGAGTGGCGTTGCGCCGCCGGCTGCGCGGCGCCGCCGCGGCGGGCCGTCGCCGCGACGGGAAGCCACGTGCCAGCGCCAGTGCGAGCGCGCCGATCCCTTGGCGATTCGAGTAGTCATGTGCGTAGTCTCCGGTCTATTTCGTCAGGGGCATGCGGGAGTAGTCGTTCTGCGACTGGCTGCGGAGGCCAGCGGTCTCCCACTTCGCCTTGTCGCCACGGAAGAGGTCGCCGTCGTAGGCCTTGGTGTCCTCCTCTTCTTGCCCGCGTACGACTTGCCCGGTTCCTTGCTTGACCTCGGCGCAACCGGGCCGACAGGAGTAGCGGCCGCGAGCGCGGCCACCGCCAACGCGATCTTCTTCATGCCTTTCCTCCCGCCTGCTCGGCGAGCTTGCCGCTGCCGCCGTAGGCCATGGCCCAGCCCCAGATCTCGTCGCCCTTGCCGCGGGTGACCACGCGCGTGCGGTAGATCTTCGTGATCACCTCGGCATCCCCCGCGATGAGCGCCTTCGTCGAGCACATCTCCGCGCAGGCCGGCAGCTTCCCCTCGGCCAGGCGGTTGCGCCCGTACTTGCGGTATTCCTCGGCGGAGTTGTTCTCCTCCGGGCCGCCCGCGCAGAAGGTGCACTTGTCCATCTTGCCGCGCAGGCCGAAGGCGCCGGCCTGCGGGAACTGCGGCGCGCCGAAGGGGCAGGCGTAGAAGCAGTAGCCGCAGCCGATGCAGAGGTCCTTGTCGTGCAGGACCACGCCCTCCTCGGTCTTGTAGAAGCAGTCCACCGGGCACACCGCCATGCACGGGGCGTCCGAGCAGTGCATGCACGCCACCGAGATGGAGCGCTCGCCCGGCAGGCCGTCGTTCACGGTCACCAGCCTGCGCCGGTTCACGCCCCAGGGCACCTCGTGCTCGTTCTTGCATGCCGTCACGCAGCCGTTGCACTCGATGCAGCGCTCGGCATCACAGATGAATTTCATTCTGGCCATTTGTTCGATCTCCTTGCTTTATCCGTGGCGGCGCTTACGCGCGCTCGATCTGGCACAGGGTGGTCTTCGTCTCCTGCATCATCGTCACCGAGTCGTAGCCGTAGGTCGTGGCCGTGTTGACGGCCTCGCCCCGCACGATCGGCGCCGCGCCGTCCGGGTACTTGTCGAGCAGGTCCTTGCCCTGCCACCAGCCCCCGAAGTGGAACGGCACGAAGGAGACCCCGGGGCCCACCCGCTCCGTGACGAGCGCGCGGACCTTGATGCGCGCGCCGGTGGGCGAGCTGACCCAGACGTAATCCCAGTACTTGATGCCGCGCGACTGGGCGTCCTTCGGGTTGATCTCGACGAAGTTCTCCTGCTGCAGCTCGGCGAGCCACGGGTTGGACCGCGTCTCCTCGCCACCGCCCTCGTACTCCACCAGGCGGCCGGAGGTGAGCACGATCGGGTACTTCTCGTGCACCTTGTCCGTGAGGTTCTTCTGCTGCGCCGTCTTGTAGAGCGTGGGCAGGCGCCAGAAGGCCTTCTTGTCGTCGTGCGTCGGGTACTTGGCGACCAGGTCCGGGCGCGTGGAGTAGATCGGCTCGCGGTGCTGCGGGATGGCGTCCGGGAAGTTCCAGACGACGGCGCGCGCCTTCGCGTTGCCGAACACGTGGCAGCCGTGGTTCTTCAGCACGACGCGCTGGATGCCGCCGGAGAGGTCGGTCTTCCAGTTCTTGCCCTCGGCCTCCTTCGCCTCGTCGGCCGTGAGCTCGCTCCACCAGCCGAGCTTCTTGAGCAGCACGTGGTCGAACTCCGGGTAGCCGGTGGTGATGTCGGCGCCCTTGGAGTGCGAGCCGTCCTCGGCCAGGAGCGAGACGCCGTCGCGCGAGATGCCGAAGTTCGCCCGGAAGTTGCCGCCGCCGTCCATCACGTGGCGCGAGGTGTCGTACAGGTTGGGCGAGCCGGGGTGCTTGAGCTCCGGCGTGCCGTAGCAGGGCCAGGGCAGGCCGAAGTAGTCGCCGTTGAGGTCGTAGCCCGTCTCCTTGTCGACGACGGACTTCGTGCAGCGAAGCGTCCTGGGGTCGAAGGCGTCCATGTTGCGCATGTGGGCCTTCAGGCGCTCGGGCGACTGGCCGGTCATGCCGATCGTCCACAGGCCCCGGTTCATCTCGCGCAGGATGTCCTCGGTGCTCGGCTCGTCCCAGCCGGCCTTGTCCTTCGTGACCTTCAGGTTCTTCACGAACTCCTTGTCGAAGCCGAACTTCTTCGCGAAGGCGAGCATGATCGTGTGGTCGGGCTTGGACTCGAACAGCGGCTCGACGACCTTCTCGCGCCACTGGATCGAGCGGTTGGACGCCGTGCACGAGCCCGAGGTCTCGAACTGCGTGGCCGCCGGCAGCAGGTAGACGCCGTCCTTTCGGTCGGGCATCACGGCCGAAGCCGTGGGATACGGGTCGAAGATCAGCATGAGGTCGACCTTCTCCATCGCCGCCTTCATCTCGAGGCCGCGCGTCTGCGAGTTGGGCGCGTGCCCCCAGTAGACGATCGCGCGCAGGTTGTTGTCCTGGTCGATCATCTCGTTCTTCTCGGTCACGCCGTCGATCCAGCGCGAGAGCGTCATGCCGGGCTTCTCCATCATGCCCTGAGAGGCGAAGCGCGACTTCATCCACTCGTAGTCCACGCCCCAGACGCGGCACCAGTGCTTCCAGGAGCCGGTGACGATGCCGTAGTAGCCCGGCAGCGAGTCGGGGTTCGGGCCCACGTCGGTGGCGCCCTGCACGTTGTCGTGGCCGCGGTAGATGTTCGTGCCGCCGCCGCTCGTGCCCACGTTGCCCAGCGCCAGCTGCAGCAGGCAGCTCGCCCGCACGATCGCGTTGCCGATCGAGTGCTGCGTCTGGCCCATGCACCAGATCACCGTCGAGGGCTTGTTCTTGGCCATCGTCTCGGCGGCCTTGTAGACGTCGCCCTCGGACACGCCGCAGGCCTCGGTCACCTTGTCCGGCGTCCACTTCTTCATCACTTCCTCGCGGACCTTCTCCATGCCGAACACGCGGTCGTTGAGGTACTTCTGGTCTTCCCAGCCGTTCTTGAAGATGTGGTAGAGCATCCCGAAGAGGAACGGGATGTCGCCGCCGGAGCGCAGGCGGATGTACTGGTCCGCCTTCGAGGCCGTGCGCGTGAAGCGCGGGTCGACCACGATCATCTTGGCGCCCGTCTCCTTCGCGTGCAGGGCGTGCAGCATGGAGACCGGGTGCGCCTCGGCCGCGTTCGAGCCGATGAACATCATGCACTTCGAGTTCATCAGGTCGTTGTACGAGTTGGTCATCGCGCCGTAGCCCCAGGTGTTGGCTACGCCGGCGACCGTCGTCGAGTGGCAGATGCGGGCCTGGTGGTCCATGTTGTTCGTGCCGAACATCGACACGAACTTGCGGTACATGTAGGCCTGCTCGTTGCTGAACTTGGACGAACCGATCCAGAAGACCGCGTCCGGGCCCGATTCCTTGCGGATCGCGAGCAGCTTGTCGCCGATCTCGTTGATCGCCTGCTCCCAGGTGATCTTGCGGTACTTGCCGTCGACCAGCTTCATCGGGCTCTTCAGGCGATGCGAGTGCTCGGTCATCCCGTGCTCGCGCAGGGCGGCGCCCTTGGCGCAGTGCGCGCCCATGTTGAGCGGGGAATCGAACACCGGCTCCTGGCGGATCCACACGCCGTCCTGGACGATCGCGTCCACGGAGCAGCCCACCGAGCAGTGCGAGCACACCGTGCGGCGCTTCTCGGTCTTGCCGCCCTTCGCCTCGGGGGCGGCGTTCGCCTCGCCGATCAGGTTGAGCGGCAACTGGCTCGCGAACGCGGCGGCCCCGGCGGTGAGGCCCGAGCCCTTGAGGAACGCGCGCCGGTCCACGGTCTTCGCGGCCAGCGTCGACATCGCGCGCGAGAGCGGGTTGGCCCTCTCGGCGCGGCCTTCGGATTTGCGGTTGAGCAGCATGGTGGGCCTCCTCAGACCAGCGTGGTCTTGTAGTACTTCAGGATGTGCTCGGAGACGTGATAGCCCCGGGCATCGCCGGCCGGGGACGCGCCTGCCGCCCCTTGCACCGCCTTGCGCCCGGTCACGGCGACGGCCGCGGCACCGACGCCGCCCAGGCCCGCCGCCAGCAGGAACTTCCTGCGGCCACTCAATTTCGTCTGCTTCATGTCACGCCTCCTTTTGATAGGGGGATTCTCGGATTCAACCCAGATTGAACGACTCGGATTCGACCGCCGCGAACGCCTTGCCCAGCGCGGCGACCTTGCGATACAGATTCGCTTCGGTGGTTCGCTCCACCGCCTCGAAGAACTTGCCGATGCCCGGCTTCACGTGCGCTTCGTAGAATCGCTTCTGCTCCTCCAGGGACGCGGGCAACCGGCCCGCGCCGCCGGCCACCAGCACGCGCATCACCTCGAACAGGCCGGCGAAATGGTCCTCCGGCATGTGCGCGTGCGGCGCCCTCGCGAGGCCCAGGCCCGCCAGGTCCGCGATCACGCGAAGTCGCGCGGTCCCGGAAGCGTCGCTGCCGGCATAGTGGCCCGCGTAGATGGAGACCTTCGCCACCCCGACGCCGACGAAGAGGGACTCGTATTCCTCCGCGGCGGCCTCGGCCTCGAACACGCCGGCGGCCGCGCAGAGCGCGGACCATGCGGCGCTCAGCGCCGGATCGCCGCCCTCGAGCGGCGGCGAAAGCGCCAGCGAGCGCAGCAGCTTGTCGTCGGGTGCCTGGTGCAACAGCGCGGCGAGCAGGGCGTAGAAGTCGGCGCGGCCCGCGTCCTCGGCGGCGAGGGGCGCCTGGATCGGGGCGGCGGCGGCGAGCGCGTTCATGGCTGGAGCCTGAGCACCGAGGCTTCGTTCTTGTTCGACATCATGTCGACCACCCGGCAGTCGGCGCACATCTGCAGGCGCCGGAGCGACCCGTCGCCGGCGAACATCGCATGGCCGGCCAGGCGGCCGAGCATCGCGTCGACCATCAGCTTCGTGCCGAAGGGCTTGCCGCACGTCACGCAGTGGAACGGCTGCGTCTCGTTGAGCGTGCGCGTCTCGCGAACGGCCGGCGTGAGCAGCAGGCGCGCGGAGAGCGTGATCGCCCCCTCGGGGCAGGTGCGCTCGCAAAGCCCGCACTGCACGCAGTTGCGCTCGAGGAACCGGAGCATCGGCGCTTCGCCGCCATCCATGAGCGCCGATTCGGGACAGGCGCCCGCGCAGGCGAGGCAAAGCGTGCATTTCTTCGCGTCGACGACGACCTCGCCGTAGGGCGAGCCGGCGGGCAGCGCGATCTCGCCGCGCGGCACCGGCGCGTGCTTCGCCAGGTGCTCGATCGCGAATTCGACGGCGGTGCGCTTGTCGTTGGACAGGGCGAAGGTCGCCGCGACGGCAGGCACGGCCGCCGGGGCCAGCGACTCGAGCGCCGCGGCCAGTTCGCGCGGGTCGCGCGCCTCGACCAGGACGAAATGGCGGCCCTCGTATCCCAGGGCGGTGAGGATGGTCTGCGCGAGCGTCATCTGCTCGCGCAGCGCGGCGGCGTATTCCGGGGCTTCGGAGCCGGCCGAGAGCACGGCGACCTGGCTCGCGCCGAGCGCGACGGCGCCCAGCAGCAGGTCGATGCCCGTGGAGGCCACGTGCCAGGATTCGAGCGGGATCACGCGCGCGGGCAGCCCCGGACCGTCGGTCACCGTGCCGGCCAGCAGGTCGCGACCGTCGGTGCCGTTGTGGAAGAGCACGCACGCCTCGCGCCCGCCCGCCTCGCGATAGGCCGCGAGCATCGCCTTGAGGCCGGCGCCGCGATCGGCCACGCGCGGGAACTGGAAGCTCATCGCGCCCGACGGGCACACCGTGGCGCACGCGCCGCAACCCATGCACAGGTGCGGATCGACCTCGACCTTGTCGCCGACTCCCGAGATCGCCTCCGTCGAGCAGACGTCGATGCACCGGTTGCAGCCCTCGATGCCCGAGCGCGAATGGGCGCAGAGATTCTCGCGGTAGGCGAAGAAGCGCGGCTTGTCGAACTCACCCACCGCTTCCGGCGCCTCGGCGAGCGCGCGCTCGAGCGAGGCCTCGTCGGACACGCGCCAGTAACCCTGGGGCGGCTGGTGGATGCGGTAAAGCGGGGGATCGGACAGGTCGACCACGAGATCGAACACCGCCTCGGCCGAACCGGGCGCCGCGCGATGGGCGGCATCGCGAACGACCGCGAGATCGCCCAGGACGAGCGAGAACTTGCCCAGGTAGCCGTCGATGCCGCTGACCTTGCCCGCCCAGATGGGAAAGTCCGCCCGGTCCAGGTCGGCGCCCGCGAGCAGGGCGGCCTGGGCAGACGGGCGCGACGTGAGCAGCAACGTGACAGGCAGGGAGGCGGACAAGCGCTCCGCGCAGGCAAGCGCGCGTTCGTCGCCGCCGACTACGACGGCGTTGCCCTTGGAAACGTAGGAAACGCTGGCGAGGGGCTCGGAGGCGGGAAGGCCCGCCAGCGAGGCGATGGCCCGGCGCTTGGGCTCGCCCGCGTCGGCATGAAGGGACCAGCCCCGGCTCTCGTAGGTGGCGAGGTCGGAGAAATCCCTGGTCTCGAGGCCGGGGTCGACGGCAGGACCGGCCCCCTCGTTGTCGAGCGTCATCTGCAGGTTGCTGAACGCCGGCGCGTGGGGCGCCGGCACTCCTCGGTGCTGGGCTGCGCGAGGGGTTCGCGCCGCTGCCCACGGTCGCTTGTACCCCTTCTTGAATATGCACCCGAGTGCACAACATTTCCCCGAAGGCCAACCCCGGTTGACAGGGGTCAATCGCCGAATCCCCCCTGAAAGCTAGGGGTTTTCTGGCTCCCGCCCGACGATCGACTGGGGCGCATCGGGCATGATCGGCGCGACCGGAATTTCGGGTTCCCCTGCGTCGGCCGGACGGTCCCCTGGAGGGGCCTCGGCGGGCGCCGGCAAAGACGCCTGCTCGCCCGCCGCCTCGGCCGCCTTGCGCGCGGCTTCCGCCTCGGCCGCCTTGCGCTCGGCCTCCGCCCGGTCCCGGCCCGCCTGGTCGCCCAGACGCGAGACTTGCTCGAGCTTCTCCAGCCAGCCTTCCGGCAGCGGGTCGGGCTTGGAATAGTCGTCGACGTAGGTGTCGAGCATGTCCATCACGTTGTAGCGCGGGTCGCCGAACAAGGTCTTCGCGTGCGGGCGCAGGCCGGGTCGATGCCGGGCGCCATGAATGGCTGGAAATCCGACTCGGTCGTGAGCGATTCGACCGGCGGCAGGGCCACGGGCTCGGCTTTGGCCTGCGCAATCGCCGGCGGCACGGATCCCGCCGCCGGCTCGTCCCGCGTGGCCGCGGGAACGGGAGCCGGCTGCACCGGCACGCCGGCCCGCGCCTGCGTCTTTCGCCGCGACCAGCGCGAGAGGAAATCGTCGTTGCTGGCCATCGCTCAGCCGTCCTTTCGCAGGCGGCCTTCGCGGCCCTCGAAGGACTTCGGGCGAATCCGCTTCCGGGGCTCGGGCCGGTAGTTATCCTCGACCCATTGCCCGATCCATTCCGCGAATTCCAGGCCCACGCCGGCGCGGTCGACGCGCTCGCCACCATCCATCCAGCGCGCCGCCTCGCTGTAGGAGGCGGTGACCAGGAAGCGACATGGGCCGGCCTCGGGCTCGTCGAAACGGATCGAGACGAACAGGCAGGGCTCCCGCTGCTCGCGTTGAGGTAGCCCTCCGCCTCGTCGCGGTGCAACTTCACCTCGAAACCGGGGAACACCTTCTGCAATCGACCGTCGCGCTCGAGCAGCACGCGCGGCTCCCCGCCCACGTCGTCGATGACGCCGGCAGCCTGCCATTGGTGGGTGGCCCACGGGCTCTCGATCGGGATCCGCTCCAGGATCACCGCCACGGCCCGCGTGGGAACGTCGCGCATGCCCGCACCATAGCGAATCGCGTAACCCTCAGGTACCGTAGGGAAATCGTCTCCGCCCCCATGCCATTCCCCTGCTCGGCGAGTCCTCGATTTCCCGCCGCCATGTCCAAGACCGTCATTCCCGTCGCGCCGGTACCGCGCGGCCTTCCCATCCTCCTCCCCCGCGACTTGCCCGCCGGCGCGGTGGCGGATCCGCGCGGACGCGGCCTTCGCGACCTGCGCATTTCCGTCACGGACCGCTGCAATTTCCGTTGCACGTACTGCATGCCTCGGGAGGTGTTCGGTCCCGACTATCCCTACCTGCCCCATGCCGAGGTGCTCACGTTCGAGGAGATCGTTCGCCTGGCGCGCGTCTTCCACGGCCACGGCATCCGGAAGGTGCGCCTCACCGGCGGCGAGCCGCTGCTCCGGCGCGGCATCGAGGACCTCGTGGCGATGCTGGCCGAGGCGATGCCGGACGTGGACCTCACCCTCACCACCAACGGCTCCGCGCTTCGCCAGAAGGCGCGCGCGCTCAAGGCGGCGGGCCTGCGCCGCGTCACCGTCTCGCTCGATTCGCTCGACGACGCCACCTTCCGCCGGATGAACGACGCCGACTTCCCCGTCGCCTCGGTGCTCGCGGCCATCGACGAGGCCGCGGCGGCCGGGCTCGGGCCGGTGAAGGTGAACATGGTGGTGAAGCGCGGCACCAATGACCTCGAGGTCGTCGACATGGCGCGCCACTTCAAGGGCAGCGGCCACATCGTGCGCTTCATCGAGTTCATGGACGTCGGCGCGACGAACGGCTGGCGCATGGACGACGTGGTGCCGAGCGCCGAGATCGTCCGCCGGATCCACGAGGCGCTGCCGTGCGAGCCGACCAACCCCAACCACTACGGCGAGGTCGCCAAGCGCTGGCGCTACCTCGACGGCCAGGGCGAGTTCGGCATCATCTCCTCGGTGAGCCAGGCCTTCTGCTCTTCCTGCAACCGGGCCCGGCTCTCGACCGACGGCTC
>JBGAOO010000086.1:0-13563 GCA_044221765.1 Usitatibacteraceae bacterium | reverse complement strand
TTGGCCTCGGCCAGCGGGACTTTCATGTGGCCCGGCATCCGCCCGGCGACCGGGTGGATGCCGAAGCGCACGGTCTTCCCGAGCTCGCGCAGCCGCGTCGTGATCTCGAAGACCGTGTGCTGCGCCTGGGGTCGCCGGTACTTCATCGTGGCGGGTGGTTCCGGTCCGGATGTCCACGCACATCGCACGGCGAAGCGGATATCATGGCCACCGACAAGCAAGGGCCCAACCAAGCCAAGGAGCGAGGAGAGATGAAACGATTCACCGTGATCGTGGCCGCGGCGGTCGCAGCCTTCGGGTTCGCCACCGCGGGCGCACAGGAGAAGAAGACGCGCATCGCCATCGGAACCGGCGGCACGAGCGGGGTGTACTACCCCCTCGGCGGGGGCCTGGCCGCGGTGCTTTCGAAGTACGTGCCGGGCGTGGACGCCACGGCCGAGGTTACCGCCGGCTCGATCGCGAACCTGCAACTCATCGGCGGCGGCAAGTCGGAGATGGGCTTCACGATGGCCGACTCGGCCTGGGACGCGTTCAACGGCCTGGAGAAGTTCAAGGACAAGAAGGTCGGCCTGCGCACGCTCGTCGTCTTCTATCCGAACCGCATGCAGGTCGCGACGGTCGAGGGCAAGGGCATCGAGAAGTTCGCCGACCTGAAGGGCAAGCGCATCTCGACCGGGGCCCCCGCCTCGGGCACGGAGGTGATGTCGATGCGCCTGCTCGAGGCCTTCGGCCTGGACCCCAACAAGGACGTGACCCGGGAGCGGCTGTCGATCGGGGAATCCGTGAACGCGCTGAAGGACGGCAAGATCGACGCCCTCATGTGGGTGGGCGGCGTGCCCACCCCCGGCCTCACGGACCTCGCGGCCACCCCGGGCAAGAAGATCAAGTTGATCGACCACGGCGACGGCGCCGAGGGCATGCGCAAGAAGTACGGCCCGATCTACGTGAAGAACCGCATCCTCGCGAACGCCTATCCCGGGGAGACGCGGGAGACCACGAACGTGGACGTCTGGAACCTGCTCGTCGTGCCGGAGAACGCCGACGAGAAGCTCGTGTACGAGATCACGAAGACGATGTTCGAGAAGAAGGCCGAGCTGGTGAAGGTGCACAAGGACGCGGAGTTCCTCTCGCTCGACACCCAGCTCACCGGCGCCTCGCCCATTCCCTTCCACGCGGGCGCGCTGCGCTACTTCAAGGAGAAGGGGCTCAAGGTCAACTGAGGCCCCGCGGCTTCGCGCCTCATCCAGGGCCCGCCACCGGCGGGCCCTTTTTGTTGCGGCGCGCCATCCCTGCGGCGCCCGTTCCCGCATCGCAGGGGCGCAGCCTATGGGGTTCGCCCCCCGGGTTCCTCCCAAGCGCGCGGCCAAGTGCTTGATCCGTCTTGGATTGTTCTTATGCTGCAGTGCAATATATTTTTCGGGAAACCCCTTGACTTCCTCGTGCGCCGGCCTAAAATTCGTGTTTGTGCAGTGCAGCAATAGGCTGCCGCAACCGAATCCCAGCGCCACCACATCCAGGAGATCCCATGAACAACTTCAAGATCGACCAGTTCACCGCCGCCAACGAAGCCGCGATCAACCAGTTCGCGCATTTCGCCCAGCTTTCCCTCGCCAACCTCGAGAAGTTCGCGGAAATCGGCCTCGATGCCGCCCGTGACTCCGTCGAGCAGGCCACCGCGCACGCCGCCGCCCTCGCCGGCGCCAAGGACGTGCACGAAGTCATCGCGATCAATTCCGCCGCCCTCGAGCCGGTCCTGAAGCGCGCCTACTCCTACTCGCGCACCGTGTACGAGACCGCCGCCGAGACGAACGCCGAAGTGAAGAAGGTGTTCGAGAAGCAGGCCTCGGATGCCAACAAGTCGGCCGTCGCCTCGCTCGAGGAAGCCTTCAAGTACGCGCCCGCCGGCTCGGAAGCCTACGTGGGCAACGTGAAGTCGGCGATCGCCGCCGCGCAGAGCACCTTCGCGAACCTCACCGCGATCAACAAGCAGCTGATCGACACCGTCGAGAAGACCGTCGAGCAGAACGTCGCGACGGTCCAGGCCGCCACCAAGGCCCCGAAGGCCCCGGTCCGCAAGGCCGCGAAGCGCAAGTGATCGCCGCCCCGCCAGGGGCATGAAGCACGCGCAGGACGAAGCCCCCGGTCAAGGCCGGGGGCTTTTCATTTCTCCCGGTCCCCGCCGAGCCGCTCGCGGATGCGCTGCGCGCGCGCCGCGTGGATCGCCGCCGCGACCGACTGCGGGTTGGCCTTTGCGATCGCCTGCGCGTCGACCTCGAGCGCCGCCGCCCGCGCGTCCGCCAGGCGCTGCCGGGGCACCTGCCGCGCGAGCCCGCGGGCGCGCAGGTCGCATTCGCAGACCTCGAGCAGGCGCTCCAGGCGCTCGGGCCGCCGGAAGGCGTCGGTGCGCTCGAGCAGCTCGAGCAGCGGGCCGGGCCCCGGATGCCGGCACCCTCCACCCGCCGGCCCGTTCGCGCGCGGCCAGGCAGGCGAGGTCGCGGCCGCGCCCCGGCGCGTTGATCCCGCTCGCACAGGGCGCCGGCCTCGGCGGCCGCGAAGCCCCACGGTGAGGCAGGCGAAGCGCACCGCGAGCCCGAAGGCGCCGGCCGCCTCGAGCCGCGCACGCGATCGCGCAGACCGTCGCGCCGTGCCAGGCGGTCGACCTCCGGCAGCACGGCCGCGAGCGCGCCGCAAGCCTCAGCACCCTCCAGCATGAGGGCGGGATGCGGCTCCAGCAGCCGCGCGCGATCTCCTGCCGCACGCGCTCCAGCGCACGGTGGTCGGCCTCCCCGTTCGCCACCATGGCGCGCATCCGGTCCATCGTCTCCGGCGCCACCTCGAAGCCCAGGCGCGCGGCGAAGCGCGCCACGCGCAGGATGCGCACCGGGTCCTCGGCGAAGGCCTCGCTCACGTGCGCAGGATGCCGCGCTCGAGGTCCGCGGCCCCGCCGTAGGGATCGACGAGCACGCCGTCCTCGCCGCGGGCCATCCGCGCATTGATCGTGAGGTCGCGGCGGCGCGGGTCCTCCTCGAGCGTCACCTCCGGCGAGGCATGGAAGGCGAATCCTCTGTAGCCCGGCCCGGTCTTGCGCTCGGTGCGGGCGAGGGCGTATTCCTCGTGGGTGTCCGGGTGCAGGAAGACGGGGAAGTCGGCGCGACGGGGCGAAAGCCCGCGGCGACCATCTGCGCCGGGGTGGCGCCGACCACGACCCAGTCGCGGTCCTCGACCGGGCGGCCAGGGCTCGTCGCGCACCGAGCCGCCGACGGCGTAGGTCTTCACGGCTTCTCGCCCGGGCCGGCCGTCACGGCGCGGGCGGATCGGCGTAGGGCTCGTCCTCGGCGACGAATTCCGTCTCGGCGAGCGCCCCGGCGATCCAGTCGGCCACGCCGTGCGCCGCGCGCACCGCCTCGCAGTACCGGCGCGTCTGCGGCCGAAGGGCCGGCTCGTACGTCGCGAACCGCATGACCACGGGCGCGAACATGGCGTCGGCCGCGCCGAAGTCCCCGAAGAGGAACTCGCCGCCGCCGCCGAAGCGCCGGCGCGCCTCGCCCCACAAGTGCTCGATCCGGTCGATGTCCTCGCGCACGTCCGGGTTCATGCCCTTGCCGGGGTGGCTCGCGCGGATGTTCATCGGCATCGCCGAGCGCAGGGCGCGGAAGCCCGAGTGCATCTGCGCGGCGGCCGAGCGCGCGAAGGCGCGCGCGGACGGGTCGCGCGGCCAGACCGCCGCGTCGGGGCACCACTCGTGCACGGTCTCCAGGATCGCGAGCGAGTCCCAGATCGCGTCCTCGCCGTGCCAGAGCACGGGCACGAGCCCGGAGGGCGAGCGCGCCGCGATCTGCGCCGCCCACTCCGGGGAGTTGAAGCGCAGCTTCACCTCGCGGAAGGGCAGCCCGAGCTGGCGCAGCATCACCCAGGGCCGCATCGACCACGACGAGTAGTTCTTGTTGCCGATCACCAGCGTGAGCTCGCGCACCCTCACCCCCCGGCACGCTGGCGGTACTGGTGGAAGCGCCCGCGCAGGCCGCCGTGCGCCCCCATGTAGTCGGGCACGATCGACTCCATGGCGGCGGGGGCGAAACCGAGCACCTCCGGAAAGGGGCCGGCGCACACGCTGTCGACCTGCATCGACTTCAGGTTGTCGCGCGTCATCACCGGCCCGGGCAGGCGCTCGAGCACCATCGCCTGCAGGTATGCCGCCCAGCCGGGCAGCGGCACCACGATCCGGCGCTTGCCCAGCTGCGCGGCCACGAAGGCGACGATCTCGGCGAGGGTATAGACGAGCGGGCCGCCCAGTTCGTACGCCTGGCCGCAGGTGCGTGGATCGTCCAGGCACGCGTCGACGGCACGCGCGACGTCCTCCACCCAGACCGGCTGGAAGCGCACGCCCGCGCCCGCCAGCGGCACCACCGGCAGCGGGGCCACGAGGGAGGCGAAGAGGTTGAGGAAGCTGTCGTCGCGCCCGAAGATGACCGAAGGCTTGAAGACCGTGACCGCGAGGTTGCGCGCCTCCTCGCGGATGGCGACCTCGCCGCGGCCGCGCGAGCGCAGGTATTCGCTCGGTCCCGCGGGATCGGCATGCAGCGCGCTCATGTGCACGAGCCGGCGCACGCCCGCGGCCTCGCAGGCACGGGCGAGCCGGCGCGGCAGCGCCACGTGCACCTTCTCGAACGGCTCGCGCCGGCTCTGGTGCAGGATGCCGACGAGGTTCACCACCGCATCCACGCCTTCCAGGGCGCGGGCGAGCGCCGCGTCGTCGTGCACGCTGCCCGAAACGATCTCGATCGCGGGCAGCACCGAGAGCGGCGAGGCCTTCCCCGCATCGCGCGTGAGGACGCGAAGGGAGCGGCCGCCGGCGACCAGTCGGGCGCACACGCTGCGGCCGACGAAGCCGCTCGCGCCGAGCACCAGCACGCGCAGGGCCTTCAAGGGATGGCCTCGCGGGCGAGCGCGGCGACGGCGGGCGCCTCGGCCGGCGAGCGCCCCGGCACCGTGCCCATCATCTGGCGCAGGCTGGCCGTCCGGCCCGTGAGGCGGTGCGTGTAGAACCAGGCGTTCGCCATCACCTTCTTCACGTAATCGCGCGTCTCGTTGAACGGGATCGACTCGGCATAGATGGCGCCCTCGAGCGGCTGGGCATCGCGCCAGCGGCGGGCGCGCCCGGGGCCGGCGTTGTAGCCCGCGGTGGCGAGCACGGGGTCGCCCAGGTCGGTGAGCACGCGGCGGAAGTAGTACGTGCCCATCGCGACGTTGATCTCGGGTTGCACCAGCAGCGCGGGGCGGTAGGAGGGCACCGGGATCTGCTTGGCGACCCAGCTCGCCGTGGCGGGCATGAGCTGCATGAGGCCGGTGGCGCCCACGCGCGAGCGGATGGTGGCGTTGAACCGGCTCTCCTGGCGGATGAGGCCGAAGAGCAGCGCCGGATCGACCTCGCGCTCGCGCGCGGCCGCATCGAGCGCTTCGCGATGCGGCACCGGGTAGCGCCGCGAGAAATCGTGCAGCGAGGCGGTGCGGTCGGCGGCGCCGATGGCGCGGTCGGCGAGGCCGGCCTGCAGCGCGAGCTCGGAGGCGGCGAGCAGTCCCCGGTCGTCCAGCGCGCGCAGGCCGAACGTCCACTCCCGGAACGCCGCCGGGTTCATCTCGAGGCGGTAGAGCGCGATCGCGCGGCCGACCGCCGGGATGGCGCGCACGCGGGCCAGGTCCGCCTCGGCCACCGGCCGCGGGGTCCAGTCCGGCCCGGCGACGAGGCCGCACGCCTCCGCCGCCATCAGGCCGTAGAAGTGGCGCTCCACGGCGAGCGGACGCCAGATCGCGAGGGCGGCCTCGCGGGCGCCGCGCTCGGCGAGCGCCCGGCCGAGCCAGTAGCGCCAGGCGGGTTCGCGTGCCTCGTCGGGCGCCATGAGGTTCACGCTGGCGCGCACCGCATCCCAGTCGCCCGCGCGCAGCGCGGCGCGCGCGCGCCAGGCGAGCTGTCCGTCGAGGAAGGGCCTCTCGCCCGCGAGCTCGAACCACTCGAGCGCGCGCGGGTGGTGGGACTGCGCCGCCGCGTGGCCGATCTGCGCCCAGGCGAAGCGCGTGTCCTCGGGACCGAGCACCTTCTCGTGCGCGCGCAGCTGCGCCGCCGCGTCCTCGGGCTTGGCGCGCGCCAGGCGTCCCAGCGCGTAGAGCATCAGTTCGTGGGTGGCCCGGCCGGGAATGCGCGACTTCTCGCCCGCGAGGTACTTCGCCGGCTCGGCGCCCGCGCGCTCGAGCGCCTTCTCGTTCATCTGCTCCTTGTTCGGCAGCAGGGCGTTGGCCCGGCGCGCGTCCTTCAGCGCGCCGGCGGCGAGCAGCTTGCGGATGCGCTCCCACGCCTCCGGCGGGCCCACCAGGCGCTCGCGGGCGGCGGCCTCGAACACCGGCACGCAGGCCGGCGGGGCCTCGCGGCCGGCGAGGAAGAGCGCGCGGGCCTCGCCCAGCGCCTCCGCGTCGCCGCGCTCGAGCCGCTCCTGGAGGGCGAAGCAGGCGACCTCCGGGTCCTCGGAGAGCAGGCCCGGGTGCTCGAGGCGGAAGGTCTCCCAGTCGCGCGCGGCGCCGAGCGCCTTCAGCCAGTCGCGCCGCAGCGGATCGGCGAGCGGCGAATCGGCATGCTTCGCGAGGAACTCGCGCAGCGCCGCGGGCTCGGCCCGGTCGATCGTTGCAGACAGGAGCCAGTAGGCGGGGTACGCTTCGAGCGGGTGGCCGGCGAACCGCGCGCGCCATCCTTCCAGGGCCTTCAGGTCGCCGCGCTGGGCCGCCTGCCTCGCGGCGAGCAGGTCCGTGTCGGCCGTCGCGGCCTGCGCCACCGGGGGATGGTGCAGTGCAACGAAGAGTGCGGCGAAGGCGGCGATCGCCCCCCTCTTGATGCAAGTCAAGGTGAAGGCCGGCGCCGGTAACTTAAGTTTCACGGATAAAATCATATCAATACCGCGCCTCCCGCGCGGAACCAACCGCGCCCACGCCAATGAATCTCGAAGATCCCGTTTTCTGGACCGCCCTCGCCAAGATCATCGGCGTCAACATCGTGCTCTCGGGCGACAATGCGGTGGTGATCGCGCTGGCGGCCCGCTCGCTCCAGCCCAAGCAGCAGAAGCTCGCCATCTTCTGGGGCTCGGGCGCGGCCATCGTGATGCGGATCGTCCTCACGCTCTTCGCCGTGGCGCTGCTCGCGCTGCCCTGGCTCAAGCTGATCGGCTCCGTCCTGCTGCTGTGGATCGGGGTCAAGCTGCTCGTGCCGGAGGACGAGGAGGGCGACATCAACGCGAGCGACAACCTGATGGCGGCGATCAAGACCATCCTGATCGCCGACCTCGTGATGAGCCTGGACAACGTGATCGCCGTCGCCGCCGCCGCCGGGGGCAACACCACCTTGCTGATCATAGGCCTCGCGATCTCCATCCCGCTCGTGATCTTCGGCGCCACCATGCTGCTCAAGCTGATGGAGCGCTTCCCCGTCATCATCACCATCGGCGCGGCGCTCATCGGCTTCGTCTCGGGCGAGATGGCCTGGGACGACGGCGCGATCGCCGGCTTCACGCAGGCCTACCCGGCCTGGACGAAATACGTGATGGGCGCCCTGGGCGCGGCCTTCGTGGTCGGGCTGGGCACCTGGCTCGGCAAGCGCGCCGAGGCCCGGGCGCACGCCAACGCGCCGCGCGGGGACAGCGAGTCGCCCGCCGACTCCCCATCGTAGGAACAAGAGGGCGAATCGGCCGCGGGCAGCGTGCCGAGGAATGCCCGTCGCCATGCCATCGAGAAACCATCCCATCGAGAGGAGATTCACCATGAAGAAGACCCTGTTCGCCCGAGGCGCCCTGGCTGCGCTCGCGGCAAGCCTCGCCCTCGCGTTCCCGGCGCAAGCCTGGGAGCCCACCAAGACGGTGGAGTTCATCGTCCCGGCCGGCACCGGCGGCGGCGCGGACCAGATGGCGCGGTTCATCCAGTCCGTGGTCGCCAAGAACAACCTCATGAAGCAGGGCATGGTCGTCGTGAACAAGGGCGGCGGCGCCGGCGCGGAGGGCTTCCTCGAGGTGAAGAACGCGAAGGGCGACCCGCACAAGATCATCATCACGCTGTCGAACCTCTTCACGACGCCGCTCGCCACGGGCGTGCCGTTCAACTGGAAGGACCTCACGCCCGTCCGCATGATGGCCCTGGACCAGTTCGTGCTGTGGGTGAGCGCCGAAACGCCCTACAAGACGGCCAAGGACTACATCGAGGCGGTGAAGAAGGCCGGCCCGGGCAAGATGAAGATGGGCGGCACCGGCTCCAAGCAGGAGGACCAGATCATCACCGTGGCCCTCGAGAAGCAGACCGGCACCAAGTTCACCTACATCCCGTACAAGGGCGGCGGCGAGGTGGCCACGCAGCTGGTGGGCAAGCACATCGACTCCTCGGTGAACAACCCGATCGAGGCCGTCGCCCAGTGGCGCGGCGGCAACCTGCGCCCGCTGTGCGTGTTCGACGACACGCGCATGCCGTACAAGGAGAAGGTCACGAAGGACATGTCCTGGGGCGACATTCCCACCTGCAAGGAGTCGGGCGTCAACACCGACTACCTGATGCTGCGCGGCATCTTCATGCCCGGCGGCGTCACGCCCGACCAGGTGAAGTACTACGTCGACCTGCTCGAGAAGGTGCGCCAGACGCCGGAGTGGAAGAAGTTCATGGAGGACGGCGCCTTCAACCAGACGGCGATCACGGGCAAGGAGTACGCCGACTGGGTCGCCAAGGCCGAGACGCTGCACCACGGGCTGATGAAGGAAGCGGGCTTCCTCGCGGCCGGCAAGTAGCCTCGCCACGCCGGGCCCCGCCTTGCGCGGGGCCCGCATCGATCCGCAATCCGGGAGACCAGGCATGGAGCAGAACAAGCCGGTGGCGTCTATGCGCGCCGCCGAGGTGGTGGCTGCGCTCGCGTTCTTCGCGCTGGGCGCCGTCGTGGTGTGGGACAGCCGCCGGCTGGGCTCGGAATGGGGCGCCGACGGCCCGCAGGCCGGGTACTTCCCGTTCTACGTGGGCATGCTCGTGTGCCTCGCCTCGATCGCGAACATCCTGCGCGCGATCGGCTCGGGCGCCAAGGGCAAGGCGCCCTTCGTCGAGTGGGGCCAGCTGCGGATGATCCTGGTGGTGATGATCCCCACCGTCGTCTACGTGGCGCTCATCGCCAACCCGTGGTTCGGGCTGGGGATCTACGTCGCCTCGATGATCTTCATCGCGATGTTCATGTACTTCCTGGGCAAGTACTCGTGGCGCAGGATCGTGCCGGTCTCGGTGGGCACGATGCTCGTCTTCTTCCTCATGTTCGAGATCTGGTTCAAGGTGCCGCTGCCCAAGGGGCCCCTCGAGGCAGCCTTCGGGTTCAGCTGAGCGCGCGCCATGGAAGAGATCCAGTCCCTGATGGGCGGCTTCGCCGTCGCCCTCACGTGGTTCAACCTGATGCTGATGTTCGCGGGCATCGTGCTGGGCGTGCTGATCGGCGTGCTGCCCGGCCTGGGCGGGGCGAACGGCGTGGCGATCCTGCTGCCGCTCACCTTCACCATGGCCCAGCAGCCCGGCGGCGCCACCTCCGCGATCATCCTGCTCTCGTGCATCTACTGGGGGGCGCTCTTCGGCGGGGCCATCACCTCCATCCTCTTCAACATCCCGGGAGAGCCCTGGTCGGTGGCCACCACCTTCGACGGCTACCCGCTCGCGCAGAAGGGGCGCGCCGGCGCCGCGCTCACGGCGGCCTTCACCTCGTCCTTCGTGGGCGCCCTGGTGGCGGTGCTGCTCATCACCTTCATCTCGCCGGTCATCGCCAAGTTCGCGCTGCGCTTCGGGCCGCCCGAGTTCTTCTCGGTCTACCTGCTCACCTTCTGCGCCTTCGTGGGCATGAGCAAGGGCGCGCCCTTCAAGACGATCGCGGCGATGATGGCCGGCTTCGCGCTCGCCGCGGTGGGCATCGACACGGTGACCGGCCAGCTGCGCCTCACCTTCGACATCCCCGAGCTGCTCAAGGGCTTCGACTTCCTCATCGCGGTGATCGGCCTGTTCGGCATCGGCGAGATCCTGCTCACGATCGAGGAGGGCCTGGAGTTCAAGGGCACGCGCGCCAAGCTCGACGCGCGCGTGGTGATCGAGACCTGGAAGGAGCTGCCGCGCTACTGGAAGACCTCCGTGCGCTCCTCCGTGGTCGGCTGCATGATGGGCATCGTCCCGGGGGGCGCCACGCCCGCCTCCTTCATGTCCTACGGCCTCGCCAAGAAGTTCAGCAAGGACGGCGAGCACTTCGGCACCGGCCAGGTGGAGGGGGTCGTCGCGCCCGAGACGGCCGCGCACGCCGCGGGCACCTCGGCGCTGCTGCCCATGCTCACGCTGGGCGTGCCCGGCTCGCCCACGGCCGCGGTGCTGCTGGGCGGCCTGCTCATCTGGGGCCTGCAGCCCGGGCCGCTGCTCTTCACCGAGCAGAAGGACTTCGTCTGGGGCCTCATCGCCTCCATGTACCTGGGCAACATCGTCGGCCTCATCGTGGTGCTCACCTGCGTGCCGCTGTTCGCCGCCATCCTGCGCGTGCCCTTCGCCATCATCGCGCCGGTGATCCTGGTGATCTGCGCCATCGGCGCCTACACCGTGCACAACTCCATGTTCGACGTCTGGCTCATGGTCGTGTTCGGCGTGCTCGGCTACGTGTTCAAGAAGCTCGACTACCCGATGGCCCCGCTCGTGCTCGCGCTCGTGCTCGGCGACCGCGCGGAGGATTCCTTCCGCCAGGCGATGCTCGGCTCCCAGGGCTCGCTCTCGGTGTTCTTCTCGAACGGGCTGGTGGGCGGCATCACCGGCCTTTCGCTGCTGCTCCTCTTCTGGCCGCTCATCTCCCAGGGCCTCGCCCTGATGCGCGGCCGCGCCGGCAACGGAGACAAGTGACATGGCCGTCATCGCATTCACGCAGGAAATGGCGACGCTCGGGTCCGACGTCGCGCTCGGGGTCTGCGAGGCGCTCGGCCTCGAGATGGTCCGCCACGAGGTCGGCGACGTCGTGGCCGGCCGCATGCACGTGAAGAAGAGCCTCATCCGCCGCATCCGCGAGGGCAAGGCGGGCACCTTCGAGAAGTGGGGGGCGGACGAGAAGACGATCTCCACCTTCACCGCCGAGGAGGTGCTCGAGCTCGCCGTGAAGGGCAACGTGCTGATCCGCGGCTGGGGCGCGACCATGATCCTGCGCTCGGTCGCGCACGTCCCTTGCGTGCGCGTTTGCGCGCCGATGGAGCTGCGCATCGAGCGCCTGATGAAGCGCCTGGAGACCGACGACGAGAAGCTCGCCCGGCACGAGATCGATGCCGACGACCACGCGCGCGCCTCCCGCATGGCCGAGCACTTCGGCGTGCAATGGGGCGATCCCACGCTCTACGACCTCGCGCTCAACACCGAGCGCCTGCCGATCGCCACCTGCGTGGACATGGTCGTCTCGCTCGCGAGGAGCGCCGCCTTCCAGGAGACCGAGCAGAGCCGCCAGCACCTGCTCGACCTCGCCCTGCGCGCGCGGGCGCGCGCCGCGCTCAAGGCGAACCCGGCCACGGCGGACATCGAGGTGGCCATCGAGGCGCGCGGGGGCAAGGTCGTCCTCACGGGCATCGTGGCCAACGAACGCGAGCACGCGCTGTGCCACGAGGTGGTGGGCGCGGTGGCCGGCGGCGCCGAGCTCGTGGACGAGCTCACCACCATGTCGGGGCGCATGCGGCGCTTCCCGACGCAGCCGCGCAAGTAGGCACTAGCCGGCGCCGGGCGCGAGCGGGGCGATGAAGCCCTGCTCCTGCAGTTCCTCGAGGATCTCGTCGGCCTCGCCGGCGCGCATGAGGGGCGCGAGCTGCCCGACGCTGCGCCGGCCGTCGACCAGGCTCAGGGCGCGGCGCAGCTTCTGGCTCACCCCGAGCGAATGCGAGTGCGCCTCCGCCTCGCCCAGGGCCGTTCTTGCGAATACGAGGTCCTCGTCGAGCATGCAGCCCTCCGGCGTCGGGGTGGATCAGATCTTGCCGGCGTGCTTGAGCCTGGAGAGGGTCTCGGCCGACAGGTTGAGGTAGGAGGCGAGCTCCTTCTTGGGCACTCGCTCGGCCAGGTCCGGGTGCTTGCGCAGGAACCGGTGCACGCGCCCGGGCGCATCGAGCAGGTGCAGCGTGATCGTGTGCGCCATCACCTCGCTCATCAGGAACATCACCTCGTACTCGAAGTCGTCCTTCAGGTCCGGGTGGCTGTCGAGGAACGCCGCCCACTGCGGCAGCGGCATCTTCGCCACGCGCGCCTTGGTGACGGCGCGGATCGAGTAGGGCGCGGGCGTGCGCAGCCGCCAGGCGGCGTAGCTCGTGTCCATGTCGTCCTCCTTGGCGAAGCGCAGGATCATCTCCTTGCCCTCGGGGTTCGACACCACGCGCTTGAGCACGCCGTCGATCACGAAGTACTGCTCCATGTCGTGCGCGCCCTGGGTGAGCAGGACGTCGCCCTTGCGGTAGTCCACGACGGCGAGCAGGGGCTCGAGCTCCAGGAACGCCGCCTGGGGCAGGCGCCGCAGGACGATGTTCTTGCGCAGTTGCGCGCCGATCTCGTCGCGCTCGGGATGATTGGCGAGCAGGGTCATGGGGGGGCGGACTTGACCCGCATCAAGGCGGTGCGCCCGAGCGGTTCCCTAACATTCTAGCGCGATTCACCTCGGCCGGACCGCAAGCGCTGCGCCGGCCGCGGGCGAACGATCGATTCTGCACGCCGGCCGCGGGCCTACCCCGCGGCACCGCGCCATCCCGCGAGGAGAAGCCCCATGGCAACCGTCACCGACCCCGCCGCCACCGCCCCTGCCGCCGCGCCGGCCGCGCCCCACGTCACCCGGGGCCCGGCCGAAGCCGAGGCGCCCTCGCCGGAGATGACCGACGGCTTCCAGCTGGTCATCGATGCCCTGAAGCTCAACGGCCTCGACACGATCTACGGCCTGCCGGGCATCCCCATCACGGACCTCACGCGCCGCGCGCAGGCCGAGGGCATCCGCGTGCTCGCCTTCCGCCACGAGCAGAACGCCGGCTACGCCGCCTCGATCGCCGGCTTCCTCACGCAGAAGCCCGGCATCTGCCTCACGGTGTCCGCGCCGGGCTTCCTCAACGGCCTCAACGCGCTCGCGCACGCCACCGTGAACTGCTTCCCGATGATCCTCATCAGCGGCTCCTCGGAGCGCGAGATCGTCGACCTCCAGCAGGGCGACTACGAGGAGATGGACCAGCTCGCGATCGCGAAGCCGGTGGCGAAGGCGGCCTATCGCGTGCTGCACGCCGCGGACATCGGCGTGGGCATCGCGCGCGCCATCCGCGCGGCCGTGTCCGGCCGCCCGGGCGGGGTGTACCTCGACCTGCCGGCCAAGCTCTTCGCCCAGGCGATCGAGGCCGAGGCGGGCCGGCGCTCGCTCATCCGGGTCGTCGATCCCGCGCCCCGGCAGATCCCGGCGCCCGAGGCGGTGAAGCGCGCGCTCGAGCTGCTGAAGGGGGCGAGGAAGCCGCTCATCCTGCTCGGCAAGGGCGCCGCCTACGCGCAGGC
>JBGAOO010000085.1:0-13783 GCA_044221765.1 Usitatibacteraceae bacterium | reverse complement strand
ACTGGCACTTCCGCGCGCTGGGCGCGGAAGGCTGCGCCATCGAGTTCTCCATCGACTACGCGTTCGCGAGCCGCACGCTCGAGCGCCTGATGGGCCCGGTGTTCGGGCAGATCATGGAAACCATCGTCGAGCGTTTCGTCGAGCGCGCCGAGGCGCTTCGCCGCGCAGCGCCCGTCGCGCCGAGCGTTCCCGGCCCGCTCGCGGCGGAGACGGCCATGCCCGATGGGCCCGTGCCCGTCCTGCCGGCGGCGCCGGCGGCGGAGGGCTGAATGCGCGTGCTGGTCGCCATCGCCCTGCCCGAAGGCCAGGAGGTGGTGGCGCTCGAGCTGCGCCGGGCGCGACGATCGCGCAGGCGCTCGAGCAGGCGGGCGTCGCCGAGCGCCATCCGGCGCTCGAGGGCGCGGACACCGGAATCTGGGGATTAAGGCTGCTCGCCGGAGACGGTGCTCGGGACCGTGGAGGTCTACCGGCCGCCGGCCGATGCGGGCGTTGCGCTGCGCTCGGGCAGGACGATAGGCGGCCCGCCCATGCCTTCGACTCGATCTCGTAGCGGACCTTCAGCCAGTCCGCGCCCTTCTTCGTGATGCGGTTGAGCCGGATGGTGTAGGTGGCGCCGGCCGCGACCAGGCGGAAGGACTTGCCGGTGGCGAAATCGGCGGTGCGCACGAGCAGCGCATCGAGCTTGCCGTTGGTGTCCAGGCCGGGCAGGTAGATCGCCTGGACGGGTGTGCCCCGCGACGGGCGCGAGCGACAGCGGCGGGGGACGGTAGGCGAGCACCTCGACGCCGGCGAGCATCTCGCCGCGCACGCGGTTGGCGAGCTTCCTCACCACCGAGCCCAGGATCCAGCCGCCGGTCTCCTGGTTGCGCAGCGCGATGAGGCCGTTCAGCATCACCGCGTCGGCGCCGGCTCTGTCGACGAGCAGGCCGTAGCCCTTGGAGCCGCCAGGTCGTGCACGCGCCAGGTCTGCACGTCCGGGTCGCCCGCGGGCGCGGGGGCCGGCACGGCGTCCGCCGGCAGCGGCGTGAGCGACAGCCCCGACGGGCTGATCTCGACCATCTCGGCCGTGGCCTGGGCGGGCGGCGCCGGCGCGAGGGCGGGCGAGGGCCCGCGCGCCAGGCGCCTCGAGCACGCGATCCATCCCCACCACCACGTCCACCTCATGATCCTCGAAGTGCGTGCGTTCCTCGATGCGGTTCTCGCTGCCGGCGACGATCGAGGCGTAGAGCTTCTCGATGATCGAGCAGAACACGTGTTCCTCGACCAGGAAATACGGCGTGCAGCGCCCGGCGTAGGAGCTCGCCGTGGCGCAGCCCGCCTGCACCTCCTCGATCTGGGCCTTCAGCCCGTCGGCGCGCACGTAGCGCACGGTGTCGCCGTGGCTGTCCTTGCGCATGAGGTGCAGCCCGGAGTCGGAGGCCAGGTCCACGAACAGGTGCGATCGCGAGTATTCCGCGTCGAGCGCGTAGTCCCCGCACCAGGACGAGAACCAGCCGTCGGCGATCTCCACCTGCACGCGCGTGAGGTTGCCGGCGTTCAGCAGGTCGAGCAGGAGCGTGCGCAGGTAGAGCGACTGCACCGAGGGCTTGAAGCTCGGCTGCGAGGCGTGCATCACGAAGGGCACCTGCGAATAACCGTCGGCCTCGGCGAGCGAGTAGAGCGCGTGCAGCTGCTTCCAGGGCACGGCGCGCCCGGCGTCGTTCACGAAGTAGCCCCACTTCACGAAGCAGTGGATCGTGTTGAGCGCGAGCCCCGTCACGCGAAAGAGCAGGTCGACGGTGTCGCGCGTGCGCGCCCATTCCTCGCGGTTGCGCAGGAAGCGCTGGAAGCCGTTGGCCGCCTCCAGGCAGCTGCGCTGCACGTTGAGCGCGAAGTCGCGCTCGCCCTCGGCGAGGGCCGCCTCCCCGCGCAGGATCTCGAGCTGGTCGTAGAGCAGCAGCGTCTGGAAGTGCTCTTCCACCGCCATGAGGCGCTGCAGGCGCTCGGCGGTGAAGGGCAGGCCGTCGCGGCCGAACTCGCGCACGGCCGCCAGGAAGAGCGCCCGGGCGGCCGGCTCGCGCACGCTCTTCGCGGCGAGCACGCGATCCGGGTCGATCGGGAAGGCGGCGGCGGGGGCGTCGTGGGGCATCGGGCCTCGCTCAGGCGACCGTGAACATCTCGATGCTCTTGAGCGCCGGCATCGGGTTGGGGATGAGGTCCTGGTCGCGCACGTTGGCGTCGGCCAGCAGGCCCGCGCGAAGGTCCGCCGCGAGCGCGTCGCTGGTGAAGTCCATCGGCGCGTTCAGCCAGTTCTCGGCCAGCGGGTCGAAGACGATCTCCTGGCGCTTGGCCGCCGAGGGGTAGCCGATGGTCTCCAGGCTGTTGAAGGCGTCGTCGAGGTACAGGGGATTCTGCGGATCGAGCTCGCGCCCGATGAACTGCACCTTCTTCCAGTAGTCGCTCGCGCCGTGCGCCTGGCGGAAGCGACCGGCGAGCTCCGCGAATTCGCCCGCGAGGCCCTCCAGGCGGAAGATCTCGAAGAGCGCGAGCCAGGGCTTGAGGGCCGCCGGGTTCTCCTCGACGGTGAACTGCAGCAGCTCGACCGCGCGCGTGAGCGAGCCGTCCTCGTAGAAGAGCCGCGCGCCCTTCACGACGGAATCGGGATCCTCGAGCGCGATCGTGCGCGCGGCGATCTCGGGGAATCGCTCTTCCATGTAGCGCCGGCGAAGCACCTGCGGGTCGGCCCCGGGCACGTGCGTTTCCAGGCCCGCGTCGGACTCGGCCACGCGGCGCGGTTCGGGGAAGGCCGGCTTGCCCGCGGCCTCGTCCGGGATCGCGGCCTCGGTGTCCTCCGGCGCCTCGTCCCGGTCGAGCATCACGGTGGCATAGGTCGGTTCGGCCACGGCGCTTCGCTGCATCGGCCGGTGACGGCGCTGGTAAAGGCTCCAGCCGAGCACCGCGAACAAGGCGGCCACGATGGCGAGCGCGCCCCAGAGCCAGGGCGGCACGGACTCCGGCAGCAACGACGTGGCGGGCTTGTCGCCTGGGCTGGCGGGCGCGGGTTTCGTGGCGGGCTTCGCCGGGGCCGGCGCGGCCTTGGGCGAAGGTTCCGGCGCGACGGTCGGCGGATTCACCGGCGCGATCGTGGCGGGTGCGGCGGGTGCGGCCGGTGCGCAGGCGCCCAGGTTCAGCGGCAGCGGAAATGGCCGAGGCGAAGAAGAGGCGCGGAGGCGGCGTGCCCGCAGCGCCTCAGAGAGCTGGAGCTGCAGTTCGGCGACCTGGGACCTCGAGCTGTTTCCAGGCCGCTGCGCATCGCGCATCGCGGAAAGCAGGCCGGAGACCTGGTCGTCCGAATTGCATAGTACAGGCGTTCGCGAAGCGGCGGCATGCGTAGTCGCCGACACCTTGCTCGGCATAGGCCGATGTCGAGGCCGACAGCGCAGCACCAGCCCGCCAGGGTGGGCGGCGCGGCGTTTCCGCGTGGTGACGGGCTTTCACTTCGGGGAGACTATGCTGCAGGGCTCGATCTTCGGCGTTGCTGGGACGATCTCAGTGGTGCAGGCTTCCTGGTGCGGCGCTCGCCGGATGCGTGCTGGCGCAGGGCTCCGCCGAGGACAGCGAACTCGCGCAGGTCCGGGTACATGGATCGCGGTGCCGAAGGGATGGGGGTCGTCGGCACCGAGCGCGGCGTGAGCGGCAGTTGCGTGCGCGCGCCAATACGCTCAGCGCGCATTGGCGCGGTAGATCGCGCCCGCGAGCGGCGAGCAGGCCGCCCGCGACATTGCGCAAGGCGGGCGAGGCGGGTCTTCACCGATCGGCGACGCTGGCGTTGCGGTGCCGGCACCAGCGACGGTGCAGGGCGCGGTTTGGGCGCGCGGCCTGCGGCCGCGGATCGAGCAGCACGGCGTACTCGCGGATGACGGCGCCGCCGCCGCTGCAGGCGGCATTGAGGCGCAGCAGCAGGGCCGGCTCGTTCTGCGAGGCGAACGTGCGGATGCGCAGGCGGGCGCGGCCGCCGGGCGATTCCAGGGCGAAGGTGGCCCGCGAGACCTGCGGCGCGCCCAGGGCCTCGGGGCGGCTCAGGAAGAAGCACTCGGGGGTGAGCGTCTCTTCGGGCCCGGCGCTCACCGCCACCGACGCGTCCAGCGGCTCGCCCAGCGACGAGTGCACCTGCAGTTCCCCCAGGGCGATGGCGCCGGCCGTGCCCGGCAGCCAGAGCGCCCCGGCGAGGAGGGCGAGGGTGACGCCGGAAGGAAGGGTGATGCCAGGGTGCTTCATCGTGTGCCGGGTATCGCTCGGGCGGCTCGAACCGCCTTCTTGCGTCGGTCAGGAGGCCTTGCAGTAGTCGTCGACGGCCTTCTGCGCCTTCACGCGCTCGGCTTCGATCTGCTGGTCGTCGAGCAGGACGCGCTCGCCCTTCTCGTCGTAGGTGCCGATGCGCCCGCCGTCGGTGACGGTGCGCAGGTAGGCCTTCGCCCGGACGCAGTTGTCGGCGTCGGCCTTCGCCTTGGCGGCGGCCTCCTCGGCGTTCTTTACCTTGTCGGCGGCCGCCTGCCGGGATTTCTCGAGTTCCTTGTCCTTCGCCACCGCGGACTTGGGCGCCGCGGCCGGCGCGGCGGACGAACCGACGGGCACGTTGATCTGCTTGGACTGGGCCGAGGGCGGCGGCTGGTCCGAGTACGTGACCTTGCCGTCCTTGTCGACCCACTTGTACAGCTGTGCGGTCGCCGCCGGCGCGAGCGCCAGGGCGAGGACCAGCATGACGATTCGCTTCACGAAGGGCTCCTTTCGCATCACGGCTTCACGGCAGGATAGGCCAATTGCTCCAGTCCCAGTTGCGATAGCTCACTTGCCCGGCGGGCGTGCGCGGCCGCCGCCGGCGGGTCGTTCGCGGCCATCGCGGTCCGGGCGGCCAGCAAGGACTCCCAGGCGCGGGTCCAGAGCGCGCGCTTCGCCCTGGCGCGCTGCACGTCGATCTCGGCCTGGGCGAGGAGGGCACGGGCTTCCTCCGCCTGGGCGCGGGGGTCCGGCGACGGCGCCGCCACCGGTGCCGGCGCGCGCGGGCTCCGCCACGGCGCAACCGGCCAGGCCCGCGACGACGATCGCGCCGGCGCAAACCCCGCCCCAGGATCGGCGCGGGGTTTGGGGCCAAAATCTCGTAGTTTCAAGCATTTACGAAACCTTACCGAGAAACTACCGCAGCGTCAATGCGGTTGGTCAGGAGGGCATGATCCTTGCCCGCGCCGACCGGGCGGATTGGCGAGGGGGGTGCGCGCCGGTATAATCGACTTTTGTGTCGAGGCTCAAACATGCGCGTCATCCAGAAAGCGCTCACTTTTGACGACGTACTGCTGGTTCCCGCCCACTCGACCGTCCTTCCCCGCGAAGTCAGCCTCACGAGCCGCCTCACGCGCTCCATCCAGCTGAACCTGCCGCTGCTGTCGGCGGCCATGGACACGGTGACCGAATCCCGGCTCGCCATCGCGCTCGCCCAGGAAGGCGGCATCGGCATCCTGCACAAGAACCTCGTGCCCCAGGCCCAGGCCGCCATGGTCTCCGCGGTCAAGCGCTTCGAGAGCGGCGTGGTGAAGGAGCCGATCACGGTCACCCCCTCGATGACGGTCCGCGAGGTGCTGGAGATCACGCGCAAGCACCGCATCTCGGGCCTGCCGGTCCTCGAGGGCAAGGCCGTCGTGGGCATCGTCACCAACCGCGACCTGCGCTTCGAGACGAACCTCGACCAGCCGGTGAAGAACATCATGACCCCGCGCGAGAAGCTCGTGACGGTGAAGGAGGGCGGCAGCCTCGAGGAGGCCAAGGCCCTCATGCACCGTCACCGCCTGGAGCGCGTGCTGGTGATCAACGGCGACTGGGAGCTGCGCGGCCTCATCACCGTGAAGGACATCCTCAAGTCCTCCGAGCACCCCGACGCGAGCAAGGACCAGCACGGGCGCCTGCGGGTGGGCGCGGCGGTCGGCGTGGGCGAGGGCACGGAGGAGCGCGTCGAGAAGCTCGTCGAGGCGGGCGTGGACGTGATCGTGGTCGACACGGCGCACGGCCATTCGCAGGGCGTGCTCGACCGCGTGAAGTGGGTGAAGAAGCACTACCCCGACATGCAGGTGATCGGCGGCAACATCGCCACGCGCGAGGCGGCCCGCGCGCTGGTGGACCACGGCGCCGACGGCGTGAAGGTCGGCATCGGCCCGGGCTCCATCTGCACCACGCGAATCGTCGCGGGCGTGGGCGTGCCCCAGATCACCGCCATCCAGAACGTCGCGGCCGCGCTCGAGGGCACGGGCGTGCCGTGCATCGCCGACGGCGGCATCCGCTTCTCGGGCGACGTGGCCAAGGCCATCGCCGCCGGCGCCTCGAGCGTGATGCTCGGCAGCCTCTTCGCCGGCACGGAGGAGGCGCCCGGCGAGATCGAGCTCTACCAGGGCCGCTCCTACAAGTCCTACCGCGGCATGGGATCGCTCGCCGCGATGCAGAAGGGCTCGAGCGACCGCTACTTCCAGGACGCGGAGATGAACGCGGACAAGCTCGTGCCCGAGGGCGTCGAGGGGCGCCTGCCGTACAAGGGCCCGGTGACCGCGATCATCCACCAGCTGATGGGCGGGCTGCGCGCGAGCATGGGCTACACCGGGTGCCGGTCGATCGAGGAGATGAGATCGCGGGCGGAGTTCGTCGAGATCACCTCGGCCGGGATGCGCGAGTCGCACGTGCACGACGTGCAGATCACGAAGGAAGCGCCGAACTATCACATCGACTAGGCCCGGCATCGACGACGAGATCTCGTTTCCCGGGCGGCGCATCAGGCGCCGCTCGGTCTTTCAGGAAGGCGCATGGACAAGATTCTGATCCTGGATTTCGGCTCGCAAGTGGCGCAGCTCATCGCGCGGCGCATCCGCGAGGCCGGCGTGTACTGCGAGCTGCACTCCCACGACGTCGACGAGGCGTTCATCCGCGACTTCGCGCCCAAGGGGATCGTCCTCTCGGGCAGCCACGCCTCGGTGATCGAGGACAAGCCGCCCGCGGCCGATCCCTACGTGTTCCGCGCGGGCGTGCCGGTGCTGGGCATCTGCTACGGCATGCAGGCGATGGCCGCCCAGCTCGGCGGCGAGGTCGAGAACGGGAAGGTGCGCGAGTTCGGCTACGCCGAGGTGCGTGCCCGCGGGCACTCCCGGCTGCTCGAGGGCATCCAGGACCGCGCGAACGGCGAGGGGCACGGCCTGCTCGACGTGTGGATGAGCCACGGCGACAAGGTCACCCGGCTCCCGGCGGGCTTCTCGGTCATGGCCTCCAACGAGGCCTGCCCCATCGCCGGCATGTTCGACGCGGCGCGCGACTTCTACGCCGTGCAGTTCCACCCCGAGGTGACGCACACGAAGCAGGGCGCGGCGATCTACTCGCGCTTCGTGCACGAGATCTGCGGCTGCGACCGCCACTGGAACATGCCGGAGTTCGCCCCGCACGCCATCGCCCGCATCCGCGAGCAGGTGGGCGGCGAGGAGGTGATCCTGGGCCTGTCGGGCGGCGTCGACTCCGCCGTGGCCGCCGCGCTCATCCACCAGGCGATCGGCGACCAGCTCACCTGCATCTTCGTGGACACGGGCCTGCTGAGGCACCGGGAAGGCGACCAGGTGATGGACACCTTCGCCGAGCACATGGGGGTGAAGGTCGACCGGGTGAACGCCGCGCCCGACTTCTACCGGGAGCTCGCGGGCGTCGCCGACCCGGAGGCGAAGCGCAAGATCATCGGCCGCCTCTTCGTCGAGGTGTTCCAGGCCGAGGCGAAGAAGATGCCCAACGCGAAGTGGCTCGCGCAGGGCACGATCTACCCGGACGTGATCGAGTCGGCCGGCGCGAAGACCAAGAAGGCGGTCACGATCAAGTCGCACCACAACGTCGGCGGCCTGCCCGACTCGCTGCACCTGAAGCTGCTCGAGCCCCTGCGCGAGCTGTTCAAGGACGAGGTGCGGGCGCTGGGCCTCACGCTGGGCCTGCCGCGCGACATGGTCTTCCGCCACCCCTTCCCCGGCCCGGGGCTGGGCGTGCGCATCCTGGGCGAGGTGAAGGCCGAGTACGCCGACCTGCTGCGCCGCGCGGACGCGATTTTCATCGAGGAACTGCGCCTGACCAAGGACAAGGACGGCGTGCCGTGGTATGACAAGGTCGCCCAGGCGTTCGCCGTGTTCCTGCCCGTGCGATCGGTGGGCGTGATGGGCGACGGCCGCACCTACGAATGGGTGGTCTCGCTGCGGGCGGTGCAGACCACGGACTTCATGACGGCCCACTGGGCGGAACTGCCCTACGACCTGCTGGGACGCGTGTCGAACCGCATCATCAACGAGGTGCGCGGCATCAACCGGGTGGTCTACGACGTCTCGTCCAAGCCGCCGGCCACGATCGAGTGGGAATGATTTCGGTATCCTTGCAAGACACACAAGAAAGTCGACTCAAGGGAGGACTCACATGTCGCTGCTGATCGGAGTGCCGCGGGAAACCTACGCGGGCGAGAAACGCGTCGCCACCGTGCCCGAGGTGGTGGAGAAGCTGAAGAAGCTCGGATTTTCCGTGCTGGTGGAAACCGGCGCCGGCGATCCGGCGAACTTCGCCGACGATACCTACGTGGCCGCGGGCGCGCAGATCGCGCCAGACGCGGCGGCGCTCTGGTCGGCGGCGGACATCGTCTTCAAGGTGCGCCCGCCGAGCGCGGAAGAGGTGGCGCTCATGCGCGAGGGCACCACGCTCGTGAGCTTCATCTGGCCCGCCCAGAACCCCGACCTCATGCAGAAGCTGGCGGCCCGAAAGGTCACGGTGCTCGCCATCGACGCGCTGCCGCGCATGCTCAGCCGCGCCCAGAAGATGGACGCGCTCACCTCGATGGCCGGCATCAGCGGCTACCGCGCGGTGATCGAGGCGGCGAATGCCTTCGGCCGCTTCTTCAACGGCCAGATCACCGCCGCGGGCAAGGTGCCGCCGGCCAAGGTCTTCATCGCGGGGGCCGGCGTGGCCGGCCTCGCCGCCATCGGCACGGCGGCCAACCTCGGGGCCATCGTCCGCGCGAACGACACGCGGGCGGAGGTCGCCGACCAGGTGAAGTCGCTGGGCGGCGAGTTCGTCAAGGTGGACTACGAGGAAGAAGGCTCCGGCGGCGGCGGCTACGCCAAGGTGATGAGCGAGGGCTTCCAGAAGGCGCAGCGCGAGATGTACGCCAAGCAGGCGGCGGAGGCGGACATCATCATCACCACCGCGCTCATCCCCGGCAAGCCCGCGCCCAAGCTGATCTCCGCCGACATGGTGAAGAGCATGAAGCCCGGCAGCGTGATCGTCGACATGGCGGGCGAGCAGGGCGGCAATTGCGAGCTCACCGTGCCGGGCGAGGCGGTGGTGCGCCACGGCGTCACCATCATCGGCTACACCGACCTGGTGAGCCGGCTGGCCAAGCAGTCCTCGACGCTGTACGCCACCAACCTCTTCCGCCTGGCCGAGGAGCTGTGCAAGGCCAAGGACGGGTCGATCGACGTCAACATGGAGGACGACGCGATCCGTGGCCTCACCGTGATCAAGGACGGCGCCGTCACCTGGCCCGCGCCGGCGCCCAAGCTGCCCGCGGCGGCCACGCAGGCGGCCAAGCCCGCCATGCCGCCGCCGGCCCCGAAAGGGCACGGGGGCGGCGGAGAGCCGATGGCCGCCGGCACGCTCGCGGCCGTCTTCGGCATCGGGGCGCTGCTCTTCCTGCTCGTGGGCCTGTACGCGCCCGCGGCCTTCCTGGGCCACTTCACCGTGTTCGTGCTCGCCTGCTTCGTGGGCTACATGGTCGTCTGGAACGTGACGCCGTCGCTGCACACGCCGCTCATGAGCGTGACCAACGCCATCTCGAGCATCATCGCCATCGGCGCCCTGGTGCAGATCGCCCCGCCCGCGGCGGGCACGGGCCGGCCGGACGAACTCATCCGCTGGATCGCCATCGTGGGCATCGCCCTCACCACCATCAACATGTTCGGCGGCTTCGCGGTGACGCGTCGCATGCTGGCCATGTTCCGCAAGTAGGCGAGGGAGCCCCCATGACTACCAGTGTCGTCACCGTCGCCTACATCGGCGCGATCATCCTCTTCATCCTCAGCCTGGGCGGCCTGTCGAACCCCGAGACCTCCCGCCGCGGAAACCTCTACGGCATGATCGGCATGGCGATCGCCGTGCTCGCCACCGTCTTCGGCCCCCGGGTCACCGCCGCGGGCATCCCGTGGCTCGTCGGCGCCATGGTGGTCGGCGGGACCATCGGCCTCTATGCCGCGCGCACCGTCCAGATGACCCAGATGCCGGAGCTGGTCGCGCTCATGCACAGCCTGGTGGGCCTCGCCGCCTGCCTGGTGGGGTTCGCGAGCTACATCGACACCTCGATCGAGTTCACCGGCGCCGAGAAGGCGATCCACGAGATCGAGATCTACCTGGGCATCCTCATCGGCGCGGTGACCTTCTCGGGTTCGCTCGTGGCCTTCGGCAAGCTCTCGGGCAAGATCGGCGGCAAGCCCCTGCTGCTGCCCGCGCGCCACTGGATCAACCTCCTGGGCCTGGTCGTCATCGTCTGGTACGGCCGCGAGTTCATCCTGGCGAAGGACGTGGCCGCGGGCATGACCCCGCTCATCGTGATGACGGTGGTCTCGCTCCTCTTCGGCATCCACATGGTGATGGCGATCGGCGGGGCGGACATGCCCGTGGTGGTCTCGATGCTCAACAGCTACTCGGGCTGGGCGGCGGCGGCCACGGGCTTCATGCTCTCGAACGACCTGCTCATCGTGGTGGGGGCGCTGGTGGGCTCCTCGGGCGCGATCCTCTCCTACATCATGTGCCGCGCGATGAACCGCAACTTCATCAGCGTCATCGCGGGCGGCTTCGGCACGGGCGGGCGAGACCGCCGAGCTGCTGCGCGAGGCGAAGAACGTCATCATCGTCCCCGGCTACGGCATGGCGGTGGCGCAGGCGCAGCACACCGTCTTCGAGATCACGCGGGTGCTGCGCGAGAAGGGCATCAACGTGCGCTTCGGCATCCACCCGGTGGCCGGCCGCATGCCCGGGCACATGAACGTGCTGCTCGCCGAGGCCAAGGTGCCCTACGACATCGTGATGGAGATGGACGAGATCAACGAGGACTTCCCGGACACGGACGTCTCGATGGTCATCGGCGCGAACGACATCGTGAACCCCTCGGCGCAGGAGGACCCCGCGAGCCCCATCGCGGGCATGCCCGTGCTCGAGGTGTGGAAGGCGAAGACCTCGATCGTGATGAAGCGCTCGATGGCCTCCGGGTACGCGGGCGTGGACAACCCGCTCTTCTACAAGGAGAACAACCGCATGCTCTTCGGCGACGCGAAGAAGATGCTGGACGAGGTGCTCGCGGGGCTGTCGAAGTAGCCGGACGCCGGGGCCGCGCGGGACGGGTGCCTGCTAGCGCAGGGCCTGCGCGAGGCTCCGGAAGGCGGCGACGGCGGCGGTGGGCACGCGCCGCATCGTGCCGTCGGGCTCCGCCGCGACGTCGTACAGGCCGTTGTTCCACTCGCCGGGCGCGAGGAAGGCCGCGAGGGGCTTCGACGATTCCTCGCGGTATTCCCATCGAACGGCCTGCAGCAGCGGCCACCAGCAAAGGCCGGCGATCGGAAAGCGCTCGGCCTGCAGGCGCTTCACCATCGGTCCCAGCGCGCCCGCATAGGCCGCGCGGGCCGCCGGGTCGAGGCCGGCGCTCGTCTCCGTGAGGAAGACCTCGCGACCGAAGTAGGCCTGGGCGCGCCGCAGGGCGCGTTCCGCGCGCAGGGCCGCCTCCTCCGCGGCGGCCGCGAGCGGCACGCTGCCGCCCCGCGTGAAGTCGGGCCCGCCCGGGAAATCCACGATGTCCGGGTAGTGGTTGTAGCCCACGATGTCCGGGGGCTGCGCGTTCGCCTGGAGCCACTCGAGGTCGGCACGGGGCACCCCCAGGCTCGCGAGCACCGTGCCCCACCGGTGGTCCGGCGCGACCAGCCCATAGGCGAGGCTCGCCGGGGAGCTGCCGATCGCCGCGCGCCATTCCTCGGCCTGCGCCCCTTGCGCCGGCAGGTCCGGCAACAGCGTGTCGGCGAGCGCCCAGTTGACCGACTCGGCGGAAACCAGGCGGCAAGTCGGCAGCTCGGCGCGCAGCGCCTGCGAGGCGAGGACCATGGCGCGGGCCACGCGCACGCCGGTGGCGGCGAAGGCTCCTGCGCTGCTCGCGTAGGGCGGCCACCGGCCCACGGCGGCGCTCAGGGCCGTCGCCACCTGCGGCTCGTTGCAGGGCGTGAAGTGCGTGACGAGGCCGCCCAGGCTCCGCGCCGCGGCCCGGGCATAGCGGGCCAGGGTCTCCGGAAACAGCGGGTCGCCGATGCCGTCCTTCATCCAGGCCGGCGTTCCGTAATGCAACAGGTCGAGGACCGGCGTGATGCCCAGCGACACGAGGAACGCGAGGCGCGTGCGCAGCTCGGAGAAATCCGGGGCGCCCGGTGTCGCTTCCAGTCGCGGCCACGGCATCCCGTAGCGCAGGCAATTGACCCCGAGGTCGGCGGCGCGCAGGAAGTCCTCGCGCCACTGGGCGTCGTGGCCGGTCAGGGCGTACTCGTCGAGGGCGCGCCGGGAACCGTCCCGCGCCGGGTCGGCCTGGACCATCCACGTGTTCTCGATGCCGACGCCGAGGAAGAAGGCCGGGCGCGCAGGGACGGGGCTCGGCGTGGCGGACGGGCCGGGGCTGCCACCACCGCCGCAGCCGCCCGCGACGAGCGCACCGGCTGCCGTGCCGAGCCGGCCAAGGAACTGTCGACGTGTGGTCAAGGCTGGGAACCCCGGCAGGTGCGGCGAAACGACACGGGAAGCGGAACCGGCACCGCGAGAGGCGCGCGCGAGAGCCTGCGCCGAGTATCGGGGGGCGAGCCACCCCCGTCAATCTCGGGTCGACCGGCCACGCGCTTGACCTGCGCGGGTGGCCGATGGATGCTGGTCGCTGGCGAGGAACGCATGGGGACCGGCATGGATGCGAACGCGGGGGCGAGTCTCCCGGGCTACCGCCTCGATCTGGAGGCGTATCGGCGCGACGGTTACGTGATCGGCCGCTTCCCGCTCTTTCCCGAGCCGATGCTCGCCTCGCTCGAGGCGATCGCCGAGGAATACCGGCAGGAGATCGCGGCGGGCCGGCGCGCCGCGGACCTGAACGTGCCGCACTTCGGCGACCCGCGGCTCTTCGACTGGCTGATGTCCGCGCCCGCGCTCGATCTCGTCGAGCCGATCCTCGGGCCGGACATCGCGCTCTGGACGAGCCAGTTCTTCCTCAAGCAGGCGCGCGGCGGGCGGGCGATACCGTGGCATTCGGACGGCCGCTACTGGGAGGGCTACATCGATCCGGTCGACGTGGCGAGCTTCTGGATCGCCCTGGACGCGACGGACGAGGGCAACGGCTGCCTGCGCGTGGTTCGCGGCAGCCACCGGCGGCGCGACTATCCCTACGTTCCACGCGACGGCGAGGACAACGCCTTCTTCCCCTTCGGCGTGGATCCGTCGCACATCGACCCGCAGGAGGTCGTGTCCGTGGAACTGGCGCGCGGCGAGTTCGTGCTTTTCGACGCGTGGCTGCTGCACGGCTCGGAGGCGAACCGCAGCGACCGGCCCCGCCGGGGCTTCACCATGCGCTACATGCCGGCGACGAGCCGCTTCTATCCCCAGGGCCGGCGCGGCGCGGCGGGCCTCGCCAAGCGGCTGCTCTCGCCGCTCGTGGGCACGCTGCGCGGAAGGCCCGTGTATTCGCACC
>JBGAOO010000084.1:0-12785 GCA_044221765.1 Usitatibacteraceae bacterium | reverse complement strand
AGCGCGCCGTCCACGAAGGCCTGCAGCAGCGCGTCATCCAGGTTCATTGGACCACCTTCAGGTTGGTGCGCGTCGACTCGCCATCCATGTAGCGACGCAGCTTCTCGCGGCCGCGCGAGAGGCGGGACATCACCGTGCCGATGGGCACGCCCAGCGCGCGGCTCACTTCCTCGTAGCTCATGTCCTCCAGGCTCACCATCAGGACCACCTCGCGCTGCTCCGCCGAGAGCAGGGCGAGGCCGCGCTCCAGGTCGCGCACGTCGGTGACCCAGCCCGGGGTGGTCGCGCCGATGAAGCTCTCGTCGACCTCCGCCGAGGGCGCCACCTTGCGCGCCTTGAGCTGGTTCACGAACACGTTAATGCCGCCAATGGAGAAGAGCCAGGCCCGCAGGTCCCCGGGGCGCCACAGGTGGAACTTGCGCACCGCGCGCTCCAGGGTGTCCTGGACGAGATCGTCAGCCCATGCGGTCCCAATCAGCGCGCGCGCGTAGCGGCGCAGGTTGGGGATGAACGGGACGATGAGCTCGTAGTCCACGGGCCGGCCGCTCTCAGGGCTTGGCGGCGCGCCAGACGTTGTTCACGCCCTCGCCCGTCTTGTCGCCCGGCTTGGCGTCCCTTCGCGCCAGGTAGAGCGGCTTTCACCTGAACGCCCACTGCCTGCCGCCGTCGTCGCGTGACGATCGTGTAGTCGCCCTTCCGGCTTCGCATCCGCGGCGGCCATGAGGGGCGGCCAGTTGGTCGCGCAGGGGCCGTTGCAGGCGCTCTGCCGCTGCCGGCGGCGTCCTTGTCGAAGGTGTACAGGGTCATGCCGGCGGCGTTGGCGAGGACGCCATCGACCGTCTTGGCCGGCGGCGCGGCGAAGAGCGAGGCGGGGATCGCGAACAGGGCGGCGAGGGTCAGGGTACGCAGGATCTTCATGGGATTCCTCGGCGGGTGGATGGTCACGCTGGGGTGAACATCCATAAGCGCCCGCTTATTCCCACGGCCCCGCCTCCGGCAGCAGCACCGTGCCGCGCGGCGAGCGCAGGACGGCCGAGACGCCGATCGCCTCGCCCGCCTCCAGGCGCGCGAGGCCGGCGTCCTCGAAGCCGAGCGATTCGAGCACCTGGCGATGCGCGGCCGCGCGCGGCGTGCGCGCCGTGGGTGCTTCCAGGCGGCATCCGCTCTCGGGAAGCTGCCGGGAAGGTGGCCGCGCCTTCCCACTGGATGAAGGTCGGAAGGCGCCCTGTCCGGCAGGCCGCCGCCCGGCGGCACGCCGATGTCAGCGAAGGCCGCCGCGCTCGAGCGGGAGCGCCCTGCCCGCAGCTCGGCGCCATGAGCCGCGCCGCGTCGAGATCGTCCGTGCGCACCACCCAATGCACCAGGCGCGGGCCGCGGGCGAGGCGTGCGCGCAGGGCCGGCGCGTCGAGCGAATACCAGCGGGGACGTGCCGGCGCGGGCGCCTGCGGATCCACCGCGATGATCTCCAGGTAGGCGTCCGCGCCCAGCGCGAGCAGGCGGTTGTGCGTGCCCATGAGGGCGTGCCGGCCGCCCGGCGCGACGGGCACGCCCAGCCGCGCCTCGAGCCAGGCCGTGCCTTCCTCGAGCGTGCGCGCCGCGACGACCAGGTGATCGAGCCGGACGTTCAAGACATCGTGATGCCTTCGTCGGCCATGACCTTCTTCACGGCCGGGCGCGACAGCACGCGCTCCACGAGGGCCGTGTAGTTCGCCAGTTCCCGGACGGGCATCGCGTTGCGGTTGGCCCAGCGGTAGAACACCAGCAGGTAGCCGTCGACGACCGAGTAGCGCTTGCCGATCGCCCACGGCTTCCCGGCGAGCAGCCCGTCGATCTCCTGCAGGCAGGCCCAGAACGTGTCGCGGCCCTTCGCCTTCACCGCGTCCACCGGCGCGCCCTCGGGCAGGTAGCGCTCGGCGCGGAAGTAGTGCGCGTAGGCCGGGTGCACCGTGTCGGCGAGCCAGGCCATGAAGGACAGGGCCTGCGCCTGCTCCCACGTGGACTCGGGCCACTGCCGCGCCTTCGGGTGGCCGCCGGCGACCCACGCCTGGATGGCGAGGTTCTCCACGAGCACCTGGCCGTCGACGACGAGCGTCGGCACGCGCCCGCGCGGGTTGAGCTTGAGGTAGGCCGGCGAGCGCTGCTCCCCCGCACCGGTGTTGATCCGCACCGTGTCGTAGGCGAGCCCGGACTCCTCCAGGGCGATGTGGGAAGCGAGCGAGCACGCGCCGGGCGCGTAGTAGAGTGTGATCTTCAAGGATTCCTCCGGGTGGGCGTATGCGTACCCATTTTCGCATGGCCGCCGCGATCGCCGCAGCGCTGCTGCTCGAAAGCGCGCCCGCCGCCGCGCAGCCGGCGCCCGGCGGCGCTCCCGCGCGGATGCGCGAGGCGGCCGTGAAGGTGCTCGCCTCGCTGCCCGAGGCGGCGCGCCTGAAGGCCGTGCGCCCGCTCGAGGACGCGGACCGGCTCGACTGGCACTACACGCCGCGCGGCCGCGGCGGCGTCTCGTTCAAGGAACTCGACGCGAAGGGGCGCCAGGCGATCCACGCCCTGCTGCGCGAGGCGCTCTCCGCCGCAGGCTACCAGCGGGTCACGAACATCCTCGAGCTGGAACTGGTGCTCAGGGAGATCGAGACCTTCGGCCTGCTGCGCGACCCGGAGAAGTACCACTTCACCCTCTACGGCACGCCCGAGGCGGCGCGGCGCTGGGCCTGGCGCTTCGAGGGGCATCACCTGTCGCTCAACTTCACGCTCGCCGGCGACCGTCTGGCCGCCGACACGCCCAGCTTCTTCGGGGCCAACCCCGCGCTCGTCCCCGGCGGCCCGCGCAAGGGGCTGCGCGTGCTGGCGGCGGAGGAGGACGAGGCCCGCGCCCTGCTCGCGATGCTGCCCGAGCCGCTCAGGCGCGAGGCGGTGTTCGACACGCGCACCTACGGCGACATCGTCACCGCGAACGCGGACAAGGTCGACCCGCTCACGCCCGCGGGAGTGGCTGCCGCGAAGCTCGACGACAAGGCCCGGGCACAGCTCGTGAAGCTGATCGAGGTGTACGCGAACGCCTTCGAGCCGGGCCTCGCGAAGGCGCGCCTGGCGCGCGTGCACGAGGGCGGCCTGGAGAACGTGCGCTTCGGCTGGGCCGGCGCGCTCGAGCGCGGCAAGCCGCACTACTACCGCATCCAGGGGCCGAAGTTCCTGGTCGAATACGACGCCTCGCAGAACGGCGGCAACCACGTGCACACGGTGTGGCGCGACTTCACGGGCGACTTCGGGCGCGACCTGCTGCGCGAGCACTACGCCCTCGCGCGCGGCAGCGCGCACCGGCACTAGGCCGGCCCGGCTACACGAGCCGCGTGATGAGCGAGGACGTGTCCCAGCGCGCGCCGCCCGCCTTCTGCACGTCGCCGTAGAACTGGTCCACCAGCGCCGTCGCCGGCAGGCGCGCGCCGTTGCGCCGCGCCTCCTCCAGGCAGATGCCCAGGTCCTTGCGCATCCAGTCCACCGCGAAGCCGAACTGGAACTTGCCCTCGACCATGGTCTTGCCGCGATTCTCCATCTGCCAGCTCTGCGCGGCCCCCTTGGAGATGACGTCCAGGACGAGGTTCGCGTCGAGCCCGGCCTTCTGCGCGAAGGCGATGCCCTCGGCGAGCGCCTGCACCAGGCCCGCGATGCAGATCTGGTTCACCATCTTGGTGAGCTGCCCGCTGCCGGCCGCGCCCATGAGCGTGACGGCCTTCCCGTAGGATTCCATCACGGGCCTGGCGCGCTCGAACGCCGCCGCCTCGCCACCGCACATGACGGTGAGCTTGCCGTTCTCCGCGCCCGCCTGGCCGCCGGAGACCGGCGCGTCGATGAACTCGATGCCCAGCGCCTTCGCCTGCGCGTGCAGCGTGCGCGCCGCGTCGGCCGAGGCCGTCGTGTGGTCGACCATCACCGAGCCCTTCTTCATCCCCTCGAAGGCGGCCGAGGCGACGGCGAGCAGGTCCTTGTCGTTGCCCACGCACAGGCACACGAAGTCGGCCCCGCGCGCCGCCTCGCCCGGCGTGGCGGCCGACTGCCCGCCGTGCTTCTTCACCCACTCCGCGGCCTTGGCGGGGGTGCGGTTGTAGACCGTGACGTCGTAGCCGCGGGACTTCAGGTGGCCGGCCATGGGGAATCCCATCACGCCCAGGCCGAGGAAAGCGACTTTCGCACTCATGGCAAAGCTCCTTGCGCAAGTTCCTTGTTGACGAGGTGGGGCGGCGTTCGCCCCTCGAGCACGGCCGTGAGGTTGGCCACGGCCGTCTCGCACATCTTCATCCGGGTGGCGCGCGTGGCGCTGCCCACGTGCGGGGCGAGCACCGCGTTGTGCAGCTCGCGAAAGCCCGGGTGCAGCCGGGGCTCGCCCTCGAAGACGTCCAGGCCGGCGGCCGCGATCCGCCGCGTGCGCAGCGCCTCCACCAGCGCCGCGTCGTCGACCACGCCGCCGCGCGCCGTGTTGACGAGGATGGCCGAGGGCTTCATGAGCGCGATCTCCTTCGCGCCGATCATGTGGTGCACCGCGGGCGAATACGGGACCATCACCACCACGAAGTCGGCGATGGCGAAGATCTCCAGCATGTCCATCCAGGTGGCGCCGAGCCTCGCCTCGTCCGCCGGCGGGAGCCGGTTGCGGTTGTTGTAGACCACCCGCATGTCGAAGCCCGTGGCGCGCCGCGCGATCGCCTGGCCGATGCGCCCCATGCCGATGATGCCGAGGGTGGCGTGGTGCACGTCGGTGCCCAGCGGCTCCTGCATCGTGAAGCCGACCTGCCAGTCGCCGCGGCGCACGAACGCATCGCCCTCCGCGATGCGCCGCGCGGCCGCCATGAGCAGCGCCCAGGTGAGATCCGCCGTGGTGTCGTCCAGCACGCCGGGCGTGTTGGTGACGCGGATGCCGCGCCGGGTGCACGCGGCGATGTCGATGTTGTTCACGCCTACCGCGATGTTGGAGACGACCTTCAGGCCCGGGGCGGCGGCGAGGATCGCCTCGTCGACGCGGTCCATCACGGTCGTGAGCACGCCCGCCTTGCCCGCGAGCCTCGCCGCGAGTTCCGCGGGCGGCAGCGGCACGTCGGCCTCGTTGTGGTCGACGTCGAACCGCTCCCTCAGCGCCTCGACGATCTCGGGAAACACCGCCCGGCAAATGAGGACCTTCGCTCGCATCACGACAATCCCGTCAGGTTGGCCACGTGGGCCCGTGGCAGCGCCGCGCCGACCGGCACGCCCGGTCGAACGCGGCGGCGCGAAGGCGGCGGCGAAGCCGTCCGCCCTCTCGCTACTTGTAGAGCACCTTCGGCAGCCAGAGCCCGATGTCCGGGAAGACGTACAGCAGCACGAGCGCGATCACCTGGATCGCCATGAACGGCATCATGCCCGCGAAGATCTGGTTGAGCGTCACGTGCGGTGGAGCCACGCCCTTCAGGTAGAAGGCCGCCATCGCCACCGGCGGCGACAGGAACGCCGTCTGCAGGTTGAGGGCGACGAGCAGCCCGAAGAAGAGCGGGTCGATGTTGAACTTGGCCAGCAGCGGGATGAAGATCGGCATGAAGATCACGATGATCTCCGTCCACTCCAGCGGCCAGCCCAGCAGGAAGATGATCGCCTGCGCGAGCACCATGAACTGCACCGGCGTGAGGCCCATCGAGAGCACCCAGCGCTCGATGATCTCCTGCCCGCCCAGCAGCGCGAAGGCCGCCGAGAAGATCGAGGAGCCCACGAAGAGCCAGCACACCATCGCGGAGGTCTTCGCGGTGAGGTAGACCGACTCGCGCACGGTGCCGATCAGCTTCACCTGCATCGTGGCCATCACGCACCAGATGGTCGTCGCGCCCACGGATACCCAGCCCACCCACGCGGGCGGCCCGGACTCGAGCACCTCGAACTTCCACAGCAGGAACCAGAGCACCGCGATGATGGCCGCCACGAAGAGCGGCGCCCAGGTCTTGAGGATCGCGAGCATCTTCTCGCGCGGCTCCTTCACCACCATGTACACCGCGGCGAGGCCGAAGCCGCCGTACGAGCCGATGGCGGCCGCCTCCGTGGGCGTCGCCAGGCCGAAGACGATCGTGCCCAGCACCGCCAGGATCAGCACGGCGAGCGGGAAGAACGAGGCGAGGAGCATCTTGTAGATCTCCACGCGCTCGTAGCTGAACAGCGCGTAGGTGACCACGATGATCGCGAGCAGGATGGCGAACACGTACCAGAACGCCATGGGCGTGGGCAGGCGATGCCACTCGGCCTCGGCCTTGGGCTTTTCCGCCGCCTTGGGCTTGTCCGCGGGCTTGCCGGCGGGCTTGGCCGCCTCCGGCTTCGCCGCGCCTTCGGCCGGGGGCGGGGAAAGCCCCGTGGGGGCCTGCGCGTTGTCGGCCTTGGCGTCGTCGGCGGGCAGGGGCGTGAGGCCCGAGGGCGCCTCGTCCTTCGCCTTGGGTTCGTCCGGCAGCGCGGTGAGGCCCGACGGCGCGGTATCCGCGCCCGGCGGCGCGGCCGTGTTGTCGGACGAGGACGTGGAGGAATCGAACCCCCCGCCCATCACCTGGAGCGCGGAGGTGTCCTCGATCACGTCCGGCTTGGTGAGCGAGTGCCACGTGAGGCCCATGAGCACGACGAAGGCGATGGCCGGCAGCAGCGTGAGCAGCAGGTCGCGCGAGGCCAGCTGGCGCAGGACCGGGTCCGTCGCCTGGCGGCGGTAGGCGAACAGGCCCGCCACCGCGTTCCTCGCCCCGCTCGCGGCCCGGGCCGCCTTGGCGTGCGCGGGCAGCTCCACGAAGCGCTGCTCGGCCGTGAGGGGCGGGGCCCACTCCGGCTTGATCTTGGCGATGACGATCACGTAGCCGATATAGAGGAGGGCCAGCATGATGCCGGGGAAGAAGGCGCCGGCGTAGAGCTGCACGACCGACACGCCCGCCGTGGCGCCGTAGACGATCAGCATCACCGAGGGCGGGATGAGGATGCCCAGGCAGCCGCCGGCCGTGATGACGCCGGCCGACACCTTCACGTTGTAGCCGGCCTTGAGCATCGCCGGCAGCGCGAGCAGGCCCATGAGCGTCACGACCGCGCCCACGATGCCCGTGGCCGTGGCGAAGATCGCGCAGGTGACGAGCGTGGCGACCGCCAGCGACCCGGGCACGCGCGCGAGCGCCAGGTGCAGGCTCTTGAAGAGCTTCTCGATGAGGTTGGCGCGCTCGACGAGGTAGCCCATGAACACGAAGAGCGGGATGGAGATGAGCACGTCGTTGTTCATCACCGACCAGGCGCGCGAGACCATGAGGTCGAGCGTCTGCTGCATCGCCCCCTCGACCACGCGGTTCTGCATGTAGTAGGCGAAGAACGCGAAGATCATCCCCATGCCCATCAGCGTGAACGCCGTGGGGAAGCCCAGCATGATCGCCACGACCACCAGCGAGAGCATGAGCAGGCCCAGGTGGCCCTGGGTGATGTCCGCGGGCGAGGGCAGGGCGACGATCGTCCCGATGAAGATCATCGCCATGATGGACAGGCCGAACCAGATCTCCTTCTTCACTTGGCGGCCCCTTCCTTCGCGACGTACTTGTCGAGCGCCGCGATGTCCTCGTCCTTCACGTGCACCATCTCCTTGAGCTTCTCGATGTCGACCTCCTCCACGTCCTCCTCGCGCGAGGGCCATTCGCCCTCCTTCAGGCACAGCACGCAGCGGATGATCTCGACGAAGCCCTGCAGCAGCAGGATGCCGCCGGCGAACGGGATGAACATCTTGAAGGGATAGATCGGCGGGCCGTCGGCCATCACGGAGGAGTGCTCCTTGATGGCGAGCGACTCGCCCGCGTAGGTCCAGCCGGCGTAGCACAGCGCCACGACGCCCGGGATGAAGAAGAGGATGTAGAGCGCCAGGTCCAGGCCGGCCTGCAGGCGCGGCGGGAAGAAGCCGTAGAGGACGTCGCCCCGCACGTGGCCGTTCTTGGAGAGCGTGTAGGCCCCGGCCATCATGAAGAGCACGCCGTAGAACATGAGCATCACGTCGAAGGCCCAGGCGTGGGGCGAGGCGATGACGTAGCGGGAGAAGACCTCCCAGGAGATGAGCGCGGTGAGGCCGACGATGGCCCAGGCGAAGACCTGGCCGAGCCAGGTGCTCATCTTGTCGACGGTAAGCAGGAGCTTTTGCATGGTGGATATCCCGGAGCCGGTGACTCGTGCGCTGTGGGGACCCTCAAAAAATCAGCCATCCCGCGGGGCGGGATGGCTGACCGGGTTGCTGCACGGCTGGGGCTCTTAGCCCTTCTTCGCGCCGAAGAAGTGGTTGAAGGCCATCCGGTAGTCGACGTTCGTGTCGCCGGACCACTTGCCCGCGCGCTCCGCGAAGGCGCGCATGGAGGCGTTCACCTTCTTGAACATCGGGTTCTCGGCTTCCTTCTTGGCGACGATGCCGTCCCAGGCCTTGAGCTGGTCCTGCAGGATCGCGTTGGGCGTGGCGTAGAACTTGACGCCCATCTTCTGCAGCTCGATGTAGTCCTTGGAATAGCGGTCGACCGCCTTCCAGGACATGTCGGCCGAGGAAGCCTCGACGGCATTGGCGATGATCGCCTTCAGCTTGGCCGGGAGCGCGTCGTATTTCTTCTTGTTGAAGAGGATCTCGAACTGCTCCGAGCACTGGTGGAAGCTGCGCAGCATGCAGACCTTCGAGACGTCGGCGAAGCCCAGCAGCTTGTCGGAGGTGGCGTTGTTGAACTCGGCCGCGTCGAGCAGGCCGCGGTCCATGGCCGGGACGATCTCGGCGCCGGGCAGCGCGTTCACCGCCGCGCCCATGCCCGTGAAGATGTCGATCGACAGGCCCACGGTGCGGTACTTGAGGCCCTTGAAGTCGGCCGTCTTCGTGACCGGCTTCTTGAACCAGCCCAGGGGCTGGGTGGGCATCGGGCCGTACAGGAAGGACTGCACGTCGAGGTTCAGGCCCTTGTAGATCTCGTCCAGCAGCTCCTTGCCGCCGCCGTAGTAGTGCCAGGACAGGAGCGTGTTCGCGTCCATGCCGAAGGCCGGGCCCGAGCCCCACAGGGCCATCGCGGCCTGCTTGCCGTACCAGTACGCGACCACGCCGTGGCCGCCGTCGAGGGTGCCCTTGGAGACCGCGTCGATCAGGTCGAAGGCCTTCACGACCGCGCCGGCGGGCAGCAGCTCGATCTTGAGGTCGCCGCCCGCCATGTCGTTCACCTTCTTCACGTAGTCCGCGGCGTACTCGTGGAAGATGTCCTTCGCCGGCCAGGTCGACTGCCAGCGGAAGGTGATCGGGCCCTGGGCCTTCACGATCATCGGGAAGCCGAGCGCGGTGGCGCCGGCGACGCCGGCGGCGCCAGCCAGGAACTTGCGACGGGTGGGGGTCGCCGCGCCTTGGGCGACCACGGTCTTGTCGGTCATGGTGAATCTCCTCAGGTGGTTGTTATGGCGAGCTTCGATGGAGCTTGCTCGGAACGGTTGCCACGCCATGCTGCACTGCAGCGCAACTCCCGGCGAATCGGTGACTCGGGAATCCTAATCTCCGCAGGGGTGGCGAGGCAATAGAAACCGTCAGTTTTCGCCGTTCCGGGCCGCCTCGCGCCGCAGGAGCGCGGCGAGGATGGGCGGGGTGACGAGCGTCGTGACGATCACCATCGCCACGATGACGGAGAAGAGCCGCTCGTCGACCACCCCGAGCTGCTTGCCGATGGCCGCGAAGATGAGGCCCACCTCGCCGCGCGGGACCATGCCCCAGCCCACCACCCAGCGGTTCACGCGCCCGGCCGCGAGGCCCGAGACCACCTTGCCGGCGATCGCCGCGGCGCTCACCCCCAGCGCCACCAGCAGCACCGACGGGTCCGCCAGCGCCGCGAGGTTTACCTGCATCCCGGTATGAACGAAGAATACCGGCACAAGGAAGTGCCCGAGGGGCTCGAGCAGGTGCTCGTGATGGTGGTCCCGGTAGCGCCCGAGCGCCTGGCGGGCGCGGGCCGCCTCGGCGGGCGGCAGCTGGTCGACGACGGGCCCGAGCTCGCGCACGATCTGCGGCGCCTCGAAGTCCTTGAGGAAGATGGGCTCGAGCAGCACCCCGGCGGCGAAGGCCCCGATGATCGGCGCGAGGCCGATGGCGTGCGCGAGCCAGGCGAGGCCCAGGCCCACCGACAGCAGCAGCGTGAGCTTGGTGGCCACCGTGTCGCTCACCCGGACGAGCCAGCGCGCCAGGTGCGGGGCGATCGCCCGGCCGATGACCACCGCCCCCACGAGGAAGGCGAAGGCCTCCAGCACGATGCGCCCGACCTCGCCCGCGCTCACCGTCCCGCTCTGCACGAAGCCGGTGACGACCGCGAGGATCACCAGGCCCAGCACGTCGTCGATCACCGCGGCGCCCATCACGATGCGCGCCTCGCGCGAGTCCAGGCGCTTCGCGTCGCGGAAGACGCGCCCGGTGATGCCCACCGAGGTGGCGCTGAGCGTCGCCCCGACGAAGAGGTAGGCGTTGAAGGCGAGGCCCGGCAGCAGGAGCGGGCCTACGACGAAGGTGCCCAGCGCGAAGGGCACGGCCACGCCGACGATCGCGACGAGGAACGCCCGCCACCCCACCCGGGCGAGGTCCGCGACCGTCGTCTCCAGCCCGATCTGGAAGAGCAGGATCACCACGCCCAGCTCCGCGAACACCGCGATCGTGGGATCGGCGGCCACCCGCTCGAAGTGCGGGATGCCCGCCAGCACGAGGTTGCCCAGCACCACGCCGAGCAGGAGCTCGCCCAGCACGCCCGGGATGCCGACCTTCTCGACGAGCGAGGACAGGCGCGCGAGGAACAGGATGATCGCGAGCCACAGGAAGGTCTGGCTCGCCACGGTGGGCCCCGACGCGAGCGCGTCGCCCGCCCAGGCCGCCGCCAGGCCGGCTGCCGCGAGCGCGAGGCGCGAGGCGCGCAAGGGCTAGCGCTGCGCGGCGGGCGCCGTGGCCGCCGGCGGCGCCAGCGGCGCGCCCTTCACGCGCTTGGGACCCGGGTGCCAGCCCAGGACCGCGAGCAGGACGAGGAAGCCCGCCACATACGCGAGCGCGACGTGCCAGCCGTGGCGCAGCCACTGGCCGACCGAGCGCGCCTCGGGGAAGCTGTTGGAGAGCGCGACGCCAGCCGAGGAGCCGAACCAGATCATCGAGCCGCCGAAACCCACGGCGTAGGCGAGCATGCCCCAGTCGTAGCCGCCCTGGCGCAGCGCGAGCGCCGTGAGCGGGATGTTGTCGAAGACGGCCGAGACGAAGCCCAGCCCCAGGGTGGTCTGCCACGAGGCGAGGGGCAGCTTCTCCACGGGCATGAGCGCCGCGCAGGAGACCAGGCACAGCAGGAAGATCGTGCCCTTGAGGGTCGCGGGCAGCAGGGACCACTCGGGACGGCGCACGGGCGCGGAGACCAGGATCGCGAGGACCACGGCCGCGCCGATCACCGGGAAGTGGTCCAGGGCGTCGGGGAATCGCAGGTTGGCCACGACGTTGGCGGTGATCGCGACCGCCAGGATGAAGACCACGATGGCGAGGCGCCCGTAGTCGACGTGCACCCCGCGCGGGGCGTCCTTCATGATCGGCTCGTGCGCCTGCTGCTGGCGCGCGGCGATCACCCCGCAGATCGCGAGCGCCACGACCGCCGCGATGTAGGCGTCCACAACCTCGAGCGGGCTCACCCCGTCGATCCACATCATCGTGGTCGTGGTGTCGCCCACCACGCTGCCGGAGCCGCCCGCGTTCGAGGCGGCCACGATCGCCGCGAGGTAGCCGATGTGCACGCGCTTGCGGAAGACCACCGAGGCCATCGTGCCGCCGATGAGCGCGGCCGCGATGTTGTCCAGGAAGGACGAGAGCACGAAGACGAGCACGAGCAGCATGAAGCCGCCCTTCCAGTCGTTCGGCAGGAAGCGCGGCAGCACCGCGGGCACCTGCGAGTCCTCGAAGTGCCTGGACAGGAGCGCGAAGCCCATGAGCAGGCAGAAGAGGTTCGCGAGCGTCACCCACTCGTGGCCGAACACGCCCGCGAGGCCCGCGAGGCCCGTCCCGAAGGGCGTGCCGGTGACCAGGCCCTTGTAGAGGGCGATCGCCGCGAGGCCCGCCACCGCGACCTGGAACGTGTAGTGGTGGAAGAGCGCGATGCCCAGCAGCACGCAGGCGAAGAGGATGAAGTCGAGCGGCACGGGGCCGAGCATGACCAGGTCCGGCGCATGCGTGCCTGCCGCGTGGGCCACCGGGGCGAGGAAGGCGAGGACGGCGAGCGCGGCGGCTCGAAGGGCTTGGGGCATGCGGTTCTCCTGGGCGACCCGGGCGATTCTAACAGCGACCCGCGCGCCGACAGCCGGGGGCCCCTTACCCGATCACGATCACGTGCACCCGGTACGGCCCGTGGGCGCCTATGACAATCGTCTGCTCGATGTCCGCCGTGCGCGAGGGCCCGGAGACGAAATAGACGGCGCGCGGCGGCTCGCCCGCCTCGCGGCGCATGAGCGCGAAGGCCTCCTCCATCGTGTCCACCAGGCGCGAGCGCTCGACCAGGCAGATGTGCGTCTCGGGCAGCAGCGCGGTCGCCTTGGGCGTGGCGGGCGAGGACAGCAGCAGCACCGTGCCCGTCTCGGCGATGGCGCAGGTGCAACCGGTGAGGCCGGTGCGGTCCTCGCCGAGCGCGGGACGGTCGTCGTAGGCGATCCCCGCGCCCGCCCAGTCGAGCCCGGCGTACGCGTGCCAGCCGACCAGGCGCCGGTCGAGCCCGTTCGCCGCCAGGTAGCGCGCGACCTCGCCCGGCACGCCGCCCGGGTCG
>JBGAOO010000083.1:0-14652 GCA_044221765.1 Usitatibacteraceae bacterium | reverse complement strand
GCCGCGACCCAGGCTCGAGGGCATCGTCAGGTGCAACGCGGATGAGAGCCAACCCTGGGGGTGGATGTGGTCCGTATGAAAACCGCCAGGGGCCAGTCGGATGCTCCAGGCCTCCGTGATCGCGAACCGCCCCGTGTTCCGCGATCGCAGCGGATCCGGCCCGGTTCCCAGTTCATCGACATAGCGCTGCACGGATCGGGCGATGTTGCCGAACAGCGCGCGCAAGAGCGAGCAAGCAGCCCGCGCGCGCAGCGGGCTGGCCGCCGCCCCTGACCGACTGCTGGAGCGGATGTGCGATGAACTCGTGCATGGCCGCGAGTTCGGCCGAGACTTCCGCCACGAACGCATCGCGACTACGCCAGCCTTCGGGCACGTCCAACGGCTCCTGCTTCACGAAGGCTGTGTAGTCGTGGAGTGCGGCATAGCGCGGGTCGTCCAGCAGGCGCCAGGCCGTGGCCTGGAGTGCGATGACGTACTGGCTCGTCGGATGCCTGGCCACGAGCACCTCGGCGAGCTTGTCGGCCTCGGCAGCCTGCCCGGCGCCGAACAGGGCTTCGCAGAGGGTGATGAGTTCCGCGGACTCGCCCGGCGCGAGCGTCGCCGCACGTCGAGCTTGCGCCAGGGCGCCCTCCGGGTCACCGGTCTCGCACCTCAGGTGCGACGCCTGCCGGAGCAGCGCCCGGTCGTCGGGCGAGGGAGAGGCCGGTCCTGGCGGAATCGAGTGCGAGGTCTACCCGGCCCGCGGATTCGAGCACACCGACTCGACCAGGCGCAGGCCCGCATCGCCGGGTGCGTTGCGCAGCGCGGTGCGCAAGCACTCGAGCGCGAATGAAACGTCCCCGGAGCGCATCCAGCGAAGTTGAGCGAGATCGCGGTGGGCTTGCGCGTAGTCCGGCCGGAGGGCGATTGCCTCCTCGAAGGCACGGCAAGCTCGGCCTCGTCAGAGCCGCTGGCTCCCAGCAGCGCCCGCGCCAACACGAGGCGCGTCTCCGGCGCGGCGAGCCCGAGCGCGATGGCTCGCATGCGCCGCGGCCTCCGACCAGCTTCTACGGCGGGTCGAGATCGCCTTCAGCCGAGGCGAGGTTGTGCCATGCGATGGGCGCGCGACTGGCGGCCACCACGTTGCGCAAGCGGGCGCGATCTGCGGCGCGATCTGCGGCCACGGTGCTAACGCAGCGCGAGGTGCTCCAGGCACCGGTCCACCGGCAGAGCGCCGTGAGCTTTTCCTGCAGCGAATTCTGCGATGAAGGCGCGCGCAGGCCGGGGAAGTCCACCTGGTCGAGTTCCTGGTCCTGGTTGAAGCATGAGAAGACATAGCTCTTCTCGCCCGTGACGGGATCGACGTGCGGCTGCAGGCACTGCGCGCAGATCTCCTTCATCATGCATTGCATCGGCGAGTTGATCGAGCCGATCGCCAGGTGCTTTGCCTTCATGTGCGGGGCCAGGACACCGTGCCGCGCACGCGCCACCGCGGGCCATCATCGCGTCGGAGCCGATGGCGATCAGGCGATCGGCTTCCGGCAGCCCGATGGCGGGCTTGCCCAGCCTGCCTTCCGCGTGCGACTTCATCGCCTCGACGATGTTGCCGACGAAGGCCTTGTCCTGCGGGCGTCCCGGCGTGAAACCGGGGGCCTCGTCGCAACACCAGACCACCTCGTCGGCCGCCGCCTCGATCTGCTCGACCTTGTAGCGGTCGATGCCCTTCTTGTAGCCCGCGAAATAGAGGACGCGCGAGCCGGCCTGCCGGAACGCCGCGCCGATGGAGAAGAGCACCGCGTTGCCCGTGCCTCCGCCCACCAGCACGACCGTCTCGCCCCGGGCGTCTCCGTCGCGGTGCCGGTCGGGCCCATCAGGATGACGGCCTCGCCGGGCGCGAGGAAGGCGCACAGGTCGCTCGAGCCGCCCATTTCAGCACGATGGTCGACACCAGCCCTTCGCGGTCGACCAGTTCCGGTGAGGGCGAGGCCTCCATCGCGAGGCGCGTGCCGTCCACGCGCGGGGCGAGGGACCAGTTCGGCAGGCGGTGGAACTGGCTGCCCGAACTGCTGCGCGGCGAGGGGCGCCCAGCACGACCTCGATGATGGTGTGGGTGGTGAGGCGCTGACGCGGTGCACCCGCGCGCGAAGCAGGCCGTTCAGCTTCGCGATGAACGAGGCGGCATCGGCCGCGGGGCGGGCCGGGCAGGCTCGAGCACGCGGCTCACCACCGATAGCCCTGCTTGGCCGATCCCATCGCCTTCACGACGTTGCCGGCGTACGCCGGAGGGATGCAGGTCGCCGAAGAAGCTCACGTAGCGCCCCGCCGTCGCGCGAGAGCAGCACGTTCGGGTTGGCCGGCTTGGCCGATTTCTCGGGCTTCACGGGGTTGCCCTCGTCGTCGACGGCGGCGAAGAACCAGCCGTCGAGCTCGAAATGCGCCGCGTCCTCGTGCGTGCCGACCGTGTTGGCGAAGTCGCACGCGACGAGCACGGTATGCGCGGGCAGCACGCGCCGTGCCGGGCATCGCCGGCACCGAGGAGACCACCAGTGGCCTTCTGGTGCCCTGGGCGTCCACCACGCGGCACCGGCGTGAGGTGCGCCCTCGGCGAAGCGGATGCCTTCCTCGAGCGCCTTCTCGATTTCCTCGTGGTTGAGCGTGTAGCTCGGGCTGTCGATCATGCGTTTGCGGTAGGCGATCGTCGAGCCGCCCCAGGACTGGAGCAGTTCCACCACGCGTGCCGGCCGGCCTTCGCGGGCGGCGGCGGCGATTTCCTCGCGGATCGCCCGGGCGTGCGCGAGGAATTCCTCCGCGATCTCCTTCTCGGCATCGCGCCAGCTCGCGCGTACCTTGGCCTCGCCCAGTTCCTTCACGAGGGTCTCGTAGCGCGAGAGGAACTTCTCGACCTGCACCGGGTAGTACGCGAGGGACTCCGTGGCGGTGTCGATGGCGGTGAGGCCGCCGCCGACCACGACGATCGGCAGGCGAAGCTGCATGTTCGCGATCGAATCGGCCCGCGCGGCGCCGGTGAGCTGCAGGGCCATGAGGAAGTCCGAGGCCGTGCGCACCCCGCGCGCCAGGCCGTTCGGCAGCTCGAGCACGGTACCGGCCCGCCCCGGCGGCGAGCGCGATGTGGTCGAACCCGAGCGCGAAGGCCTGCTCCGACGTGAGCGCCGCCGAAGCGCACGCCGCCCACCAGCGCGAAGCACGCGCGCCGTTCCACCAGCAGGCGCGCGATCTTGAGGAAGTTCTTGTCCCAGCGCACCGTGATGCCGTACTCGGCAACGCCGCCGAAGCCGGCCATCACGCGCCCGTCGAGCGGCTCCTCGAGCGTGGCGATGTCGCGGATCGGCTCGAAGGGAACGCGCGCGCCGGTGGGCGCCACGCCCGAGAGCGAAGGCGCGAGCGGCTCGATCTTCAGGCCGTCGATGCCCACCACCGTGTGCCCGTCGTTCATGAGGTGGTGCGCGAGCGTGAAGCCGGCCGGACCCATGCCGACAACGAGCACGCGCTTGCCGGTGGACGGGCGCGGCAGCGGGCGGCGCAGGCTGAGCGGGTTCCAGCGCGTGAGCAGCGAGTAGATCTCGAAGCCCCAGGGCAGCGCGAGCACGTCCTTCAGGGTGCGCGTCTCCGCCTGCGGGATGTTGACCGGGTCCTGGCGCTGGTAGATGCACGACTTCATGCAGTCGTTGCAGATGCGGTGGCCCGTGGCGCAGACGGTCGGGTTGTCGACGACGATCATCGCGAGCGAGCCGATGGGCACGCCTTCGGTCTTGAGCTTCTGGAACTCGGAGATGCGCTCCTCGAGCGGGCAGCCGGCGAGCGGGACGCCGAAGGGGCTCTTCTTGAAGGCCACCGTGCCGTCGGCCGCGGGCTTCTCCTTCAGGCCCTTCGAGCAGGAATCCTTGCCCTGCTCGTGGCACCAGATGCAGTAGTTCGCCTGGTCCATGGCGCCGGTCAGGTCGGTGCCCGGGTCGGTGAGCGCGAAGCCCTTGCGGCGGCGCAGGTGGTGCAGCGTGTGCACCGTGAATCCGCTCGACGTGTCGGTGGAGACGGGCACCAGGTGTTCCGGCTCGACGCGCTGCGGGGGCTTGAAGAGGACGCCCGCGATGTTGCGGCGGCGGCCTTCGGCCGTGTGCGCGGCCCACGCGCAATAGCGCTCCGCGACGGAAAGGGCCTCGGCGTGCGCCGGCTCGTCGGCCTGCCAGGCGAGCACGGCGCGCGCGAACGCCAGTTCCTCGAACGGCTGGCCCAGGTGCCGGCCCAGTTCCGCCTCGAGCGCCGGGCCGTCGAGCTTCGCCGCCTCGTCCGCCTTCACCTTGAGCATCGCGCGCCGCTGCACGAACTTGCGCTTCACGCGGAAGAGGGGCTCGCGCTCCGTGTGCCGGGCGACCAGGCCCTCGATCGCCGGACCGATGGCGAAGAGCTGGCCGATGAAGTCCTCCAGGGGAGGGGCGAGGGCGAGGAGCAGTTCGGCCTCTTCCTTGGCGGACAGCGAATCGGGCGCCGCGCGCGCCGCTTCGAGCCGGCCGCGAAGCGCCTCGTCCTCGTGCCCGAGCCACGCCAGGAACCGCGCATCCAGCCGGGCAAGGCCTCCGGTGTCGTAGAGGTCCTCGAAGCGGGCATCGAATCCCAGGGCAAGGGCGGGGCTGGCGGCTGCTGTGCTGGCGGTCATCGTCGATCGTTCATGCAACGGGAAACCGCACATTCTAGCGGAGTGGCCGGGTCATGCTGCACTGCATAATGCGCATGGCGCGCCACGGCCGGGCGATTTGGCGGGGCATCCGGGGTGTCGGGGCGGACGGATCGACTATCATGTCGCACACCCCAGCCGACCCTGAACCGCCCGTGGACGGACCCCTGCTCGTCGACCGCCTGGCCCTGGATCCCGTTGCCGAGCGCGAGGCGCTGGTGGCCGGGCTGCTCGCCACGCCCGCGACGCTCGCGCCGAAGTATTTCTACGACGAGCTCGGCTGCGCCCTCTACGGCGCCATCTGCCAGCTGCCCGAGTACTACCCGACCCGCACGGAGATCGCGCTCTTCCAGGCGCATCGCGAGGCGATCGCGGCGGCGATCGGGCCCGGGCGGCAGTTCGTCGACCTGGGCGCGGGCGATTGCTGCAAGGCGATGGGCTGGCTGCCCTTCCTCGCGCCCGCGCGCTACATCGCCGTCGACATCGCGGCGTCGGAACTCTCGAAGGCCCTGGTGCGGATGGCGCACGATTTCCCGGGCCTGCCGCTCGTGGGCCTCGCCACGGATTTCTCGCGGCGCCTCGACCTGCACGGCGTGCTCGAGGCGGGGCCCGCCCTCTTCTTCTACCCCGGCTCGAGCATCGGCAACTTCACGCCCGCGCAGGCCGTGCCGGGTGGCCCTCGTAGCGGGCGAGGCACAGCGTGTCGATACCGGCGGCCGTGGACAGGCGCAGGGTTTCGGAGCGGAACACCTCCGACTCCAGGCAGGCGCGGTGGTGCCCTGGGCGTCACGGCCGCGTTCAACCGCAACGCGCTGCGGCACCTGAACGAGGCCTTCGGCTTCGACTTCGACGTGGCCTCGTACGGCCACGTGGGGTACTACGACGAAACCCTGGGCCGCATCGAGATGCACCTGGAATCGCTGCGCGACCAGGTCGTCCACCTGGACGGTCGCGCGCGCCGATTCCCCAAGGGCGAGCGCATCCACACCGAGAATTCCTACAAGTACGCGCCCGGGGAATTCGAGGCGATGCTGCGGCAGGCGGGCTTCGGCGCGGTGCGCCGCTGGGATGCCCCCGCGGGCGGCTACTACGTCTACTTCGCGAGCTGAGGCGCGGCGACCCTAGGCGTCGCGCGCCAGGCGCAGCCCGGAGAACTGCCAGCGCGCGCCGGGCGGGAAGAAATTCCGGTACGTCGCGCGGATGTGCGAGCGCGGCGTGGCGCACGAACCGCCGCGCAGGACGTACTGGTTGCTCATGAACTTCCCGTTGTATTCGCCCACGGCGCCCGGGGCGACCCGGAAGCCCGGGTAGGGCGCGTAGTCGCTCCGCGTCCATTCCCAGACGTCGCCGTAGGCCTGGGCGAGGGCTCCCGGCGCCGCGTCCTCGCGCAGGGCGAGGGGATGGTAGGCGCCGCTTTCGAGGAAATTGCCCTGCACCGGCGTGCGGGCGACCGCGACCTCCCATTCCGCCTCGGTGGGCAGGCGAGCGCCGGCCCAGCGCGCGTACGCCTCGGCCTCGAAGAAGCTCACGTGGCAGATCGGCGTGTTGGCATCGACGGGCACCATGCCGTGCAGCGTGAAGGTGTGCCAGGCGTTGCCCGTTCGCTGCCAATAGAACGGCGCTTCCCATCCTTGTGCCTGCACCGCGTCCCACCCCATCGACAGCCACAGCTCGGGGCGCCGGTAGCCGCCATCCTCGATGAAGGCGACGAAGTCCCCGTGCGTGACCGGGTGCGAGGCGATCTCGAAATCCTCGAGGAAGACGCGGTGGCGCGGCGATTCGTTGTCGAAGGCGAATCTGCCGCCCGCATGCCCGATCTCGTGCACGCCGCCCGCCACGCCGAGCCAGCGCGACTTGCGCGCGCGAATGGCGGTGAGGGGCCAGTTCTTCTGGTACGACGGCTTGAGCGGGTTCTTCGACAGCAGGTGCTTCAGGTCGGTCAGGATGAGTTCCTGGTGCTGCTGCTCGTGGTTGAGCCCCAGTTCCACGAGATCGGCTGCCTTGGCCCCGAGCGAGGACGAGGCGAGCAGTTCGGCCATCGCCGCGTCCACATGCGCGCGGTAGTCGAGCACCCGGGCAAGGCCCGGGCGGGAGATGAGGCCCCGTTCCGGGCGCGGGTGCTTGTCGCCCACCGCGTTGTAATAGGAGTTGAAGAGGACGCGAAAGTGCGGATCGAAGGGCGTGTAGCCCTTGAGCCCGGCCTCGAGGAGGAAGGTCTCGAAGAACCAGCTGGTGTGGGCCAGGTGCCATTTCACGGGGCTCGCATCGGGCATGGACTGGAGCGAGCAATCCTCCGCGCTCAGCGGCGCCGCGAGCGCGGTCGTGGTCTCGCGGATGGTACGGAACCGGGCGGCCGGGCTGGCTCCTGGCACGTCGGCGATCGGGATGGGTCGAGCGGCTCGGCGTCTTCCGTTGGGCATGGCGGTGTCTTCGTCCGGGCGGGACGGGAGGTTCAGCCTACTCGTACCACAGGTTCGCCCGCCGAGATCGCGCCGATCACCGTGGCATGCGCGAAGCCCTCCGAGGCGAAAATGGCCAGGACTTCCTCGACGCTCTCCGGGGCGCAGGCGACGAGCAACCCGCCGCTCGTCTGGGGATCGGTGAGCAGGGCCTTGCCCGCCTCGCCCACGTCGGCGCCCAGGACGACCCGCGAGCCGTAGCCGGCGAAATTGCGGCCCGAGGCGCCGGTGACCATGCCTTGCGCGGCCAGCTCGAGGGCGCCCGGCAACCGGGGAATGCGCGCCCAGTCGAGCGTCGCGGCCACGCCCGAGCCCTTGCAGATCTCCAGCAAGTGCCCCAGCAGCCCGAAGCCGGTCACGTCCGTGAGGGCGTGGACGCCGTCGAGCTTGCCGAGCCGGGTGCCAGGCGTGTTGAGCCGGGTCGTGCTGTCGATCATGGCGCGGTAGCCGGCCTCGTCGAGCTTGCCCTTCTTGAGCGCCGCGCTGTAGATGCCCACGCCGATCGGCTTGCCGAGCACGAGCTTGTCGCCGGGCCGAGCGCCGGCGTTGCGCTTGAGGTTGCGCGGGTCGACCAGTCCGATCGCCACCAGGCCATAGATGGGTTCGACGGAATCGATCGTATGGCCTCCCGCGATGGGGATGCCGGCGCGGGCGCACACGGATTCCCCGCCTTCGAGGATCTTGCGGATTACCTCGAGCGGCAACTGGTTCACGGGCATCCCCACCAGCGCGAGGGCGAAGAGGGGCTGGCCGCCCATCGCATAGACATCCGAGATCGCGTTCGTCGCGGCGATGGCGCCGAAATCGAAGGGGTCGTCGACGATCGGCATGAAGAAATCCGTGGTCGCCACGATGGCCTGCGTTTCGTTGAGCTGGTAGACCGCGGCATCGTCCGCGGTCTCGATGCCCACCAGCAGCGCCTTGGGCAGCAGCCCGGGGGCCGTCTTCGCCAGGATCTGCTCGAGGACGCCGGGGGCGATCTTGCAGCCACAGCCGCCGCCGTGGCTGAACTGGGTGAGCTTCACTTGCATGTCCATGGAGTCCCTGCCTTGCCGGTCGTCGTGAAAGGAGAGTCTATCGCTGCGCGGCCGCCTTGAGGCGCAGCAGGCCGCGCACGGCCCGCCTCTCGCGCGCCGGGGCGAAGAGCGGGCGACGGGCGGCGCAAGCCGCGCGAAGGCGGCGCAGGTAGCCGGGTTCCTCCAGGCAGCGCACCAGTCCGCGAGCGAGCCCCGCCGCGTCGCCGACCTCGAAATACCCCGGATAGTCGGGACCGAGCATGCCCAGGTTGCCCGACATCCGGCTGGCGAGCACCGGCGTGCCCGCCATGATGGCCTCGGCGATCACGTTGGCGCCACCTTCCATGATGGAGGGATGCACCAGCAGGTGGGCGTTGCGCGTCACGATGCGCGCCAGGCCATGGGGCAGGGCGCCGAGCCATCGATAGCGGGGTTGCGCGCATGACGGCGCGGGCCTGCCTGGCGATCTCCGGGGTCCAGCGCCGCGCCGACATGGCGCACGCGCACGGGAGGGCGGGATCGAGCAGCGCGATCGCCTCGAGCGCCGACGGGTCCTCCGCGCAGGTGGCCCACCGCGACCACGTCCAGGCGTCCCGGCGGCGCCCCAGCATGCTTCAGGGGCCGCGAGGATTGGACGATCACCTCGCACTTGCCATGCCACCGGCGGGGGAGATGCGCGAGCGCGTCCTCCTGCAGCAGGACGATGCGATCGGCGAGATCGAGCGAGCGGGCCGTCTCGCGGCTGCGCGGCAGGTCGCGGTACAGGTCCGTGCCGGACAGGACGACCGCGAGCGGGATGTCCGGGCGCGAACGCTTGAGCCGCCGGATCGAGGCGGCGCTGCGAAGCGCGTGCAGGGCGATGACGAGGTCGGCTGGCTCGCCCAGCCACTCGGTCTGTACAATCGGCGTGCAGAACCCGGCGAGGAATCCCGCCCAGTGCTGCGCGGTGCGCCAATTGCCGTTGTTGGCCTCGCGCGTGCCCGGCGTGACGATGATCGCCGTGGGACCCCGGCCGGATCGACCAGACATGCTCAATGACATCGACGCGCTTTCCAAGTCCTTGGGAGTGCCGCGAGTATACCTCGCGATGTACGGTCACCTGTGTCCGCGCAGTGGCAGGTGCCGCTGCTCGAGATCGTGAATCCGCCCTACTGGGAACTGGCGCACATCGCCTTCTTCCAGGAGTTCTTCTGCCTGCGATGCACGCCCGCGGATCCGCAAGGGCTGGACCGCGCCTCCCGCATGCCGGGCGCGGATGCGATGTTCGACTCGCGCACCGTGCCCCACGACGCGCGCTGGCATCTCGACTACCCCTCGCGGGACGACCTGTGGCGCTACATGGAGGCGACCCTCGCCGACACGCTCGATGCCCTCCTCGGCGAGCCGTGATGTGGACCGCCATCGCTTCCGGCTCGCCCTCTTCCATGAGGACATGCATGGCGAGGCGCTGCTCATGACGTTGCAGACGCTGGGGCTGCCTGCCCCTTCCAGGCCTCATGTGCAGCCGCGCTGGGGCCGCTCGCCCTCGGGCGACATCCATTTCGAGGGAGGCGAGTTCCTGCAGGGCGTTCGCCGCGGGGCCTTGCATGCCTTCGACAACGAAAAGTGGGCGCATCCGGTGCACGTGGCCTGTTCCGCATCGCGTCGGCGCCGGTCACCAGTGGCGAGTACGCGGCCTTCGTCGAGGACGGGGGCTATGGTCGCGAGGCGCTCTGGACGCCGGCGGGCTGGCAGTGGCGGGCCGCTGCCGCGCTCGATGCACCCCGGCACTGGCGCCGCGCGGGCGCCGGCTGGCAGGCGAGGTGGTTCGACCGATGGCAGGCGCTGGAGGAGCACGACCTGCTGGTGCACGTGAGCCGCCACGAGGCCGAGGCGTATTGCGCCTGGGCCGGCCGGCGATTGCCGACGGAGAGCGAGTGGGAATTCGCGGCCACGGCCGGAGGAGAGCCGTCCCGCTATCCCTGGGGCGAGGAGGAGCCCGTTGGCGCCATGGGGCTCGACTACCGGCTCGACCGGCCGCGCGCGGGGACACCCGACTTCCGGCCGGTGGCCACCGGGTTGCGGCAGGTCCTCGGCGGCGTCTGGGAATGGACCTCCTCGCCATTCGAGCCCTACCCGGGCTTCGAGACCGATGCCTACGCGGAATACTCGGCGCCGTGGTTCCATTCGCACGGCGTGCTGCGCGGAGGGTGCTTCGCGACGCGCTCGCGCCTCGTGCACAGCCGCTGGCGCAATTTCTACCTGCCGCACCGCAACGACATCTTCGCCGGCTTCCGAACGTGCGCGCGCGCGCCGGCCTGAGGCAGCATCGATATGAGATAATGATTCCGGCGGGCCTCCCCGCATTGAGGGGCGGCGAACCTGGTCAGGTCGGGAACGAAGCAGCCATAGTCGATTCCTTCAAGTGCCGGGGGTCAGGCTCGCCTTTTCCCCTTTCATGCGGCCGCGGTTGACGCGGCCGTTTCGCTGGACGATTCCATGACGTACCAGGTCCTCGCGCGCAAGTGGCGCCCCAAGGCCTTCGACCAGCTGGTCGGGCAGCCGCACGTGGTCACCGCGCTCGCGAACGCGCTGGATACGGGCCGGCTGCACCACGCCTACCTGTTCACGGGCACCCGCGGCGTGGGCAAGACGACGCTCGCGCGCATCCTCGCCAAGTCGATCAACTGCGAGACCGGCGTCTCCTCCCGGCCGTGCGGCAAGTGCCGGGCCTGCACCGAGATCGATGCGGGGCGATTCGTCGACCTGCTCGAGGTCGACGCGGCGACGAACACGAAGGTCGACGAGATGCGCGAGCTGCTCGACACGGCGCAGTACATGCCGGTGTCCGGGCGCTTCAAGGTGTACATCATCGACGAAGTCCACATGCTCTCGCGCCATGCGTTCAACTCGATGCTCAAGACGCTCGAGGAGCCGCCGGAGCACGTGAAGTTCATCCTCGCGACCACCGACCCGCAGCGCCTTCCGGTGACGGTCCTGTCGCGGTGCCTGCAATTCAACCTCAAGGCCCTGCCGCCGCACCTGCTCGCGGGGCACCTCAAGCACGTGCTCGAGGCCGAGTCCATTCCCTTCGAGGAGGCCGCGCTCGGCCTGCTCGCGCGCGCGGCGGCCGGCAGCGTGCGCGACAGCCTGAGCCTCACCGACCAGGCCATCGCCTTCGGCTCGGGCAAGGTCACGGCCAGCCAGGCCGCGCAGATGCTCGGCGCCGTGGGCGCGGACCTGGTCTATCCGCTGCTCGACAAGGTGGCCCGGGCCGATGGCCCCGGCGCGCTGCAGGAGGCGGAGCGGATCGCGGAACGGGGACTGTCCTGCGACCAGGCGCTCCAGGACCTCGCGGCCATCCTGCACCGCGTCGCCTTCGTGCAGCACGGCGGCGAGACCGCTGCGGACGACCCCGACGCACCCCGCATCGCGGCCCTGGCGGCCCAGTTCGATGCGGGCCGGGTGCAGGTGCTCTACCAGATCGCGATCCTCGCGCGTCGCGACCTCTCGCTCGCCCCGGATGAGCTCGCCGGATTCGGGATGGCCGTGATGCGCATGCTTTCCTTCGGCACGGCCCCGGGCGCCGCGCAGAGGCCGCCCGCGGTGTCGGCGCCCGTGCGCGAGGCGCCGGTTTCCGTCGCGGTCGTCGCGCCGGCGTCGGCTCCCCTGGCGGCGGCTGCGCCCGCCCCCGTCGGCGCGAGCGCCGCACCGGAGGAGGCGCCGGCGCAAGCGCCCGCGGCTGCGGGGACGACCTTCGACGGCGACTGGCATGCCTTCGTCGAGCGGCTGAACCTGGGGGGCATGGCCGGGTTGCTCGCGCGCTACGGCGTGCTCGAGTCCTTCGAGGGCAATCACCTGGTGCTGGTGCTGCCGGAATCGCAGCGGATGTACGCCGAGCGCGCCTACCAGGACAAGCTCAAGGCGGAGCTCGCCCCGCAGTTCGGCGCCGGCCTTCGCGTGAGCGTGCGCGTGGGCGAGCCGAAGGGGCAGAGCATCGCCGCGGTGCGCAGCCAGGAGGCGCAGAAGAAGATCGACAGCGCGACGGTCGCGATCGAGCGCGATCCTTTCGTGCGCGAGCTCGTCGACGGCATGGGGGCGCAGGTGGTCGCGTCCTCGATCCGGCCCGCCGGCGAGAAGGACCAGGATGCATTCGACGACAGGAGAGGCAAGTCATGATGAAGGGCGGTCTGGGCGGTCTGATGAAGCAGGCGCAGCAGATGCAGGAGAACATGCGCAAGGTCCAGGAGAGCCTCGAGTCGATCGAGGTCGAGGGCCAGTCCGGCGCGGGCCTGGTGAAGGTCGTGATGACCTGCAAGCACCAGGTGAAGCGCGTGAGCGTGGACCCCTCGCTGCTCGGCGAGGACAAGGACATGCTCGAGGACCTCGTGATGGCCGCCTTCAACGACGCCGTGCGCAAGGTCGAGACGACCACGCAGGAGAAGATGTCCGGCTTCACGGCCGGGCTCAACCTGCCGCCGGGAATGAAGCTGCCCTTCTGAGAACGCGGCCGCGATGCAGACGCCCGACTCGCTCGACGAGCTGATCCAGGCGCTTCGCTGCCTGCCGGGCGTCGGGCCCAAGTCGGCCACCCGGATGGCGTACCACCTGCTCCAGCGGGACCACGCGGGCGCGGGACGGCTCGCGCAGGCGCTGGGCGATTCGCTCGCCCGCATCCGGCACTGCTCCCGCTGCAACACGTTCACGGAGGTGGAAGTCTGCGCCGTCTGCGCCTCGCCGCGGCGCGACGCCTCGCTCCTGTGCGTGGTCGAGACGCCCGCGGACCTGCTCATGATGGAGCAGACGCAAAGCTACGGGGGTCTCTACTTCGTCCTCATGGGTCGGCTGTCCCCGCTCGACGGGATCGGCCCGCGCGAGATCCACCTGGACCGCTTGCTCAGGCGCGCCACCGACGGGGTCGTGAAGGAGGTCATCCTCGCGACGAACTTCACGGTCGAAGGCGAAGCCACCGCGCACTATGTCGCCGAGATGCTTTCCGGCAAGGGGCTGCGCGTCACGCGCATCGCGCGCGGGCTGCCGGTGGGCGGCGAGATCGAGCACGTGGACGCCGGCACGCTCGCCCAGGCGCTCATCGAGCGGCGCCCGGCCTAGGCGGGCTCCTCGCGCGCCAGTCGGCGGCGCACGAAGGCGGCGAGCTTGAGCACCACCCAGGCCGCCGCGACCAGGAAGACGGCGAGCAGACCGAGGAAGACCGCGGGGTGGTAGAGCGCCGTCCAGATGCCGCCCAGGACGAGCGCGTCCTCCCCGAACGAGGCGATGCCATTGGAGAAGGGCTCCGGCGAGGTGTTGATCGCCGCGCGGCTGCCTGCCTTGGCGAAATGGGTGCCGGCCGTGATGGTGCCGCCGAGGAGCCCTGCGGCCACCGTGATCGCGTTGATGTCCTCGCCCGCCACGCCCGCCGCGAGCAGCGCCCCGGCAGGTATGCGGATGAAGGTGTGCACCGCGTCCCAGGCGCTGTCGACCACCGGGATCTTGTCGGCCAGGAACTCGATGGCGAGCAGCAGGCCGGCCGCGCCGATCACGTAGGCATGCGAGAGCACGGCGAGCCCGTCCGGCAGGGTGAGGTAGCCGTACCGCGCGGCCAGGCCGAGCACGAAGACGACGAGATAGAGGCGCATCCCGCTCGCCCACGCGACGAGCGAGCCCAGTGCGATCGCCTGCAGGAGGGTGAAGTCGGTTGCCATCGGTCGCTAGCTCCTTGATTTGCCGAGGATCCTTGGTTTTGCCCCGTTCTTCGGTTGACGGTGAAGCCCACGGAATGCCATAATTCTCCCTCTCGACGCCCGGTTTTGCAGTTTGGCAGGAAACCGGGGTTCGAATCGGGCGCGGGGTGGAGCAGTCTGGCAGCTCGTCGGGCTCATAACCCGAAGGTCGCAGGTTCAAATCCTGCCCCCGCAACCAAATCCCTTACGGCCTTTCGCTCGTCAAGGGACTCGCTTTCGCTCTTTAAAAAGTTACAGCCGATAGATGGTGGGTGCTGTGGGTGCGCGCCGGTGGAATCCTGAAGCCGAAAGGCGGGGGGAGGAAGCCGGGAGAGATAAGCATCTTGCAGTACTCACTTGGAATCCATGTGATTCTTTGTGAGTTTTGATGGATTGAACTGAAGAGTTTGATCCTGGCTCAGATTGAACGCTGGCGGAATGCTTTACACATGCAAGTCGAGCGGCAGCGCGGGGCAACCTGGCGGCGAGCGGCGAACGGGTGAGTAATGCATCGGAACATGTCCATGTCGTGGGGGATAGCCCGGCGAAAGCCGGATTAATACCGCATGTGCTCGAGAGAGGAAAGCGGGGGACCGTAAGGCCTCGCGCGATTGGATTGGCCGATGTCCGATTAGCTTGTTGGTGAGGTAAAGGCTTACCAAGGCGATGATCGGTAGCTGGTCTGAGAGGATGATCAGCCACACTGGGACTGAGACACGGCCCAGACTCCTACGGGAGGCAGCAGTGGGGAATTTTGGACAATGGGGGCAACCCTGATCCAGCCATTCCGCGTGAGTGAAGAAGGC
>JBGAOO010000082.1:0-13593 GCA_044221765.1 Usitatibacteraceae bacterium | reverse complement strand
CCCACTTGTCGTCCGGGCAGGCGACGACCGCCGCCTCCATCACCTTCGGGTGGCGGTAGAGGCATTCCTCGACCTCGAGCGAGGAGATGTTCTCCCCGCCCGAGATGATGATGTCCTTGGACCGGTCCTTCACCTCCACGTAGCCGTCCGGGTGCCAGACCGCCAGGTCGCCCGTGTGGTACCAGCCCTCGCGGAAGGCCTCCTGCGTGGCCCGGGCGTTCTTGAGATAGCCTTTCATGATGGTGTTGCCGCGCAGCATCACCTCGCCGAGCGCGCGGCCGTCGCGCGGCACCGGCTCGTGGGTGCGCGGGTCCGCGACCTGGATGTCCTCGAGGGTCGGGTAGCGCACGCCCTGGCGCGCCATCAGCCGCGAGCGCTCCTCGAGCCCGAGCCCGGCCCACTCGTCCTGCCAGGCGCACAGCGTCGCCGGCCCGTAGCTTTCCGTCAGGCCGTACAGGTGCGTCACGCGAAAGCCCATGCGCTCCATGGCCTCGATGATCGCCGAGGGCGGCGCGGCGCCGCCCGTGGCCACTTCCACCCGGTGCTCGAAGCGCGCCTGCGCGGCCTCGGGCGCGTGCACCAGCAGGTTGAGCACGATCGGCGCGCCGCACAGGTGCGTCACGCGGTGCCGGGCGATGGCCGGGAAGATGAGCGCCGGGTCGACGCGGCGCAGGCACACGTGCGTGCCGCCGGCGGCCGTCACCGCCCACGTGTAGGTCCACCCGTTGCAGTGGAACATCGGCAGCGTCCACAGGTAGACCGATTGCGGCGTGAGGCCGAAGGCGAGCGCATTGCCGAGCGCGTTCAGGTAGGCGCCCCGGTGGTGGTAGACCACGCCCTTGGGATCGCCAGTGGTGCCGGAGGTGTAGAGCAGGCCGAGGCGAATCCCACTCGTCGCGCGGGCAGAAGGACGAAGGCGGGATCGCCTTCCTCGAGCAGGGCCTCGTGAGTGACCTCGCCCAGGAGGGTCCCGCCGACGATAGGGGGATCGTCGACGTCGACGACGAGGGGCGATTGCGGCGGAAGTGCCAGCGCCTTCTCCACCACCGGCGGCGCTCGCGGTCGGCGATGAGCATGGCGCCGCCGTGGTCGGGGGCAGAAGGCGATGGTGCGCGCGCGTGGGAGCGGTAGTTAGCGCGTTGAGCCACCGCGCCCAGCCCCGGCACCGCGTAGTGCGCCTCAGCATGGCGGGCACGTTGGGCGCGACGATCGCCGCCGTGTCGCCACACGCCGAGCCGATGCCGCGCCGCGCCGAGGCGCTCGCCGTACGCCGGCGGCGGCGCCTCGAACTGGGCGTAGGTGAAGGCGGGTAGGTCTCGGCCGCGCGGCGCAGGAAGCCCACGGGCGAGAGGGCGACGTGATTGGCCGCGTTGCGGTCCAGGTCCTTCTCGAAGGGGTGGGCGGCGGTCACGGCGGGCCGGTCGGGCCGGTGCCCGCGTCAGCCGCCGCGGCGGCGGCGCAGCCAGGCCTCGAGCTCGCCCATGATGCCCCGGCGGAAGGCGAGCACGCAGACCACGAAGATGGCGCCCTGCGTGATCGTGAACCAGGAGCCCAGCTCGGCCAGGTAGTTCTCCATCGTGATGATGGCGAAGGCGCCCACCACGGGCCCGAAGATCGTGCCCAGGCCGCCCAGGAGCGTCATGAGCACCACCTCGCCCGACATCGACCAGTGCACGTCCGTGAGCGAGGCGAGCTGGAAGACGATGGCCTTGGTGGCGCCGGCCAGGCCCGCGAGGCCCGCGGACAGGACGAAGGCGGCGAGCTTGTACTGCTCCGTGCGATAGCCCAGGGAGACCGCCCGCGGCTCGTTCTCGCGGATCGCCTTGAGCACCTGCCCGAAGGGCGAGTGGATGATGCGGTAGATGAGCAGGAAGCCCGCCGTGAAGACGGCGAGGACCACGTAGTACAGCACCAGCGTGTTCTTCAGGTCGAGGAAGCCCAGGAAGTTGCCCCGGGGCACGGACTGGATGCCGTCCTCGCCGCCGGTGAAGGGTGCCTGCAGGCAGAAGAAGTAGACCATCTGCGCGAGCGCGAGCGTGATCATCGCGAAGTAGATGCCCTGGCGCCGGATCGCGAGCAGCCCCGCGAGCACGCCCAGCAGCGTGGCCGCCCCCGTGCCGGCGAGGATGGCGAGCTCGGGCGACAGGCCCCAGACCTTGGCCGCGTGCGCGGCGATGTAGCCGGCCATGCCCAGGAACATGGCATGGCCGAAGGAGAGCAGCCCGCCGAAGCCGATCAGCAGGTTGAAGGCGCAGGCGAAGAGCGCGAAGCACAGCGCCTTCATCAGGAAGACCGGGTAGACCACGAACGGGGCGACGACGAACAGGGCCGTCATCACGAGGAACGCGTTGCGGTGGTACCGCGCCTCGGCCGCGTCGTCGCGCGAGGCGTGTGGCGTGTAGGCGTCGTCGGACATGGGCCTAGCGGCTCCCGAAGAGGCCCTGCGGCCGGATCATGAGGACGAAGGCCATGATCACGAAGATCACGGTGTTGGACGCCTCCGGGTAGAACACCTTGGTGAGTCCCTCGATGACGCCCAGCCCGAAGCCGGTGACGATGGCGCCCAGGATCGAGCCCATGCCGCCGATCACGACGACCGCGAACACCACGATGATCGTGTCCGCGCCCATGAGCGGGTTCACCTGGTAGATCGGCGCGGCCATGACGCCCGCCAGGCCCGCCAGCCCCACGCCGAAGCCGTAGGTGAGCGTGATCATGCGCGGCACGTTGATGCCGAAGGACTGCACCATCGTGGGGTTCTCGGTGGCCGCGCGCAGGTAGGCGCCCAGCTTGGTGCGCTCGATGACGAACCACGTGCCCAGGCACACGACCAGGGAGGCGACGATCACCCAGCCGCGGTAGTTCGGCAGGAACATGAAGCCCAGGTTGCGCGCGCCCGTGAGCTGCTCGGGCATCGCGTAAGGAAGGCCCGCCGAGCCGAACTCGTGCCGGAAGATGCCCTGGATGATGAGCGCCAGGCCGAAGGTGAGCAGCAGCCCGTAGAGGTGGTCGAGCTTGTACAGCCGCGAGAGCATGAAGCGCTCGACGACCATGCCGGAGATCCCGACCATGACGGGCGCGAGCACCAGCGCCCACCAGTAGTTGAGGTTCAGCTTGTTCAGCAGGAAGTACGCCGCGAAGGCGCCCATCATGTACTGGGCGCCATGCGAGAAATTGATGATGTTGAGCAGGCCGAAGATGACCGCCAGGCCCAGCGACAGCAGCGCGTAGAACGAGCCGTTGATCAGCCCGATGAGGAGCTGGCCGAACAGGGCCTGCGTCGGTACGCCGAAGATCTCGTTCATGGGTCCTGGGTCGCTGTCTCGGCGTGATGAGCGGCGCCCCGGAGGGCGTCCGCTCGATCACGGTTCCCGATAGTGACTACTTTTTCGCCACAAGAGGGCAATTTCCCTGGTCGAGCGGGCGGAACGCCTGGTCGGCCGGGATGGTTGCCCGAATCTTGTAGTAGTCGTAGGGACCCTTGGACTCCGCCGGCTTCTTCACCTCCATCAGGTACGCCGGGTGGATCTTGCGACCGTCCGCGCGGATCGTGCCCTTGCCGAACAGCGGGTCGTCGGTGGGCATCTCCTTCATCTTCGCCACGACCTTCGTGCCGTCGTCGCCCTTGAGCGCGGCCACGGCCTTCAGGTAGTGCAGCGTGCCGGCGTAGACGCCGGCGTGGACCATGGTCGAGTACTTGCCGCCGTTCAGCGCCGCGAAGCGCTTGTTGAAGGCGCGCGTCTGGTCGTTCTGGTCCCAGTAGTAGGTCTCCGTGAAGATGAGGCCCTGCGCCTTGTCCAGGCCAAGTCCGTGCACGTCGGTGAGGAACACGAGCAGGCCGGCGAGGTTCTGGCCGCTCTTCACGATGCCGAACTCGGAGGCCTGCTTGATCGAGTTGATCGTGTCGCCGCCGGCATTGGCGAGGCCGACGATCTTGGCCTTGGAGGCCTGGGCCTGCAGCAGGAACGAGGAGAAGTCCTGCGTGTTGAGGGGGTGGCGCACCTTGCCCACCACCTTGCCGCCGGACTTGAGCACCACCGCTTCCGTGTCGCGCTCGAGCGCGTGGCCGAAGGCGTAGTCGGCCGTGATGAAGAACCAGGAGTCACCGCCGGTCTTCACGATCGCGTTGCCCGTGCCGTTGGCGAGCATCCACGTGTCGTACGTCCAGTGCACCGTGTTGGGCGAGCACTTCGCGCCCGTGAGGTCCGAGCTCGCGGCGCCGGAGTTGATGAAGACCTTGCCCTTCTCCTTCACCACGTCGGCGACGGCGAGCGCCACGCCCGAGTTCGGCGTGTCGATGATGAGGTCGACGCCCTCGGAGTCGATCCACTTGCGGGCGATCTGCGAGCCCACGTCCGGCTTGTTCTGGTGGTCGGCGAAGATGACCTCCACGTTCAGGCCCTTCTCCTTGGCCTTGAAGTCCTCGATCGCCATCTTCACGGCCACCACCGAGCCCTGCCCGCCGAGGTCGGCGTAAAGGCTGGACTGGTCGTTCAGGACGCCGATCTTCACGACGTTGCCCGAGATCTGGGCCTGGGCGCCGGCCGACAGGGCGAGAGCCGCGGCGGCGACGAGCACTTTGCGCTTGAATGTCATTGGTGAGTCTCCTCTATATATGTGATGGTCCTACACACCCAGGTACTCGTGAAGCATCTGCGTCTTCGTGTCGAGTTCCGACGCGGAGAAGGTCTCCGCGATCTTGCCGTGCTCCATCACGTAGAACCGGTCGGCGAGCGGGGCCGCGAAGCGGAAGTTCTGCTCGACCAGCACGATGGTGAAGCCTCTTTCCTTGAGCTTGACGATGATCCGGCCCAGGGCCTGGACGATCACCGGGGCAAGCCCCTCGGTGATCTCGTCGAGCAGCAGCAGCTGGGCGCCGGTGCGCAGGATGCGCGCCATCGCGAGCATCTGCTGTTCGCCTCCCGAGAGCTTGGTCCCCTGCGCGGTCTTGCGGCGCTCGCGCAGGTTCGGGAACATCTCGTAGATCTCCTCCACGCTCATGCCCCCGTCCGCGATCCGCGGCGGCAGCATGAGGTTCTCCTCGACCGACAGGCTGGAGAAGATGGCGCGCTCCTCCGGGCAGTAGCCGAGCCCCAGGTGCGCGATGCGGTGGGTGGGCCAGGACACGGTCTCCTGCCCGTTCACCACGATCGAGCCGGCGCGGCGGCCCACCAGGCCCAGGATCGACTTGAGCGTCGTCGTGCGCCCGGAGCCGTTGCGCCCGAGCAGCGTGACCACCTCGCCCTTGTGCACGGCCAGGTCCACGCCGTGCAGGATGTGCGATTCGCCGTACCAGGCGTGCAGGTGCTCGATGCGCAGGATCTCCTCAGCCATGGCCGGCGGCCTCCGTCGTGCCCATGTAGGCCTCGATCACCTGCGGGTTGGTCGAGACCTGCGCGTACGGGCCTTCCGTGAGCACCGCGCCGCGCTGCAGCACCGTGATCGTGTCGCAGATGCCCGAGACCACGCCCATGTTGTGCTCGACCATCAGCACCGTGCGTCCCTTGGCCACTTCCTTGATGAGGTTCTTCACCAGGTCCACGTCCTCGTGGCCCATGCCCGAGGTGGGCTCGTCCAGGAGCATGAGCTCGGGGTCCATCGCGAGCGTGGTCGCGATCTCGAGCGTTCGCTTGCGGCCGTAGGCGAGCTCCCCGGCGTTGGTCTGCGCGAACCGGCGCAGGTCCACCTGCTCGAGCAGCGCGAGGGCGCGGTCGTTCAGCACGTCCAGGGAGCGCTCGGAGCGCCAGAAGTGGAAGCTCGTGCCCAGGTTGCGCTGCAGCGCGATGCGCACGTTCTCGAGCACGGTGAGGTTCGGGAACACCGCGGAGATCTGGAAGGAGCGGATGATGCCGCGGCGCGCGACCTCGGCCGGCTTCTCCCTCGTGATGTCGTGCCCGTTGAACAGGATCGTCCCCGCCGTCACCGGCAGGAACTTCGTGAGCAGGTTGAACGTGGTCGTCTTGCCCGCGCCGTTCGGGCCGATGAGCGCGTGGATCGTGCCTCGCTTGATCCTGAGATCCACCCGGTCGACCGCGACGAAGCCCTTGAACTCCTTCGTGAGTCCGCGGGTTTCGAGGATGGTGTCTTCTGTCATCGGGTCGGGAGCGGGAGTGGAGCCTCGGGCGATTCTGGAAATCCGGACGCACGTCGGCGGGTAACGGCGCATGCTAACCCACGCCTTCCGCGAGTCGCAAGGAGAAACCCCCGCCGGGGCGGGGGTCGTGTCCGGCGCGCCGGACAGGGCGGGATGCCCTGCCCGCGTTCAGGGCCTCACGGGCTGCACAGGCTGCCGCCGCGACGCCCGGCCTGGACCGAATAGGGCCGGCAGCCGATGCCGTTCAGCTCCACGAGGACGCTCGGCCTGGCCGGGTCGTCGCTCGCGATCGCCAGCTGGCCGATGTTCGGGCCGGAGCCGGCCGGCGAGAAGAAGACGTTCACCACGCAGCTCTCCCCGACCGGCAGGACGAGCGGGCAGGCGTGCTGGATGGCGAAGGGCAGGAGCGTGCCGATGTTGCGCAGGGACAGGCCTGCCGTGCCCACGCTTCGGATCGTCACGCGCTGCGTGGCGCTCGGCGTGCCCAGCGACTGGTTGCCGAAGCCCACGCCCGTCACGGACACCTCGATCTTCGGGATCGGCAGCGGCGCTCCCGTGCACTTGAGATCGATGTGCCGGAAGTTGCCCGTGGCGTTGTGGTCGATGTACAGGTCGCCCGTCTGCGTCGTGAGCGAGTCCGGCAGGCAGCGGACCGTGACCGTGCAGGAGACACCGGGCGGGATGCCGGCGCCGCAATCGGTGCTCGCCGAGAAGAACGGCTGGAGGGTGCGCACGCCCGTGACCGTGAGCGGGCCGTTGCCGATGGAGCTCACGGTGACCAGGCGGGTGGCGCCCTGGTTGATGAGCACGGACCCGAAATCGACCAGGTCCGTCGAGACCCCGATGCCCGGGGCATTGGGCGAGACGCCGTTGCCCGAGAGCGGCACCACGGCCGGGCTCGCGACGCCGTTGGTGAACGGCAGGGAAAGCGCGCCGGCCAGGGCGCCCAGCGAGTTCGGCTTGAACACGACCTCGATGTAGCACGAGGCGCCGATCGCCATCGGCCCCGGGTTGCAGGTCGAGGTGGGCGTCGCGAACGTCGCCGGCGGGATGATCGGGCCGAGCGGGGCCTGCGCGAAGTCGCCGCTGATCGAGAAGTTGCCCAGGATGATCGCCGTGGTGCCCGTGTTCTGCAGAACGATCTTCGTCGGCACGCTGGAGGCGCCCACGACGGTGTCGGGGAAGTTCACCGACAGCGGCGTCGCCGTGATGCTCGGCGGCGGGATGCTCACGCCGTCGACGGGCACCGAGGACACCGCGGGCGTCGCGTTGGTCGTGATGTCCACCGAGGCGGTCTCCGGCACGGGACCCGCCCCGCCCTGGGTGGGCCTGAACTGGACGTTCACCGTGCAGCACGTGTTGATCCCGAGCGTGGCGGGCGACAGCGGGCAGTTGTGCGTGACCAGGAAGTCGCCGGCATTGGTGCCCGTGACGGCGATGCCCGAGATGGTCATCGGGGCGCTGCCGGTGTTCGCGAAGGAGAAGCTGCGCGCGGCGGCCGTCGTGTTGTACGGGACGTTGCCGAAAGAGAGCGACATCGGGAAGAAGTCCGCCGAAGGCGTGGGCACCGCCACGCCCTCCCCGTCCATCGAGAAGAACGAGTTGCTCGTCGGCGAGAAGCTCAGCACCGTGTTCGAGTTGAAGACCGCGCTCGAGAAATGCGTGGCGATGGCCGCGCCGGGCACGAACTGGAAGGTCACCGTGCAGCCGCCGCCGGCCGCGAGGATCCTCGGGTAGGGCGCGCACGCGTCGGCGGCGACCGTGAAGGTCGTGTCCGTCGGCGGCGTCATGCTGAAGATCGTGAGCGGCAGCGTCCCCGTGTTCGACACCGTGACGACCTGCGGGGCGGAGGTGGTGTTGATGACCTGCGAGCCGAAGGCGAGCGAGCTGGATTGAAGTCGATGATCGCGCCGGTGCCGTGCCGAGCAGCCCCAGGCGGTTGATGTACACGCTGCCGCGGAACGGGTCGTACGGGCCGAGGCCGAAATCCTGCGCCTGGAAGCCCGAGATCGGCGAGAAGAGGTAGGCGACCAGGCAGGAGCCGCCGCTGCCCAGCACGATGTTGCCGTTGCCGTCCACCAGCGAGGCGCAGGCCGGCGGGCCGCCGACCGGCGGCGGGCAGGCGAGGAACGGGTTCGACGGGTCCGAGTTCAGGAACACGGCGGTGCTCGGGCCCGCGTTCGTGTACGTGAAGACCTGCCGGCAGCCCGTCGGGACGCCGACGACCGAATTCGGGAAGGTGAAGGTGAGGTTGCCGAAGCCGTCGTCCACGCTGGGCGTGATGTTGATCGTCGGCGCGGGCGGGATCGCCTCGGCATCCAGCGTCGAGGTGAGGTTCACGATCGTCGGCGTCGCGAGCGGCGTGGTGTCGACGTTCATGCTCAGCGTGTGGGTCGTGACCAGGCTGGTCGTGCCCGCGGCGGGCGCCGTGTAGATCACGTCGACCGTGCAGGTGCCGCCCGCGGGGATGAGCTGGGCCGTGCAGGTGTCGGTGCCCAGCGTGAACGGGGTGGTGGTCTCCACGACCGACACGCCGATGGGTCTCACGCTGGAGGCGTTCGCATTGGTGAAGCTGACGGACGTGGACCAGACGCTGCCGTAGTCCACGGTGCCGAAGAACGCGCTGCCGAGCACCAGGCCCGGGGGCGCGACGCCGTTGCCCTGGAGGGAGATGTTGACCGGCGAAAACTGGAACGAGGCGGGGTTCGGGTCGTTGTGCGTGAGCGTCAGCGTGTCGGATTCGAAGCCGTTGGCGGGCGTGGACGCGGTATAGGTGAGGTGGATCACGCAGCTGCCCGTGGGCCCGGGGACGGGGGTGCCCGTGCAGGTGTCGCCCGTGATCGCGAACGCGGTGCCGACGGGCGGGGTCGCGTTGACCGTGAGGGGCGCGTTGCCGGTGTTCGTGACCGTGATCGACTGCTGGGTGGAGGTGAGCCCCTGCAGGACGTTGCCGAAGTTGAGCGAGGTGTTGTTGACGAAGATCTCGGGCTTGGGCGTGGGCGCCGGGTCCACGATCGAGAAGGAGAGGTTCGCGGTGAGCGTCGTGCCGACCGTGACGTTGTTCACGCTCAGCAGGCCCGTGCGCGGGCCGGTGCAGTTGCTGCTGGGGCAGAGGTTCACGCTGCCCGTGCAGGAGGACTCCGCGCCCAGGCTGCTGTTCGCGCAGCCGCTGGTGGAAAGGGGATTGGATTCGTCGCAGCCCGAGGAGAAGGAGGTGAAGATGCTCCCGACGGAAACGGGCACGCTGCCCAGGTTCGTGAGGGTGAAGGGCGCGCTGGTGCAGGCGCCGCCATTGGTCGCGGTCGGGATCGTGATCGTGCCGGGGCTCAGGCTCAGGGCGACCGCCGGACCGCTGCAGACGCCCAGCACCTTGGCCGCCACGAGCGCCTTGCTCATCGGCACGCTGCGCGGCTTCGGCTGCGCGTGGGCCGAGGCGGACTGCCACGACCAGATCGCGGCCGCGATGAACAGCACCGAAAGGGCGAGCGCCCGGTGGGGAATGCGGAAGTGCTTCGTCGTATGCGCCATGCTGTGCCTCCATCGGGGCGTACCGGCATCGCCGGTCCCGCCCGGTTGGCCCGCCACCCTCGGGCGGACCTGCTGCCTGTCCCCTGCCCTGCCCGGCCGCTAGCGCCGGCCGAAGGCCACCACCCCGGCGTTGCCGCCGAAGTTGTAGTTCACGCCGGCTCTCTGGCCGGTCCGTCCCGCGAAGAACCCGTCCAGGCTGCCGCTCAGGTTCGGCCCGCAGGAGGGCACGCACGTGAGGATCAGCTGCGAGGTCGAGTTCGCCCCGGGAATCGTGCTCGGCGTGTAGGCGCCGAAATACTGGTCGCGGTAGATCGGCATGGAGTTCGCCACGCCGTTCCAGGTCTGCCCGTTGATCGAGATGTTGATCGCCGCATCGACCGTGCGCCGCGTGAAGTCGGCATTGAGCGTGGCGGTGTTGAGCGTGCCCGTGTGGCCGCTCAGGTCCGTCGGGCTCGTCGAGCCGATGATGTCGTAGACGGCCGTGCCGGTGAGCGGCAGGGCGACGGGGCCGCTCTGGGCGCCCGAGAAGATGTAATGCAGGCTGCGGTTGGCGAGGTTCAGGTTCTGCGACTGGCCGTTCGCGCTCACCGTCGCCGTGCCGCCCGACCACCGGCCCCAGACCATTCCCGTCTCCGGGTCGATGCCCGCCTGCTGGACCGTGGCCGTGCCGCGTGCGTAGGTCGCGTGGCCGCCCAGGGAGGAATACGGCGCGGCGAATTCCGTCACGGCGCCCGTGCCGTCGGCGATCACTTCCGTGGGCCGGTCCACCGTGGCGTAGGTGCGCAAGCCGGTCACGCCGGCGGCGAGGCTCTCCGTCGGGTCGGACACCAGGCCGTCGCGGTAGGGCGAGGAAGGCGCCTGCGCCGGACCCGTGAAGCCGGCCACGCCGGAGATCACGTTGTGGTTCGCGCTGCTCGCCGCGGTGCGGTCCGCGATGCCGTAGCCGAGGATGGCCGCCTGCAGGCTCGAGCCCACGAAGCTCCCCTCGATGCTGCCGGTGAGGCTCGTGTTCGTGGTCGAGGTGACGCCCGTCGCCGTGTTGTTCACGACCAGGCGGTCCGAGGTCGACGCGTAGAAGCTGTTGAGGGCGAAGGGCACGTTCTGGGCGTTGAGCGACCAGCTGCCGCCCGCGTTCGACCCGGCGGTGGGCATCGTGACGGCGAGCGCCGCGTTCAGCGTGCGGTTGGTGAAGTTCACGTTGAGCGTGGCCGAGCCGAGCGTGCCCGTGGTGTTGAACTGGTTGGTGGGCGAGGTGGCCGCGGTCAGCGTGTACACCGCCGTCCCGGTGAGCACGTCCGACAGGTAGGTCGGGTAGCCCGAGCCGGCCAGGATCCAGTGGACACTGCCGGCCAGGGGCGTGGCGCCGCTCGCGCCGAAGTAGCCGAGCGAGGCGTTCTCCCAGCGGCCCAGCGTGACGGTCGTGCCGCCCGCGGCGAAGCTCTGCACCTCGCGGGCCGTGCCCCCCACGATCGTCGGGACCAGGCCGCTTTGCGAGCCGCTGTAGGCGCGGTAGGCGCGAAGCGCCTGGCCCTCGAGCGTCACGTCCGCCCCGGTGGCCTGGCCCTCGAGCGAGCTGCCGCCGCCGGCGAGCACGATGTCGCGCAGGTCGGCCGGGTCGACGCCCAGGTTCGCGGTGGCATCCACGAAGGTGAAGCCCAGCCCGTTGTTGCCCACGGGCATCGCGTTGGACATGTTCTGCTGCATCGTGGCGCCGGTGCTGTCGTTGGGCGCGAAGTTGCGCGTGTCGCCGGAGGAATCGCCGCCGCCGGAGCCGGACTTCTGCGCGCCCGTGGGGTTCGTCGCGGCATCGGCTATGAACTGCGGCGTCGGGATGTACTTCACGTCGCCGCGGCCGGTGACGAGCACCGTCTGCCCGGGCCCGGTGATGAGCGTCTGCGCCCCGCCCTGCTGCGCGGGCACGCCGCTGCCCGGGAAATCGCCGAAGGTCACCGCGTGGCTGCCCTCGATCGTGTGGTTCACCGTGATGTCGCAGCCGGCGGCGCCCTGCCCGGCGCCCGGGACCTTGTCGGGATCGCAATCGGCCGCGGTGCCCGCGAAGAGCACGTTGCCCGAGCCGCGGATGCCCACCGTGGCCACCTTGGTCTTCATCGTGAACCGGTCGCGGTTGCGCGCCGAGAGCAGGCCGGTGAAGGTGCGCAGCGTGCCGCGCACGAGGTTCAGGAGCGCGCCCTGGTCGGCGTCGGGGCGGTCGCCGTACTGCACGATCTGGAACTGCGTGTTGGGCCTGAGCGAGATCTTCGCCTGGTCCACCATGGTGAGCTGCGCCATGCCCTGCGTGCCGGTGACGATGGCGTCGCCCGGGTTCACGGGCGTGCCGCGCTGCACGGCCACGCGCTGGCCGTCCGAGCGCTGGACGTTCACCTCGCCGGTGACGAAGGTGAAGGTGCCGCTGGCCGCCAGGGCCGGGCCGGCGCCGGCCAGGCCGGCGAGCAGGAGCGTCTGGGCGAGTTTCGTGCGCTGGGGCATGACCGGGCTCCCTAGTTGACGTCGCACCGCACGGCCGTCGAGAGCTCGCCGCGGTTGAAGTCGTAGATCGAGATGTTCGAATTATTGCGCGTGTAGACGTACTGCGTGCGCATCGCGCAGGTCTTCTGGAACTGCCAGTTCAGGCCGATCAGGAATTCGCCGAACTTGTCGTTGCCCTTCTCCACCGTCGTCGAGCGCGCGTAGGCGTCCTTGTCCCGTCGCAGCACGAAACCCAGGCCGTTGAAGACGTTGAGCTTCGGGCTGAGCGCGTACTGCACGTAGCTGCGCATGCCCGCGAGGTTCTTGCTCTTGTCGATGTCGCTCTCGGGCAGCTTGTTCACGGCCTTGTCGTCGGTCACGAAGGCCGACAGCATGACGAGCGGCACGCCCTTGGTCTCGAAGGAGCGCAGGAAGCTCGCGCCGAGGTAGACCTGGTCGAAATCCTCGACGTCGTTGGACGGGAAGCGCACCTGGGCGTACTGCAGGCCCACGCCCACCTGCGTCTTCGAGTCCAGGAGGTACTTCCAGTCGCCCGCCACTTGCGCGGTGCGCCTGTCGTTGGTGAGGGGCGGGTCGCCGGGCGCCTCGCCGTCCTGGTTGAACGCGGCGTAGGCCGCCGCGAGCTTCCATTGCGTCGGGCCGTCGTTCAGCAGGCCGCCGCCGCGCAGTTCCCCGTTCGCCGAGTTGTAGCTGCTCTCGCCGCGGTAGCCGCGCAGCTTGCCCTCGCCGCCGGCGAACACCGACCAGCCGCGCGAGAGCGGCAGGTGGTAATCGAGCGCGCCCGAGGCGTTGCCGAACCCGGCCTTGCGCTTCACCGAGTTGCCGGTGGCCTCGATGCCCACGATGCCGAAGGACTGCTGGGCCGCCGCGCCGAAGTCGGTGGGCACGCCCGTGATGTTGTCGTCGTAGCCCAGGCCCAGTTCCGCGTAGCCCGACCAGCCCGGCGAGGTCTGGCGCTTGCGCGCCTGGATCGCCTCGAGGTAGCGGTTGATCGTCTGCTGGGCGACGGTCGGCGGATTGCTCTGCGCGAGCTGCTTGAAGCTCGCCTCCGCCAGGTCGTAGGAGCCCGCCGCGAAGTACGCGCGCGCGAGGTCCATCTGGGCGCCCGCATGGTTGGGGTTCACGGCGAGCACCCGTTCGAAGGCGATGATCGCGTCGTCGAGCTTGCCGCTGTCGAGCGAGGCGACGCCCAGCAGGTAGTCGAACTCGAGGTTGCCCGCGAGCGTGTCCTGGAGCGCGATGAGCTCCATGTACGCCTGCTTGGGGTTGTTCTCGTTCAGCAGGCGCCGGGCCTTCTCGAGCGTCGCGGGATTGGCCATCGCCGGCACCAGGTAGCCCGCTGCGAGCACGAGGCCGACGAGGATGGGAATCGAGCGTGCGCGTCGTTCCATGGGGTCTCGCCTTGTTATTCGGATGGGAATAAATCTCACAAACAACATGCAATCCTCGCGCTTGCCCCATGAATTACAAGGGGAAAACGGGAT
>JBGAOO010000081.1:0-12869 GCA_044221765.1 Usitatibacteraceae bacterium | reverse complement strand
GCCGCAGACTTTTCATGGGCATGACTCTTCGTGCCGGTCGCCGCTGGCAGGCCGCAGCAGCGCGGCCGTGAAGTCTCCTCCTGCGGCGATGTGAAAGGCACGCCATGAGCACGCAAGACAAGATCGAATCGCAAAATTCCCCGTCCAACCCCGCGCGCCGCAACCTGATGAAGGGCGCCGTCACGGCCGCCGTCGCCGGCGCGGGTCTCGCGGCCATGAACCTGCAGGCCGCGCCCGCCGAGGGCTCGGTGAAGCGCCAGCTGCCCACCAAGTGGGACGAGACCTACGACGTCGTCATCGTGGGCTCGGGCTTCGCGGGCCTCGCCGCCGCGGCCGAGGCCGCCGCGCAGGGCGCGAAGGTGCTGATCCTGGAGAAGATGCCCACCTACGGCGGCAACTCCATCATCAACGGCGGCGAGTACGCCGCGTCCGATTCCGAGCTGCACTTCCGCCAGAAGTTCAACCTCGGCGACGACAGCATCCCGCAGCACGCCGCCGACACGCTCAAGGGCGGCGACAAGTACGGCTTCCCGGAACTGATCCAGGTGATGGCCGAGGGCGCGCAGCCCGCGCTCGACTGGATGATGAAGGAAGGCGGCCTCAAGCTGCGCGAGATCCTGAACCGCACGGGCGGCCACACCAACTACCGGACGCACACCTGCGAGGAAGGCGTCGGCCGCGGCTTCACGGAAGCCCTGCGCAAGATCGCCACCAAGCGCGGCGCGACGATGGTCCTGAATTCCCCGATCAGCTGGATCTGGCGCAAGGATCCCGACAGCCCGGTGCTGGGCGTCGAGGTCACGCGCAAGAACAAGGTCGTGAACATCCGCGCCAGGCGCGCCGTCGTGCTCGCCTCGGGCGGCTTCAGCTCCGACCTCAAGTTCCGCGCGATGCACAACCCGCGCCTCACGCCCGACTACAACTGCACCAACCAGAAGGGCGCGACGGCCGAGACGATCACCTACGCGCAGGCGATCGGCGCCGACTCGCTGCAGCTGAACTTCATCCAGCTCTATCCGTTCGCCGAACCCGAGACCGGCATCCTCGACGCGGCCGCCGTCTATCCGTTCCGCGGGCCGGGCTACGGCATCGTGTACGTCACCAAGAAGGGCAAGCGCTTCGTGAACGAGAACGAGCGCCGGGACGTGGTCTCCGAGGCCGAGATCGCCACGGGCCTGAAGCCCACCTTCAGCATCTTCCACGAGGCCATGATCCCGAAGATGGGCACCAAGGCCGAGGTGGAGGCGTACCTCGCCAAGGGACGCTTCGTGCGCGGCGCGACGCTCGCCGAACTGGCCGGCAAGCTGGGCATCGACGCGCCCGCGCTGGAAGAGACCATCAAGAAGCACAATCAGTACATGGCCGACGGCAAGGACCCGGAATTCGGCCGCGGCTACACGAAGGCGATGCTGCCGATCGTCGAGGGCCCGTTCTACGGGATCGCGCAGTGGCCGGCCGTGCACCACACGATGGGCGGGCTGCGCATCAACCCGAAGGCGCAGGTGGTCGACATCTGGGGCAAGCCCATCCCGCGCCTGTACGCGGCCGGCGAGATCACCGGCGGCATCCACGGCTCGAACCGCCTGGGCAGCAACGCCATTCCCGATGCCGTGTCCTTCGGTCGCGTCGCGGGCACGAACGCCGGGAAGGAAAAGGCGGCGTGAGAGCCTTCGCCCTCGCGGCGGCCGCGCTCCTCGCGCTGGCGGTCGCCTCGTCGCCGGCGCTCGCCGCGCCGGCGGCGGGCGCGAAGGCGAAGACCGCCTGCCGGGACTGCCATGCCACGTTCGAGAAGGTGCTGCCCCCGAAGCACAAGCCGGTGAAGGGCAACACGCTGCGCGCGTGCTTCGAGTGCCACGAGCCCGACCCGGCCGGTCCCGCCGAGGCGAGCGGCTATTCCGCCGGCCTGCACCGCGCCCACGCCACGGGCGAGGGCAAGCTCGACTGCAACGCGTGCCATGTCCTTCGCGGCAAGGCGGGCGTGGCGATCGCCGGCGACAGGATCGCCCTGCCCGCGACGGCGGCGGAGATGAAGAAGCTGCGCGAGGTCTCCGCCCTGTGGGCGTCGGGCGACTGGCTGGACGCGGCCCACGGGCGCGCCAAGGTGGCCTGCGCCGGCTGCCACGGGAAGGGCGTGCCCCGGGAAGGCGCGGAGGTCGACAACGAGCGCTGCCTCGCCTGCCACGGGCCGATGGACAAGCTCGTCGCGAAATCGAAACCCGCCGTGCACGAGGACCGCAACCCGCACGTCTCGCACCTGGGCGAGATCGCCTGCACCACCTGCCACAAGGCGCACGAGGCTTCCGAGGTCTACTGCCTCGACTGCCACCGCAAGTTCGAGATGAGGATGCCGGGAGCCCGGAAACCCTGACGCGATCCGCCCCCCGGCACCACCCGCTTCTCCTCCAGGGTTGTCAAACCCTGTTCGACCCGCCCTCCGGCGGGTCTTTTTTTGTGTGCGATGGCGGACGGACGGCGGGTCGTCGTTGCGCGATGCTGGGATCCGGGCGCGAACGCCGCCCCCGCCGCAACAGCCACCCACTTCCCGAGGTCCCCATGCGCGATTCCCCCCGAAGCACCCGCAGGACGATTCATGCCGCCCTCGCCGCCGCCTGCACGCTTGCCGCGACGCTCGCCCTGGCGGCCCCGGTATCGACCGAGGAACACGTCGGCCTCAACGCGGAGAAGGGCGATCCCGCGCGCTGGTACGTGCCGGCCGACACCCCGCGCCTGAAGTACGAGACGCTGGTGAAGGAGGCGCGCAACGCGCTCGCCGAGGAACTGAAGGAATGCCGGGCGTCCCAGTCGGCCCGCGCGGACTGCATCGCGCAGGCGAAGGAGCAGCATCGCCGCGACATGGAAGCCGCGCGCCTCGTCCTCGCGAACGGCGGGAGCCGGAACCGGTAGGCGTTCAGGCCGCGGCCGGGGCGCCCCCTCGCGTGGCGAGGGCCCAGGCCAGCCCGATCGCGACCATCGACCACACGATGACCGGCCCGCTCGGCAGGTCGAGCGCGGTGGACAGCGCGAGCCCGGCGGCGTAGCCGGCCGCGCCGATCGCCCAGGCCGCGGCGAGGCGGCGCCTCGCCATCGCGCGCGTGGCGAGCGGCGGCACGATGAGCGTGGCGAACACGAGGTACAGGCCCACCAGCTGCACCGACACCGTGACCGCCAGCGCGAAGAGCACGTAGAAGCCGGCGCGGCCGAGCCGCTCGCGCCAGCCGAACCACAGCGCCAGGACGATCGCGTAGAGCGCCGCCGCCCAGGCAAGGCGCGCGGGCTGCGCCCACAGGATCTGCCCCACCAGCAGGTCGCGCAGGTGCTCGCCGCCATGCGCGTCGTTCGCGAGCAGCAGCACCCCGCCCGTGGCCGCGAGCACGAACACCACGCCGATCACCGCCTCCTGCACTTCCGGCCACACGCGCTCGGTCCACGTGAGCAGCAGCGCGCCGCCCAGTGCCGCGAAGAGCGCCGCGACCTGGGCGGCCACGCCCTCGGCCTCGAAGCCGAGCTTGTCGGCGAGGATCACGCCGCAGCCGGCGATCTGCGCGATGGCGATGTCGATGAAGACGATGCCGCGCAGGAGCACCTGCGTGCCCAGGGGCACGTGCGTCGCGGTGACCAGCAGGCCCGCCGCGAGCGCGGGCCCGAGGATCGAGGGATCGAGCGCCTCCCAGTTCACGTGAGGCCCTTCAGCAGGCGCTTCACCGTGTCGTCGAAGAGGCCGTAGAGGTCCTTCGCGCCCTCGGTGCCGCCCACCGTGAAGGGCAGGGCGACGGCGTTCAGCTTCGCGCGCTCGGCGATCCACTGCGAGGCGCGGTCGCCCTGGTAGGCCGCGCGCAGCACCATCCTCACCGGCTGCTGCTTCACGATCGCGAGCACCTGCGACAGGTGCGCGGTGGTGGGCTCGATGCCCGGCTTGGGCTCGAGCGCGGCCACCTCCTTCATGCCCAGCCAGTCGAGCAGGTAGGGAAAGCCCTTGTGCTGCACGACCACGGCCGCGCCCCGGAGCGGCGCCGCTTCGCGCTCCCAGCCCGCGAGCGCGGTGGCCCACTTCGCCGCGAAGGCCGCGTGGCGTGCCCGGTAGAACGCGGCATTGGCGGGGTCGAGCTCCTCGAGCTTTTTCGCGAGCGGGGCGGCGACGCGGGCGATGTTGCGCGGATCGGTCTGGATGTGCGGGTTGCCCAGCGGATGCACGTCGCCGTCGGCGCGGTCCAGGCGGCCGGGCTTCTCGAGCGTGGGCACGAACGCGGCCGCCTCGAAGTAGCCCGGCTGGCCCGGGCGCACCTTCGCGTTGCCGGCCTGCTGCACGACGAGCGGCAGCCAGCCGACCTCCAGTTCCGCGCCGGTGGCGACGATGAGGTCGGCGCCGCGGGCGCGGGCGATGAGGCTGGGCTTCGCCTCCACGTGGTGCGGGTCCTGCATCGCCGTGGTGGCGACGCTCACCTTCACCTGGTCGCCGCCGAGTTCGCGGGCGAGCGCGCCCCATTCGGGGACGGTGGCGAGGATGGAAAGCGCCGCGTGCGCGGGCGCGCAGGCGGCGGCGAGGAGGAACAGCGCGAGCTTGAAGGGACGCAGACCCATGGCGGGCTCCTAGTAGCGGTGGGCGCCGTGCGCGCCCAGCGTGAGGATGTACTGCAGGAAGAACTGGTTGTCGGCGAGGCCGGGCTGCACCTGGCTGCGCGAGAACTGCGCGCGCACGCGGCTGAACTCCGAGGGCGTGTAGTCCACCATCAGCGACGAGCGCTTCGGCGCGAAGGGCGCGAGCGTGAGGAACGCGCCGTTCGCCCCGTAGTCGACCGACCCGGTGGACAGGCGGTCGTGGCGCAGGCCGGCGCGCCAGCGGGGCATGAACTGCCACACGCCCTGCAGGTACCAGCCGCTCTGCGTCGCGCGGTAGGGCGCGGCGGCCGTGAGCCCGAGCGCGCCGTCCGCGTCGTAGGCCAGGTCGCCGCGCTCGAGGCGGCGCAGGTACTCGCCCTGCAGCTTGAAGTTCGTCGACTGCGCGTTGCCCTGCGGCGCCCACTTCCACACGAAATCGGCGATGGCGATGTCGCTGCGGCCGTCGAAGGCGAGGAGCGCCTCGTTGCCGGCGAGGTCGGTCGCGTTCCACTCGCGCCCGCTCGCGTGCGTGCGCAGCCACGACACGCCCGCGCGCCAGGAACTGCTCGCGCCCAGGTCGCCGCCTGCGTGGGCGAAGAGCGCCGTGCTGCCCGCGCCATTGCGGTTGCGCGAGGTGCCCGGGAAGCCGTCGCCGCGGGCCACTTCCGCGCCCAGCTCCAGGTAGTGCTCGAGCGGGGCGAGCCACTTCAGCTGCACGCCGTCCTGCACCGCCTTGCCGCCCAGGATCGCCTCGTACGCGAGCGGGGCGTCGAAGAAGTCGTAGGCGTGGGGGTGCTGCTCGTTGGCGTAGCCGATGCCCGAGAAGAACCGGCCGAACTTGGGCACGAGGCCCGCGGGCGCGGCCGTGACGAGGCCGTAGGCCTCCTCGACCGCCACCGTGTTCTCCGGCGTGAGCGAGACCACGAGGTTGCCCGCGAACCGGTCGTCCACGTTCGCGCTGAAGCCCAGTTCCGATTCGGCGAGGCTGAAGCCGCGAGCGCCCGGGCCGATCTCGCCGCCGGGGGCGAAGCCGTGGATCGCGTATCGCGCCGGGTCGCGCGAGAGATTCGCGTAGTGGCCCTGCAGGACGAGGGAGATGGCCGGGTTGAAGGCGTTCGCGCCGGTCGCGCCACCCGTGACGGGCGCGGGTGCCGCCACGGCCAGCGGGGCCGCCGGGGGCGGGGCGCTCCGCGCGGTGGCGTTTCGCGCTTCCGCTTCCTGGAGGCGTTTCTCCAGGGCTTCGAGGCGCGATTCGTAGGATTGCCTGAGCGAGCGGATCTGCTCGCGGATCTCGGCCAGGTCGGCCGGGGATCTCGGCCAGGTCGGCCGGGTCGGCCGCGCGGGCCGCGGGATGCACAGCGAGTGCCAGCGCGAGGGCGCCGGGCACGAGGAAGGGCCTGTTCAAGGGGGGAACTCCTCTGAAAAAAGGGAACGACCACGGCCGCCCGCCAGGCGGACGGCCTCGAAGGATCAATTCACTTCAGCGGAGTTCGGGTGGCGCGCGGGAGGCGTAGGCGGCCGGCGCCGCGACGGCGCGCGAGCGGAACGCGATGGTCGCGAAGCCGTAGGGCCCGGCGAACGCGGGGGAGACGAAGGCGGAGGCGGCGACGCTGTCCGCGCCCGAGGCGAGCAGCTCGCAGGTGGCGCACGGCGCCGAGGGTTCGGCGGGGGCGGTGAAGCCCGTCTCGACCTGCACCGGCCGGTGCTCGAGCGCGTGCACCGCCACCTGCTGCTGGAAGGCGAGCAGCAGGAAGGCGAGCAGGAAGGCGAGGGGCGCGCGTCTCACGGAAGGCGGCGGGGTCCGGGTCGGATGCGGCGCAGTCTACACCAGGCGAGCGGGACCGAATCCGCGCGGCGCGCCCGCCGCATCAAAGGTAGGGGACAGACACCTTCAGTCGAGCGTCGCATTCGCGCAACACCGGGCTGAAGGTGTGGCTGAAGGTGTCGGCTGAAGGTGTCTGTCCCCTTCGACTATCATGACCACCATGAAGACACCAGGCCGATCCCTCGCGTTTGCCTGCCTGTGCCTCGCCGCCGCGGCGCACGGTGCCGAATACCGGAACTTCTACGACGCGCTCGAGCCCTTCGCGAGGCTGAAGGACCTGAAGTACATCGTCGCCACGGCCAAGGTCCAGCCGAAGGATCCCGCGGTGAAGCCCGAGAGCGTGAGCCTCACGATCCGCGCGAAGTCGGGGCCCATCGTCGTGCGCCCGCGCGCCGACGGCAGCGTCGATTTCCCGGTGACGCGCGCCCTGGCCGACGAGAACCCGGCGGTCGAGCACGCCCTGGGCGAGGGCCGCCTGTCGCTCACCCTCTCGGTGGACGTGCGCGCCGAGCCGGTGCAGCGCTTCGACTACCGGCTGCTCTTCGACATGAAGGCGGACTGGGACGAGGCCGTGCGGCGGCAGAACCTCCTGTACCGCATGCTCGCGCCCTCCGCGCGCAGCGCGATCGTGGGCTTCCCCAAGGGCTCGAAGGCCACCGCCGAGGTGCGTCTTCCCACGGGCACGCGCACGTACGCGGCCGACGCCGAGGGCGCCATCCACCTGCCCTTCGACGAAGCCGCGAAGGCCGCCAATGCGCCGGTGGTGCTGTCGGCGATGCCCGAGCGCATCTCCCTGGACTTCAAGCGCTAGCGGAAGCCTATTGCGGGGAATGTTGACCGGCGGGGGGGACGAGGGGGTCCGAAAGGCCCACGATAGCCGCCGAGGCTGCTGACCGGGGAACGAGATGCACGGCCGCTGGACGACGCTCGACGCGGGCTGGCGATGGGCCTGGCAGGTGGGTGATGCATGGTGCACGCACGTGGGCGGGGCGCCCGCGATCGCCGCCATGCAGGCGCTGCGCCGCGAGGAGATCGTCCAGCATGCGCGCCGCCATTCGCGCTTCTACCGCGAGCGTCTCGCGGGCCTGCCCTTCGCGCCCGCCCACGAGGCCCTGCCGCCGGTGCGCAAGGCCGAGCTCATGGCCGCCTTCGACGAGTGGGTCACCGACCCGGCCGTCACGCTCGCGGCGGTACGGGCCTTCGTCGCGGACCCCGCGCGCATCGGCGAGCCCTTCCTGGGCCGTTACGCGGTCTTCTCGACCTCGGGCACCACGGGCGTCCCGGGCCTCTTCGTGCAGGACGCGCACTCGCTCGCGGTCTACGACGCCCTCGCGGCCACGCGGCTGGGCGCGCTCGCCCCGGCCGGCGATGCCGGGCAATGGCTCGCCGGCCACCGGGTCGCGCTCATCGCCGCGACCGAGGGGCACTTCGCGGGCGTGGTGAGCTGGGAGCGCCTGCGGGCGATCCATCCGGGCTTCGCGCGCCGCTCCTGCGTGATCCCGGTCACCTGGCCGATCGGGCGGATCTGCGGCGCCCTGGCGCGCTTTCGCCCGACGGTGGTGGCCTCCTACGCGAGCGTGCTGCGCGCGCTGGCCCGCGAGCGCGAGGCCGGGCGGCTCGACCTGGCGCCCGCCGTGCTCTGGTACGGCGGCGAGTGGCTCTCGCCGGCGGCGCGCGGCGAGATCCAGTCCGCCTTCGGCTGCCGCGTGGCCGGCGACTACGGCGCCTCCGAGTTCATGAACATCGCCTTCGAGTGCGAGCTGGGCGAGTTGCACGTGAACGCGGACTGGGTGCTGCTCGAGCCCGTGGACGAGAAGTACCGGCCGGTGCCGCCGGGCGAGCCCTCGGCCACGGTGCTGCTCACGAACCTCGCCAACCGCGTGCAGCCGCTCATCCGCTACGAGCTGGGCGACAGCGTCGCGATGCCCGCGCACGGCTGCCCCTGCGGGCGGCCCTTCCCGCTGCTGCGCGTGGATGGCCGGCGCGACGAGACGCTGGGCCTTCGCGATGCGCACGGGCGCGAGCGGTCCGTGCTGCCGCTCGCCATCGCGACCGCCATCGAGGAGGGCGCGCGCGTGCACCGCTTCCAGGTCGTGCAGACTGGCGCGTCGACTCTCTCGGTGCGCGTGGAGTGCGACGAGGCGGGCGGGCGCGAGGTGCTCGCGCGCACGCGAAAGTCCCTGCGCGACTACCTCGCCGCGCAGGGCCTGGGCAACGTCGCGTTCACCGTGACGAAAGGCAGGATCGCCGCCCATCCCGTGAGCGGCAAGTTCCGCCAGGTGTGGCGCGAAGGCGACACGACGTGAAGGTGTCTGTCCCCTTCGCTTGCTTCACTTGCGCCAGGTGATGCGCACGCGGTTCTCGTCGCGGTTGTAGCGCATCCACTGCCGCCCCTCGTACGCGCTCTTGAGCGCCTGCACGAGCACGCGCGCCAGGTGCGTGCCGGTGGTCGTGACGAGCAGCCCGTCCGCGGTCTCGTCCACGCCCATCAGGCGCTCGAGCGGATGCTCGTTCTTCTCGCGCTCGCCGCGCTCGCGCACGAAGGCCATCAGCTCGGCCCGGTTGGCGAGCGCGAATTCGCCCTTGAGCGAGAGGTAGCCCGCGGGGTAGTGGTCGCGGATGCGCAGGCAGGCGGGGCAGCGCAGCACGTGCGCCTCGGCGGGCTGGCGCCCCCAGCTCCAGTGGCCCCGGTGGAAGACGGCGCCGCAGTCGCGGCAGGTGGCCGGCTGGGCCGGCTTCAGGGCGGCGCGATAGGGATCGCGGATGCGGTCGGCGAGTCGGGGAAGGTGGCGGGTGGCGGGATTCGCCCGGTCGGTGGGCTTCATGGCGACCTCCTTCGGTGAGGCAGGATCGATTTCATCCTGCGCCGCGCGAAGGGGCTTTCGTTGCCCCCGATCAACAAATCCTGCAGCCGAACGGGGACCTAGGTCCCAGGCGTCCTCCGCCGGGAAGGCGTGGCGGAAAGGCAAGGGGCGCGACCGGTGCCGGTCGCGCCCCCGCCCATGGCGATCGACGCGATCACGCGCCCGTGCGAGCGGCGGTGCCGCGGAACTTCACCTTCGTGCGGACCTTCGAGACCTCGCTCTCGCGTTCCATCTCGAGCTGGAGGGCGCCGCCATCCTCGCGATGGGCGGATGCCGCGTAGGAGCCGTTGTGCAGCGCGTTGGCGCAGCCCGAGGCGCTCACCGTGCCGGCGTAGAGACCGAGCGCCGCGTTGGTGGCGGCGAGCGAGCCGGCGAACGTGCAGCCGAAGCCGCTGCCCGAGAGCGCGCCGCTCGCGGCGACCGTGAAGGAGACGGCCGCGTTCGAGACCGAGTTGGTCGTGGTGTCGCCCCCGTTGGAGCGGTCGCGCACCTCGATGTCCGCGGTGAAGGTGCCCTGGTAGCTGCCCGCGAGCGCCGGCGGCGTGGCCGGCGTGCCGCCGGTCCCCGTGCCCGTGCCGGTACCGGTGCCCGTGCCGGTCGAACCGGCGGAGGCGAGCACGCCCTCGACCTTCGTCTTCGTCGTGACGCCGCCCGTCTCGGATTCCTTCTCGAACTCCACGTCCAGGCCGGCGTCCTCGCGATGCACGCTCACCTGCGCATAGGCGCCGTTGAAGACGCTCTCGGTGCAGCCGCTCGCGGTGACCTGGCCGGAGAACACGCCGGCGGTGCCGCTCGCCGAGAGCTGCCCGCCGATCGTGCAACCGAAGCCGCTGCCGGTCACGGCGCCGCTCGCGGCGATCGAGAGGGTGAGCGCGCGGTTGGCGGTGATGAGGCGCGTCTCCACGCCCCCTTGCTTGCGGAAGGCTTCCCAGCCCACGGTGCCGGCCCAGTCGCCGGCGATCGCGCCGGGCGTGGCGCCCGTGCCCGGATTGGTTCCGCCCGTGGGCGAGGTGGCACTGCCCGTCGTGAGCACGGCGTCGATCGAGGCCTCGCTCGCGTTGTCCCCGCGCTTCATCCGCACCGCGAGCGTGCCGTTGCCGAAGCGCTCGAGCTGGAAGCGCGAGTAGGCGCCGTTGAAGGCGGCGTTGGCGCAGCCGCTCGCGGCGATCGTGCCGCCGAAGAGCGAGCGGAAGCCGTCGCCCGATTGCACCTGGCCCACGAACGCGCAGCCGTCGCCGCCGCCGCTCACCGCGCCCGCGTCGGTGAGGGAAAGCGCGAGGGCCGCGCGGCGCTCGACCTGGCTCGCGCCCTGGCCGGTTTCCCACTTCGCCGTCCCGCTCCAGGCGCCCGCGAGGGCGGAGAAGCCGGTGGTGGTGGGCGGCAGGTTCGCATTGTTGCCGGAGGACTTCGACTGCGCGCAGAAGGCGACGCCCTCGGCGGTCCAGGCGCGGTCGACCATCAGCTCGCGCAGGGTCGAGTCGTCCACGTAGCGGTGGTTCGCGCCCGTGCCACGCTCGAAGCCCTTGTTGTAGACGCGTTGCAGGGGCGTGGTGCCCGCGGCGCAGCCGCCGGCGGAGCCGGGCTCGATGTAGAAGCCGATGCCTTCGTACATCCAGCCGGTGACGGGCGCGCCGGTGGCGAGGGAGCGGGCGCGGTCCGCGGCCTCGATGGCCTTGAGGCCCTCGCATTCGCTCTCGCTCGCGGTGTAGAAGTGCGAGTTCTCGCCGCGCGAGTAGAAGCGGCACACGGGTCTCGCCGAAGGCGAGGCCTTGCCGGCGTCGATCCAGGCCTGGAAGGAGCGCCCGGTGCGCACCCAGTCGGGGCCGGCGCTGCCGTCGTCGACCATCTTCGCCTCGGCGGCGGAGGCGGTGATGAAGTAGTGGCCCGTGCCGCGGTTGTAGAACTCGACGGCCTCGGTATCGGGTTCGGCGGCGAGCGCGGCGAGCGGGAAGGTGGCGAAGAGGGCGAGGGCGAGTGCGGTGCGTTTCATGGCGGGGCTCCTGTGCGGCGTGGGGTTCGGTACCACTCCTACTGCACGCACCGTGCCAAGCAAAAAATATCTCGCAACCCTATGAATGGAAAAGGGAAAAGTTTCCGGTCCCCCGGGGGTGGGGGAGGTGCCCCACGGGCCAGTCTCCCGGGAGAGACGCGGTGGGTGAGATGCCCCACGCCGGTCCGGCCCCCGGCGCACGCCCTGTAGACTCGCGCTTTCGCCTGCCCCGGCCCGCCCTTGCCCCCGCGTCGCGCCACCCTCGCGTTCATCTTCATCCTCGTCGTCGTGGACGTGATCGCCATGGGCGTGGTGATCCCCGTGCTGCCCAAGCTCGTCGAGTCCTTCGAGGGCGGCGACACCGCGCAGGCCGCGCGCACCTACGGCGTGTTCGGCACGGCCTGGGCGCTCATGCAGTTCGTCTTCATGCCCCTGCTGGGCGCGATGTCGGACCGCTTCGGCCGCCGCCCCGTGATCCTCGTCTCGTGCTTCGGGCTCGGGATGGACTACTTCCTCATGGCCCTCGCGCCGGACCTCGCCTGGCTCTTCGTCGGCCGCGTGATCTCGGGCATCACCGCCGCGAGCTTCTCGACCGCCTTCGCGTACATCGCGGACGTGACCGAGCCGCAGAAACGCGCCGCCGCCTTCGGCCTCGCCGGCGCGGGCTTCGGCCTGGGCTTCACGCTCGGCCCGGCCCTGGGCGGCGTGCTGGGCGGGGTGGACCCGCGCCTGCCCTTCTGGGTGGCCGGCGCCCTCACGCTCGCCAACGCGGCCTACGGGTTCTTCGTGCTGCCCGAATCGCTGCCGGCCCACAAGCGCTCGCCGTCCTTCTCGTGGAAGCGCGCCAATCCGCTGGGATCGCTCGCGCTGCTGCGCTCGCACCGCGAGCTCTTCGGCCTGGCGGCGGCGCAGTTCCTCATGCAGCTCGCGCACGTGGTCTTCCCGGCGGTGACGGTGCTCTACATGGGCTTTCGCTACGGCTGGGGCGAGACGGCGGTGGGGCTGGTGCTCGCCGGCGTGGGGATCTGCTCGATGATCGTGCAGGGCGGCCTCATCCGGCCCGTGGTGAAGCGCATCGGCGAGCGCCGGGCGCTCGGCGCGGGACTCGCCTTCGGCGCGGCGGGCATGGCGGTCTACGGTCTCGCGCCGGCGGGCTGGGTCTTCCTCCTGGGCATCCCGGTGATGGCGCTCTGGGGCCTGGCGGGACCGTCGGCGCAGGCGATCATGAGCCGCCACGTGGGCGCGGCGGAGCAGGGCCAGCTGCAGGGCGCGAGCGCGAGCCTGCAGGCGATCGCGGGGCTCTTCGGGCCCGGGATCTTCACCGTGGCCTTCGCCCAGGCCATCGGCGCCGGCGCGGGGGCGCCCCTGCCCGGCCTGCCGTTCCTGCTCGCCTCGGCGATGCTCGTGGCCGCCGGGGCGATCGCCTGGCGCGTGACGAAGGCGCGTTGAGCGCCGGGCCGCCGCGCGGGCGCTAGCGGATCGGCACCATCACCTCGTTGCGGCGCAGGAAGGGCAATGTCCACGGCGGGTCGTAGCGCGCCAGCTGCGGCGTGCCGGCCGGCGCGAGGCCCTCGGCCTTCACCCAGGCGAGCAG
>JBGAOO010000080.1:0-12857 GCA_044221765.1 Usitatibacteraceae bacterium | reverse complement strand
CGCTCCACGAGCCGGTTCGTCTCGGCGCTCAGGCGCTTCTGCCGCTTCGCCACGCAGGAGGGCCTGCGCCGCGACGATCCCGCGGCCGACATCGAGGCCCCGAAGCTGCCCCGCTCGCTGCCCAAGTCGCTCTCCGAGGCGCAGGTCGAGGCGCTGCTCGCCGCGCCCGATGCGGGCACCGCGCTGGGCCTTCGCGACAAGGCGATGCTCGAGACGCTCTACGCGAGCGGGCTGCGCGTGTCGGAGCTGGTGGGGCTCAAGGTGCAGCAGGTGAGCCTGGACATGGGCGTGGTGCGCGTGCTCGGCAAGGGCGCCAAGGAGCGCCTGGCGCCGCTGGGCGAGGAGGCCCTGGACCGCATCCGCGGCTACACGCAGCTCGCGCGCGCCGAGATCCTCGCCGGCCGGCGAAGCGACGCGCTGTTCGTGACCAACCGCGGCGGGCCCATGACGCGCCAGGCGTTCTGGGGGCTGGTGAAGCGCTACGCCGCGCGCGCCGGCATCGACACCTCGATCTCCCCGCACACGCTGCGCCACGCCTTCGCCACGCACCTCCTCAACCACGGCGCCGACCTGCGCGTGGTGCAGCTGCTGCTGGGCCACGCCGACATCTCCACCACGCAGATCTACACGCACGTGGCGCGCGAGCGCCTCAAGCAGCTGCACGCGAAGCACCATCCGCGCGGATGATCGACCTCGGGCACCTGAACGAGCTCTCCCCCTGGCTGCTGCTGGTGGGGCCGGTCATCATCCTCTTCGCCTACACGGTGTTCGGCATCAGCGGCTTCGGCTCCACCGTGATCGCGGTGCCGATCCTCGCGCACTTCCTGCCCGTGTCCTACCTCGTGCCGCTCATGGTGCTGCTCGACATGTCCGCCGCGCTCTTCATCGGCACGAGCGGCCGCCAGCACGTGAGCCGCGATGAGCTCAAGTACCTGCTGCCCTTCGTGTTCGTGGGCTTCGTGCTCGGCGTGACGCTGCTGGTGAAGGTGCCGCAGGACTGGCTCAAGACCTCGCTCGGCCTCTTCACCGTCGTCGTGGGCGTGTACAGCGTGGCGAACCCGACGATGAAGGGCAAGCTCTCGCGCTGGTGGTGCCTGCCCGTGGGCCTCGCGGGCGGGGCCATCGCCACCGTGTTCGGCGCCGGCGGCCCGATCTACATCGCGTACCTCTCGGGCCGGCTCTCGGACAAGAGCGCGCTGCGCGCCACGATCTCCACCCTCATCTCCATCTCCGCCTTCACGCGCGCCATCCTCTACGCGGTGACGGGCCTGCTGCTGCACGCCTCCATCTTCGCGGGCATGGCGGTGCTCGCGCCCTTCGTGTGGGCCGGGCTCAAGCTCGGCTCGCGCATCCACGTGGGCCTCACCCAGGAGCAGATCGCCATGAAGCACAGCGGCACGCCGGCCACGCAGTTCCTCCAGAAGCACGGCGTCACCTGGACGGAGCACGTCTACGAGTACGTCGAGCACGGCGGCACCTCGGTGTCCTCCGCCTCGCTGGGCGTGCCCGAGCACGAGGTGGTGAAGACGCTCATCATGGAGAACGACAAGGGCGAGCCGCTCGTGGTGCTCATGCACGGCGACCGAAAAGTCTCGACCAAGGAGCTCGCGCGCGTGGCGGGCGCGAAGCGCATCTTCCCGTGCAAGCCCGAGGACGCCACGCGCCACTCCGGGTACCTGGTGGGCGGCTGCTCGCCCTTCGGCACGCGAAAGCGCATGCCGGTGTTCCTGGAGAAGTCGATCCTCGAGCTGCCCCGCATCTACATCAACGGCGGGCGGCGCGGCTACCTGCTGGGCATGGCGCCATCGGAAATCGTGCGCACGCTCTCGCCCGTCCTTGTTGAGGTCGGTCGCGAGGAGTAGATTCCCCGGCATCCCCCCCGAGCGAGACCCCCATGAACGCCACCGGCCCCGCCGCGAACGACCCCGGCTCCCCCGTGCTCGTCGTGCCGGGCCGCACGTGCGGGGTGGGCAGCGGCTGGGGCTGGATCACGCAGGCCTGGGCGCTCTTCACGAAATCGGCCGTCATGTGGATCGTGGCGATCGTGCTGTTCTTCCTGATGCACCTGGCCCTGGGTCTCATCCCGCTCGTCGGCATGTTCGTGGCCAACATCGTCTCGCCGATCTTCATGGGCGGGATCATGCTCGGCTGCCGCACCCTCGAGACGGGCGGGGAGATGGAGCTCGACACGCTGCTCGCCGGTTTCCGCCGCAACACCGGCAACCTCGCGGTCCTGGGCGTCCTCTACACGGTGGGGCAGGTCGTCATCCTGCTGGTGTTCGGCCTGTTCGTCGGCATGGGCTTCCTCATGGCGCTGCTCAAGGGCGACGAGATGGCGATGGCCGCCGCCTTCCCGGCGGATCTCGAGGAGCTCTGGCCTTTCCTCGCGCCCTTCCTGCTGGGCACGCTCGTCGCGCTCGCGCTCGCCGTGCCGCTCCTGGCCGCCTACTGGTTCGCCCCGCCGCTGGTGATGCTGCACGGCATGGCGCCGGTGCAGGCGATGCGCGAGAGCCTGTTCGCCGCGCTGCGCAACTTCCTGCCCTTCCTCGTCTACGGCATCGCGATGACGGTGATCTTCGTCATCGCGACGATCCCGCTGCTGCTCGGCTGGTTCGTCGCCTTCCCGCTGCTTGTCGCCTCCGCCTACACGTCCTACCGCGGCGTGTTCACGCAGCCCGAAGGGGACGACTAGACGAAGCGTCCCAGGAGCGTGAGGCCCAGGGAGATGAGGATCGTGGAGGTGATGGGCAGGTACACCAGGCGGCCGCGGAAGCGCACCGTGATGTCGCCGGGCAGCCGGCCCAGCCCCAGCTTCCCCAGCTGCGGGGCGAAGAGCGAGAGCACCACCACGGCCACGACGAGGACCAGCACCCACTTCAGCATGCGCGGCTCACCGGGCGCCTTCGCGCGTGCGCTCGATGCACACCCCGACCTTGCGCACGCCGCGGATGTGGCCGAGCTTCGCCACCGAGATGCGCACCCACGGCGCCTTGAACTCGCCCGTCACGATGCCGGCCAGGTGCTCGGCCAGCGCCTCGAGCAGCCCGAAGTGGCGCGCGGCCAGCTCGCTCGTGAAGCGCTCCACCACCTGGCCGTAGTGCACGGTGTCCTTGATGTCGTCGCTCAGGCCGGCGGCCGGGCCCGGAATGCCGATGTCGACCTCGAGCTCGAGGGTCTGGGGCCGGAGCTTCTCCCATTCGTAGATGCCGACCGAGGCCTCGACGCGGAATTCGCGGATGAAGATGGTGTCCATCGGCGCTTATTGTAGAGTATCGACATGCAAGAGGTCCTCGCCGCCGCCCTCGCCTACCTGGTGGGATCCATTCCCTTCGCCGTCGTCGTGAGCCTCGCCATGGGCTTGCCCGACCCGCGCTCCTACGGCTCGGGCAACCCCGGCACCACCAACGTGCTGCGCTCGGGCAGCAAGCTCGCGGCGGCGCTCACGCTGGCCGGGGATGCCGCCAAGGGCTGGTTCGCCGTCTGGCTGGCCCTGCGCCTCACGCTGCCCGCGCCCACGGTGGCGATCGTCGCCGTGGCCGTGTTCATCGGGCACGTCTTTCCCGTGTGGCTTCGCTTCAAGGGCGGCAAGGGCGTCGCCACGGCCGCCGGCGTGCTCCTCGCCCTGGACTGGCGGGTGGGCGCCTCGCTCCTGGTCCTGTGGCTCGCCGTGGTGGTGGCGACCCGCTATTCCTCGCTGGGCGCGGTGCTCGCGGCACTCCTGGCGCCGGCGGCTGTCTACTACCTTGTCGGCGGCGGGCCGTACTTCCTCGCGACCGTGGCCATCACGGTGGTGCTGCTCTGGCGCCACGAACCGAACATCCGGAAGCTGCTGCGGGGCGAGGAGAGCCGCATCGGCGAGAAGAAGGCAGCCCCATGAGCGCACAGGACGACCTCGATTTCACCCAGCCGGCGCCGGCCCAGCCGCGCGCGCCCACGCCCGCGGCGCCGGCCCAGCCGCGCGCGCCCACGCCCGAGCAGCTAGACCTCGCGCAGAAGGAGGCCACCGGGGGCGGCGCGCAGCTTCGCGAGGCCGGCTTCTACGTGGCCATCGCGCGGCGCGCCGCGGCGAAGATCCCCCCGCGCAACGGCGAGCGCTACTGCCTGCTCGTGATCGAGGACGACCCGGACCTCTCCAGCCTGCTGCTGGAGATCCTCACCGTCGCGGGCTTCGAGGTGCGCCGCGCCGCCAACCGCGCGCAGATCAACACCGAGGTGAACCGGCCGGTGCTGCCCGACCTCATCCTGCTCGACATCGTGCTGCCCGATGCCGACGGCCTGCAGATCCTCTCGCGCCTGCGGGGGCACCCGAAGTTCGCGCGCATGCCCGTGATCCTCATGACGGGCAAGGCCGACGCGGCGGACGTGAAGGTGGGGCTCGCCGCCGGCGCCGACGGCTACGTGAGCAAGCCCTTCAAGATGAGCGCCCTGGTGGCGGCGGTGAACGTGGTGCTGGGGGCCGCGTAGGGGCATGCGCCGGGCGCCGTGACCCGAAGCGATGCCTTCCTCGGCGCGTTCGGTGTCCTGCTGCTCGCGGGCGCCTTCGCCTTCTACCTTTTCGATAGCGGGACGGGACAGGCCGGGGACATGGCGGCGGCGTCGCGAATATCGGTCCAGCCGGCTCCGGGAAGCGCGGCGCCGGCTCCGGTCCCCGCTTCATCCGGCACGGCCCCCACGGCATCCACCGAGTGGCAGCCGCACGATTCCCTCTCCGTGGCCGCCCACAAGGTGCGGCAGGTCGCCGACCGCCGGGTGGCGTTCGAGCGCGCGCTCGGGACCGGCGGTGGCGCCTTCACCTACCTTGCCGACGAAATCCAGCGCGACTGCTTCGGTGTCGCTCGCTACGGTCTCGCGGAACTGGAGCAGCTGGCTGGCCGGGGCTGGGCGGCGAGCGAGGCCTACCAGTCGCGGGTCGACGCCTTCCGCCGGCGTCACGTGGGCTGCCGCGGCTTCGAACGCAAGCCGTTCACGCCGGAGGAGATGGCCCGGCTGGAGCGGCAGAAGAAGCAGGGTGAGGATCTCGTCTCGCGAGCCTGGCAGAGTCTCGGCAAGGCACACGACCCCGCCCAGTTCGCACAGAACCGCCAGCTTGCCCGCGAGGTCCTCGAAAGCGGCGACATCGAGTCGATGGCACTGGTCGCCGCGGTGATGGCGCGCGTGCACGTCGGGCCCATGCGCTTCTCGGCCGGGCCCGGGGATCCCGCGGACAACCTGGACCAGTGGAGCGACGAGATGCTCGCGTGGACGATCGCCGCCTGCTCGCTGGGCGCGGATTGCGGACCGCGCAGCCGCTTGGCGGACGATGCCTGCATGTGGACCGGGGTCTGCGATGCGAAGTCGGTCGATGAGGTCGTGCGCAAGTCGACAGGCGACGCGCTGCACGCCGAGACGCAGCTTCGCCGCCGCGACGAGATCGTGCGCGCCATCCGCGCCCGCGACTGGGCAGCCCTCGGCCTCTAGCTCCGCCCGGGCCGCGGCGGAACGAGCCACCACGTCCCCGCCACCAGCGCCGCGAATCCCACGTACATCGCCGTGAACGCCCACCGCGGCAGGTTCCAGTAGAGGATCGCCCGCACCCACCGCTCGATCCAGTCCTCCTGCGTCGCCACGCCCCGCAGCGCGTCTTCCCAGATCGTGAGCGGGCAGGTGTAGCCCAGCAGGGATTGGATCGCCACGAAGGCGATGGCGGCCAGGTGCAGGCCCCGGAACCACGGGTTGCGCGCCCAGGGCCGGCCCCGCAGCGCGCCGGCCCACGTGGCGAGGAGGCCGCCCACGACGAAGAGCACGAAGCAGGCGTGGAGGATCAGGACGGCATGGGCCACGGCAGGCCGCTTTCGGGAAGGGCGAGCGCGCGGCTTGCGGCGCGCCCGCCTTGCATCAGGACGGCGTGTAGACCCGCTTCTGCAGCCGCAGCGCGTCCTCGATGCCCTGGTAGTAGCCCACCAGGCGCTCGCCCTCGGCGAAGCCGTTGGCGCGGTAGAAGGCGCGGCCGGCGGGGTTCTCGAAGCGCACCTCCGCCTTCACGACGGCGAGGCCCGCGGTGCGCGCGCACTTCTCCAGCCAGGCGAGCAGGGCCGAGCCGATGCCCCGGCGGCGGTAGGCCGCGTCGACGGCGAGCAGGTTCAGGTGCGCCGAGGCGTCGGCGTACGTCATGATGCCGAAGCCCACCACGCGCGCGCCGTCGCGGGCGACGGCCACGTTGGTCTCGACGTCCTCGAGCGCGTTGCGCACGCGGTGCGCCGTCCATGTCTGGCGCAGCCCCTGCTCGATGGCGATGGAGGAGAGCTTCGAGATCTCGTGCGCATCGCCGGGGTGCCCCAGTTCGATGCGCATCCCGGAAATCATCGCCATCTTCTCAGTCCTTTCCCGATCGCGCCGCGCTCATTTCAGGAGGATGCGTTTGAGGAATTCTACCGTGGCGTGGAACTGGAAATCCACATTGGCCTTCCGGCGGAACCCGTGCCCTTCGTCCAGCCCGAGCAGGTACCAGAAGGGCTTGCCGTCGCGTCGCAGCGAGGCGACAAGCTGCTCGGCCTCCGTGTACGGCACCCGCGGGTCGTTCTTGCCCTGGATCACGAAGAGCGGCTTCGAGATCCTCGCGGCGTGGTTGAGCGGGGAGATCGACTCGAGGAAGGCGCGCATCGCCGGATCCCGCTCGTCGCCATACTCGACCCGGCGCAGGTCGCGGCGGTACGTCTCCGTGCGCTCGAGGAACGTGACGAAGTTGGAGATGCCCACGCGGCTCACCGCCCCGGCGATCCGGTCGGGATAGTGAACGCTCGCCGCCAATGCCATGTAGCCGCCATAGCTGCCTCCGATCACCACCACGCGCTCGGCGTCGAGCCCGGGCTGCAGGCGTATCCAGTCCAGAAGCGCCCCGAGGTCCTTCACCGAATCCTCGCGCAGGCGCCCGTTGTCGAGCTTGAGGAAGCGCTTGCCGAAGCCCGAGGACCCGCGCACGTTCGGATAGACCAGCGCGATCCCCAGTTCGTTCACGAGATAATTGTTCTGCCCGATGAAACCGGCGCGCGCCTGGGACTCCGGGCCGCCGTGCACCAGCACCGCCACGGGCCGCACGCCCTCGAATCGGGAGGGCGGGTGGTAGTAGAGGCCGGTGATCTCCCGGTCGTCGAAGCTCTTCCAGCGGATCACGCGCGGCTCGACGAACTCGCTCGCGTTGAGCGAGGGGCTGTTGCCGTTGGTCCAGCGCGTCACGCGGTGCGCGCGCACGTCGTAGGAGAACACCTCGCCGGGCGACTTGGCCGAGGCGTGCGTGAAGGCGATCTCGACGCCGTCCTTGCGCCAGGCGAGGTCCGTGATCACGCCGTTCACGAGCGCGGGCCGCGGCAGCTCCTTGCGCGTGGCCAGGTCGATGAAGCGCAGCGCGTGGGCGCCGCCCTCGTTCGTGACGAAGGCGAGGCGCCGCGCGGGCGCGGAGAGCTCGAGCGCCTCCACGTCGAAGCGCAGGTTCGCGGCGAGGGGCTGCTCGCGCCCGCTCGCGAGGTCGATCCACGCGAGGTGGCGGTATTCCGAGCCCCTGTCGCTGATCGCGAAGAGGCCCTTGCCGTCCGGGGCGAAGCGGGGCGAGTCGTAGAACGCGGGCTCCGCGCCCGCGGCGGCGCGCGTGAGTCGGCGCGCCTTGCCGCTCGCCACCTCCATCACCCACAGGTGCGACTGCTCGGCCGAGACGCGCTCCACGTAGGCGAGGCGCCGGTCGTCCGGGGAGAACCGGAAGTCATGCCAGCCGCCGCCGGGCAGCACCGCGAGCACGCGCGCCTTCTGCGGCTCGCGCGGGTCCGCCAGGTACACGGTGGTCTTCGCCTCGCGCGTGGCGTTGTGGCGGTCCACGGGCACCGAGGTGAAGACGATGCGATCGCCCTTGTGGTTCCACTGCGGCTCGCCCGCCCGCTCGCCTTCCGGGCTCAGGGGCACGGCCGTCCTCGACTGCGGGTCGTAGCGGCTCAGGCGGAAGGTCTCGTTGCCGCCTTCGGCGCGCGAGATCACCAGGTACGCGCCGGCGATGGGCTCGTAGCTTCCCGTGGCGGCCTCGGGCAGCTCGGTGAGGGGCTCCGGGGCGAGGCCGGGCGAGGCCACGCGGTGCAGCTGCAGGGTCTCGCCCAGGCGCCGGCTCGCGAGGATCTCGCCCCGCACCGGGTGCCAGCCGCGCATCGCGCTCGGGCGGAACTCGCCGTAGGCCGCGGTCTTCGCGGCGATCTCGGCGGGGATGGGCGGGATGCCCTCGAGCGCGAGGCCCTTGGGCGGGGCGATCGTCTCGCCCTGCGCGTGGGCGAGGGGCGCGGCGAGGGCGAGGGCGAAGGCGGCGAGCGCCGGAAGGCGCGCGAGCCGCTGCGTCATCGCTCGCCCTTCGCGACCGGCCGCGTGGGATCGGCGCACCACTCGCTCCAGGAGCCGGGGTAGAGGCGCGAGCCGGCGAGGCCCGCCAGCTCCATCGCGAAGAGGTTGTGGCACGCGGTGACGCCCGAGCCGCACTGGTGCACGGCGAGCGAGGGCGTGGCCTCGCCCAGCAGCGCGAGGAACTCCTCGCGCAGCACCGCGGGCGGCTTGAAGCGCCCGTCCGCGCCGAGGTTCTTCTGCCAGAAGCGGTTCACCGCGCCGGGGATGTGCCCGCCCACCGGGTCGATCGTCTCCTGCGCGCCGCTGTAGCGCTCGGGGGCGCGCGCGTCGATGATGCGCACCGTGGGGCTCTCGCGGAAGGCGCCGACGTAGGCCGCGTCCACGGACGCGCCCAGCATCGGCTGCGGCTCGAACTGGCCCGCGCGCGGGGAAGGCACGGCGGCCTCGACGGGATGGCCCGCCTTCACCCACTGCGCGAAGCCGCCGTCCAGGAGCGCGGTGCGCTCGTGCCCGAGCCAGCGCAGCATCCACCACAGGCGGCTCGCGAACATGCCCCCGCCCTCGTCGTAGACCACCACCTGGCGGCCGGGGGCCACGCCGCGCGCGGCCATCCGGGCGGCGAAGGCGGCGAGGTCCGGGAGCGGGTGGCGGCCGTTCGTGCCCGTCTTCTCGCCCGAGAGGTCGTGGTCCATGTGCAGGAAGTACGCGCCGGGGATGTGGGACTGCGCGTACAGCCGCGGCCCCTTGCCCGGGTCGGCCAGGTCGTGGCGCGTGTCGAAGACGATCCAGTCCGCGTCGTGCACGCGCTGGGCCAGCAGCTCCGTCGAAACCAGCAGTTCAGCCTTCAAAGCCCGCCTCCTCCACTTGTTCCTTCTTCTCCACGCGCAGGGCGAGGAGCCCGCTCGCGATGATGACCCCCATGCCCGCCCAGGCGAGCCAGGAGATCCGGTCGTCGAAGATCGTGATCATGAAGAGCGTGGAGAACACGATCGTCGAGTACGAGAGCGAGCCCACCACCAGCGTGTTGCCGGTGCGGTAGGCGCGCGTCATGGCGAGCTGCGCGGCCGTGCCCAGCAGGCCGATGCCCGCGAGGATCCACGCATTCTCCCAGCGAACGGGATGGAAGGTCGAGACCGTGAGCTGCCACCCGGCGCAGCCGAGCGAGGCGAACAGGCCGAACCAGAAGAGGATGCGCCACTCGGGCTCGCCCAGGCGCGAGAGGGTGCGCACGCCCAGGTAGGCGTAGGAGCCGCACAGGCCCGAGAAGAGCCCGATCATCGCCGCGCCTTCCTTGCCGGCGGCGAAGGTGGGCTGCAGCAGCATCGCCACGCCCGCGAAGCCCGTGAGGATGGCCGCCACCAGCCAGCGCGAGAACTTCTCCCCCAGCACCACGGTGGTGGCCACGGCGAGGAAAAGCGGTGAGGTGTAGTTGAGCGTGGTGGCCGTGGCGAGCGGGAGGTTCGCGATGCAGTAGAAGTAGGCCGCCACGCCCAGGGTGCCCGCCGCGCTTCGCAGCAGGTGCGTGGGCATGTACGGGTTCCACACGCGCTCGCGCCGGGCGAGCACGAAACCGGAAATGAAGATCAGGGAAGCGACCGAGCGGTAGAAGGCGAGTTCCGTGGCCTCGAAGTACTGGTTGCCGAGCTTCACGAGCATCGCCATCGCGGCGAAGCAGAAGCCCGCCACCAGCATCCAGGAAGAGGTCATCGGGGAAGCGAACGCGCGAGGAGGGAGCGGCAGCTGCGCCGCAAGCCCCGGATTATACGGGTCGGCGTCCTACGCGGCCTGCGAGGCCGGCGCACCGACCGCCCGCCGGAGATCCTGCGCCACGCGCCCGCCCTGGAGCACGATCACGCGGCCGGCCGAGGCGATGGTCTCGGGCCGGTGGGCGATGAGGATGCGCGTGAGCGATAGCGCGCGGATCGCCTCGTTCACCTGGCGCTCGCGCTGCACGTCCAGCGCGCTCGTCGCCTCGTCCAGGAACAGGATGCGCGGCTGCTTGTAGAGCGCGCGCGCGAGCAGCAGGCGCTGGCGCTGGCCGCCGGAGAGCGCCGCCCCCATGTCGCCGATGAGCGTGTGGTAGCCCATCGGCATCGCGACGATGTCCTCGTGCACGGCGGCGAGGCGCGTGCAGCGCTCGATCGCCTCCTGGCTGGGGCTGGGGTCGAAGAAGCTCACGTTGTCGGCGATCGAGCCGGCGAAGAGCGGATCCTCCTGCATCACGGTGCCCACCAGGCGGCGATAGGACTCCACGCCCAGCTTCTGCAGGTCGACGCCGCCCACGAGCACCTTGCCGTCGGTCGGCGCGAGCAGGCCGAGCATGATCTTCGCGAGCGTGGTCTTGCCCCCGCCCGAGGGCCCCACGATCGCCACGGACTCGCCCGGCTCGATGCGGAAGGAGCAGCCCTGCAGGACGAAGGGCTCGGTGTCGGAGTAGCGGAAGGAGACCTCGCGCACCTCGATCGAGGCCTCGGCGATCGCGGGCGGGGCGCTCTCCGGGTCGCGCTCGGCCTCGGTGAGGACGATGTCGGCCAGGCGCTCGGCCTGGAGCTGGAGCATCTTCAGCTCGATGGCCTTGTCGATGAGGCCGGCCACGCGCGCCGAGAACTGCTCCTTGTAGGCGAGGAAGGCGAACAGCATCCCGATCGAGAAGGCGGCATCGAGCACCTGCAGCGCGCCGATCCAGATCACCGCCACGCGTTCGGCGCCGAAGGCGATGCCGTTGGCGGAGCGAAAGCCCAGCGAGAGCTTCTGCACGGCGACGTCGCGGTTGGTGGCGTCGACCACGAGGTTCAGCCAGCGCGCGCGCCGCTCCTCCTGGCGGCCGAAGAGCTTGATCGACTGCACGCCGCGCACGGTCTCCAGGAAGTGGCTCTGCTGCCGCGCGGCGTGCACGATGTGTTCTTCCGTCGCACGCTTGAGCGGCGAGTAGAAGGCCGCCCGCAGCAGGGCGTAGGCGACGACGGCCGCCACCGCCACGGCGCTCAGCAACGGGCTGTAGGCGAGCATCATCGCGAGCGTCGCCGCGGCCATCGCGCCGTCGATCAGCGCCTCGACGAAGCTCGAGGTGAGCGTGCGCTGGATCGTGCCCACCGCGCCGAACCGGGAGACGACGTCGCCCAGGTGCCGCTTCTCGAACCAGGCGACCGGCAGGCGCAGCAGGTGCGAGAACACGTTCGCGAGCCACTGCAGGTTGAGCGTCGTCCCGAGGTAGAGCACCACCCAGGAACGCACCGCGCTCACCGCCACCTGGACGCCGGCGAGCAGCAGGAATCCCAGGCCCAGGATCGCGAGCAGGTCGCGGTCGGCCGCGACCACGGCGCCGTCCACGACCCACTGCATGTAGAAGGGCGCGAGGAGCGCGAAGGCCTGCAGCGCGAGCGCGAGGACGAGCACCTGCGCGAGCGAGCGGCCCAGTCCCTTCACGGGGCCGGTGAGGTCGCGAAGTCGCACGCGCCGGCGCTCGTCGCGGGCGCGGAAGGCGGTGGTCGGCGTGAGCTCGAGCGCGATGCCCGTGAAGTGCCTCGAGACCTCCGCCAGGGGCAGGCGGCGGATGCCGAAGGCCGGGTCGTGGATCACCGCCTCGCGCGCGTTGGCCGAGCGCAGGACCACGAAGTGGTTCAGGTCCCAGTGCAGCACGCACGGCGTGGCGAGCCGCGGCAGTTCCTCGAGGTCCAGGCGCAGGGGGCGCGGCGCCAGGTGCAGCCGGCCGGCGACCTGCATCAGGTAGGCGAGCGTCGCGCCCTTGAGCGAGACGGTGAAGCGCTGCCTGAGGCCGGCCAGGTCGATGCGGTGGCCGTGGAAGCACGCGATCATGCCCAGGCTCGCGAGGCCGCATTCCGCCGCCTCGGTCTGCAGGTAGACCGGCAGGCGGCGCGTGCCGGCGAAATCGAGGCCCGCCAGGGCGCCCATCTAGGCCCTTCCCGCGAGGCTGAAGAGCGGCTCGAAGACCCACTCGATCACGCGGCGCCGGTCGAGCAGCACGTCCGCCTCGACCTGCATCCCGGCCTGCAGCGGCTCGGCGTGGCCGTAGGCATTCACCGTCTGCGCCTCGAGGGCCACCTTCACGCGAAAGAGCGGCTCGCGCGAGCCGGCGGTCGGCAGGAAGCCCAGGTCGGCCGCGGGAGCCGCGCTGCGCGAGACCGCGATGACGCGCGCCGGGTGGCTGCCGAACTTCTGGTACGGGAAGGCGGGAAAGCGCACGAGCACCGACTGCCCCTCGCGCACGAATCCGGCCGATCGCGTCGGGGCGAAGAGGTGCGCCTCCAGGCGCGAGCCGGCGGGCAGCACGGGGAGCAGCGGGCTGCCCGCGCCCACGGGCTGTCCGGGCTCCACGAGCAGCGTGGACACGATGCCCGCGGCCGGCGCCGTGACGATCGCGTTCGACTGCGCGCGGCGTTCCAGGCGCTCCTGGGCGAGCGTGGCGAGTTGCAGGTCGAGGGCGGAGAGCTGCGCGCGAAGCCGAGCGCCCGCCTCCTCCAGCGACTGCCGCAGGCCGGCGGCCT
>JBGAOO010000079.1:0-13173 GCA_044221765.1 Usitatibacteraceae bacterium | reverse complement strand
GTCCCCCGGCGTCGGCTCCGCGTGGCTGCGGCGGGCGTCCGTCCTCTTCCCCGGCGAACTGCCCAAGCCGGACCTGGGCAGGCTCGTGCCCGTCTTCGCGGGGGGCGTGGGGGTCGTGGCGGCCCTGGCCGGCTACGTGATGGTGAAGTTCTTCGGGATCATCTTCCTGGGGCGCCCGCGCGAGGAGCGGCTCGCCTCGGCGCGAGACGCGGACGGCCTGGAGCGCCTGGGCCTCGCCTGGCTCACCGCCGGCTGCGTGCTGCTCGGGCTCTTCCCGGTGGCCGTGCTCGAGGTGATCGACCCCATCACCGTCACGCTCGTGGGCAAGGGCCTCGCGCAGAGCGGGCGCGCGGGCGACTGGCTGATGCTCGCGCCCGTGTCGGCCGAGCGCGCTTCCTACAGCCCGCTGCTCTTCTTCCTCGTGACGATCGCCATCGTGGTGGTCACCATCGTGCTGGTGCGCCGCTTCTACCACGGCCGCGTGCGCCGGGCCGCGCCGTGGGACTGCGGCTTCCCGCTGCAGACCGCCCGCATGCAGGACACCGCCGAGGGCTTCGGCCAGCCCATCCGCCAGATCTTCGAGCCCTTCTTCCGCATGCACCGCGAGCTGCCCACCCCGTTCGACTCGAAGCCGCGCTACAGGGTCACGGTGGAGGACCCGATGTGGGCCTGGGTCTACCTGCGCATCGCCACGGTCGTCGAGGCGACCTCGCGGTGGGTGGGGCTGCTGCAGCGCGGCCGGATCTCGATCTACCTGCTCTACAGCTTCCTCACCCTCGTCGCGCTCCTGTCGCTCACGCAGCTATGAACCTCGAGGGACTCTTCGCCCAGTTCACCGCCCTCGTGGTCGCCCTCGTGGGCGCCCCGCTCGTCATGGGCTGGGTGAACATGTGCCGCGCCTGGCTGCAGAACCGCGGCGCCCCGCCCCTGCTGCAGCCCTTCCGCGTGCTGCACAAGCTCTTCTGGAAGGAGTCGGTGATCGCGCACGACGCCTCGCCCCTCTTCCGGATCGCGCCCTACATCGTGTTCGGCTGCATGCTGCTCGCCTGCATGATCATCCCCACGCTCTCGACGAACCTGCCCCTCGCGCCGGCGGCGGACGCGATCGCGCTGGTGGGCCTGTTCGGCCTGGCGCGCCTGTTCATCTCGCTCGCGGCCATGGACATCGGCACCTCCTTCGGCACGCTCGGGGCGCGCCGCGAGATGCTCATCGGCTTCCTCGCCGAGCCCGCCTTCCTCATGGTGCTCTTCACCGCCTCGCTCATCTCGAGCTCCACCTCGCTCGCGACGACGGTGTCGGCCCTGGCGCACCGCGACTTCACCATCCAGCCGAGCCTCGCCTTCGCCGGCCTCGCCTTCACCATGGTCTCGCTCGCCGAGAACGCGCGCGTGCCCGTGGACAACCCGGCCACGCACCTGGAGCTCACGATGATCCACGAGGCGCTCATCCTGGAGTACTCGGGCCGGCACCTGGCGCTCATCGAGTGGGCCGCGGCGCTCAAGCTCTTCGCCTATTCCTGCGCGGGCCTGGCGGTCTTCTTCCCCTGGGGCATCGCCGAGGCGCGCGACCACGTGGCGCTGCTCTGGGCGCTGCCGGCGCTCGCGGTGAAGCTCGCGGTGGGCGGGGCGGCGCTCGCGCTCGTGGAGACGATCCTCGCCAAGATGCGCATCTTCCGGGTGCCGGAGTTCCTCGCCACCGCGTTCCTGCTGGGGGTGCTCGCGCTCCTGGTCCACCTGCTGCTGGGGGCCTAGCGCGATGTCGCCCCTGGTCGGCCAGGTCCTCAACCTCTTCGCCTCCGTGCTGCTGCTCATCGCCTTCGCGATGCTCTCCCAGCGGCGCATCGTGGCGCTCATCCACCTGTTCGCGCTGCAGGGCCTCGCGCTCGTGGGCTCCACCACGACGGTGGCCTGGGCGACGGGCCAGCACCACCTCTACTGGTCGGCGGGCATCACCTTCGTGCTCAAGGTGGTGGTGCTGCCGCTCATCCTGCACCGCCTCATCCGGCGCCTGAACGTGAAGTGGGACATCGAGACGCTCATCAACATCCCGACGATGATGCTGGTGGGCATCCTGCTCGTGGTGTTCGCCTTCAACCTGGCGCTGCCCATCTCGCACTTCTCGCAGTCGATCGCGCGCGGCACGCTGGGCATCGCCCTCGCCTGCGTGCTCATGTCCTTCCTCATGATGATCACGCGCTCGAAGGCGGTGCCGCAGGTGATCGGCTTCCTCGCGATGGAGAACGGCCTGTTCTTCGCCGCCACGAGCGCCACCTACGGCATGCCGATGGTCGTGGAGCTGGGCATCGCCCTGGACGTGCTGGTGGGCATGGTGATCCTGGGCGTGTTCATGTTCCAGATCCGCGAGCAGTTCGACTCGCTCGACATCCACCACCTCGAGAAGCTCAAGGAAGACTGACCCCATGGTCGAGGAACGAGCCGACAGCAAGAGGCGGATCGAGGAACGAGCCGTCATGGAATTCAAATAGAAAATGGTCGAGCTCCTCGTCCTGCTCGCCATCCCCCTCGCCGGCGGCCCCTTCCTGTGGCTGCTGGGCGAGCGCGAGCGCGCCCCGGAGGTGAACGCGGCCTTCAGCGGCGCCACCTTCCTCGCCTCGGCCTGGCTCACCGCGCGCGTCATCTCGGACGGGCCGGTCACCGCCTGGAGCGAGCAGTTCCACGTCGACGCGCTCAACGTGTTCCTGGTGGCGCTCACCGCCTTCGTGGGCTTCACCACCTCGCTCTTCTCGCGGCCCTACATGCGCATCGAGCGCGACAAGGGGAAGATGACCGGGCCGCGGCTGCGCCTGTACCACAGCATGTACCAGGCCTTCATGTTCACCATGCTGCTCGCGCTCACCACCAACAACCTGGGCATCCTGTGGGTGGCCATGGAGGCGGCCACGCTCGCCACGGTGCTGCTCGTGTCCGTGTACCGCACCGCCGCGAGCCTGGAGGCGGCCTGGAAGTACTTCATCCTGTGCGGCGTGGGCATCGCGCAGGCGCTCTTCGGCACGATCCTGCTCTACTTCGCCGCCGAGCGCGTGCTGGGCGCGGAGGGCAACGCGCTGCTGTGGACGCACCTGGACCTGGTGAAGGGGGAGCTGGAGCCGGCCATCATGTCCCTCGCCTTCGTCTTCCTGCTCGTGGGCTACGGGACGAAGATCGGCCTGGTGCCGCTGCACAACTGGCTGCCCGACGCGCACGCCGAGGGCCCCACGCCCATCTCCGCGGTGCTCTCGGGCCTGCTGCTCAACGTCGCCCTGTACAGCGTCTTGCGCTGCAAGGTGCTCGCCGACGGGGCGCTCGACTCGCGCTTCGCCGGCAACATGATGATGGGCTTCGGCCTGCTCTCGGTGGTGGTGGCGGCGTTCTTCCTCTCGCGCCAGCGCGACGTGAAGCGCATGTTCGCCTACTCCTCCATCGAGCACATGGGCCTGGTCACCTTCGCCTTCGGCATGGGCGGGCCCATCGCCAACTTCGCCGGGCTCCTGCACATGACGGTGCACTCGCTCGTGAAGAGCGCGATCTTCTTCGCCGTCGGCCACGCCACGCAGAAGGCCGGCACCCAGGTGATGGAGGACATCCGCGGCCTCATGAAGGTGAGCCCCACGGTGGGCTGGGGGCTCATGGTCGGCACCCTCGCCATCCTCGGGATGCCGCCCTTCGGCGTGTTCGCGAGCGAGTTCCTCATCCTCACCACCGCCATGCGCGAGCACGCCTGGGCCACGCCCTTCCTGCTGCTCGCCCTGGGCGTCGCCTTCGCCGCCGTCTTCAGCCGCGTGCAGCCGATGGTGTTCGGCGACACGCACCTGAAGCCGCTGCCCCACGAGCCGGCGCTGGTGCCGGTGTTCGTGCACCTGGGCCTGGGCCTCATGCTGGGCCTGTACATCCCACCCTACCTCGCCGCCTGGTACGCGCAGGCCGCGAAGCTGCTGGGCTAGACTGCCGCGACCATGCGCATTCCCGGCCTCAAGCTCGACTGGCAACCCCTCGCGGCGGACGCGCCCGTCGCCCTGGCGCGCGTGGGCGAGTGGCAGTGGACGGAGGCGGCGCGCCTGGCGCGCGAGGGCGGCGGGCGCATCGTCTCGCTCTGGGGCGCGGACCACCGCGACCTGTCCGGGAACGAGGACGAGGACGACCGCGGCTACAGCGTCTACGCCGCCTACGCCGTGCAGGCGGGCCTTTGCATCGTGGAGCTCGCGCTGCCCGACGGGCCCGCGCCGGCCTATCCGGACCTCTCCGGCCTCTTCGCCGCCGCCGGCCGCATGCAGCGCGCCCTCTTCGACCTGCTGGGCCTCGCCGCCACCGGCGCCGCCGACACGCGCCCCTGGCTGCGCCACGGCGCCTGGCCCGAGGACGCCTTTCCGCTGCGCCGCGACTTCGATGCCGCGAAGCTCCCCGCCAACCGGCTCGCCGACTACGCCTTCGTGCGCGTGGAAGGCGACGGCGTCCACGAGATCCCGGTGGGCCCCATCCACGCGGGCATCATCGAGCCGGGCCACTTCCGCTTCTCCATCGTGGGCGAGAAGGTGCTGCGCCTGGAGGAGCGCCTGGGCTACGTGCACAAGGGCATCGAGAAGCGCTTCGAGGACTTCACCGTCGCCGAGGGCTACCGGCTCGCGGGCCGCGTCAGCGGCGATTCCACCGTCGCCTACGCGTGGGCGTACGCGCAGGCGGCCGAATCGCTGCTCGGCGTGGTGCCGCCCACCCGCGCGCGCTGGATCCGCGCGCTGCTGCTCGAGCGCGAGCGCGTGGCCAACCACCTGGGCGACCTGGGCGCGCTCGGCAACGACGCGGCCCTCGCCTTCGCGCTCTCGCAGTTCATGCGCCTGAAGGAGGACTGGCTGCGCCTGGGCGCGGAGGTCTTCGGCCACCGCCTGCTCATGGACCGCATCGTCCCCGGGGGCGTCGCCGCCGACTTCAACGCCGCGCAGGCCGAGCGGATGGTCGGGCAGTCGCACGCCATCGAGGCCGAGGTGCGCGAGCTGCGCCACATCTTCGAGGAGCACGCGGGCCTGCAGGACCGCTTCCTCACCACGGGCCGCGTGACGCCGGAGCTCGCGCGCACCCTGGGCCTCGCGGGCCTCGCCGGGCGCGCGAGCGGCATCGCCTGCGACCTGCGCGCGGACTTCCCCGCGGTGCCCTGGACGGAGCTCGCCGTGCGCAAGGCCGGGCACGCCGCCGGCGACGTGGCCGCGCGCGTGCAGGTGCGGTTCGAGGAGGTGCTCGAGTCGCTGCGGCTCGTGCGCGCCATCGCGCTCGGCGCGCCGGCGGGCGAGCTGCGCGAGGAGCTGCCGCTGCCCCGGCCCGGGGCCTTCGGCGCCGGCTGGGTGGAGGGCTGGCGCGGCGAGGTGCTCGTCGCGCTCGAGGCGGGCGAGCACGGCAGGATCCGCCGCTGCCACGCGCACGACCCGTCCTGGCAGAACTGGCCGGTGCTCGAGCACGCGGTGATCGGCAACATCGTTCCCGACTTCCCGCTGATCAACAAGAGCTTCAACCTCAGCTACTCGGGGCAGGACCTCTGATGATCCGCATCCTCAGGCAGATCGCGAGGACGGGCCTGGTGAGCGAGGCGCCGCCCGGGGCCGTGGAGGCGCTGCGCAGCCGCGCCCCCGAGATCCAGGACGAGGTGCTGCGCCTGCTGGGGCGGGCGCTCACCATCCGGCAGGTGGACGCGGGCTCGTGCAACGGCTGCGAGCTGGAGATCCACGCCCTCAACAACGCCTACTACAACCTCGAGGGGATGGGCATCAAGTTCGTCGCGAGCCCGCGCCACGCGGACATGCTGCTCGTCACCGGGCCGGTGTCGCGGAACATGGAGGAAGCGCTGCGCATCGCGTACCGCGCCACGCCCGACCCCAAGCTCGTGGTGGCCGTGGGCGAGTGCGGCTGCAACGGCGGCGTCTTCGGCCAAGGCTATGCGAGCTGTGGCGCGGTCTCCAACGTGATCCCGGTGGATGTCTCGGTGCCCGGCTGCCCGCCCACCCCGCTCGCGATCCTGGAGGGCATCCTCACCGCCGTGTCCGCCGCGAAGGCGCCGGGCGCCTAGAGCCTCGCGCTCGCCTGGCCGATCGCCTCGCGCAGCGCCCCATAGTCGCGCGTCACCGGGAACTGCGGGAACTCCCGCGCCACGTTCTCCGGCGGCCGGAAGAGAAAGCCCGCGTGCGCCGCGCCCAGCATCGCGGTGTCGTTGTAGGAGTCGCCCGCCGCGATCACCTTGAAGTTGAGCGCCCGGAAGGCGTTCACCGCCGCTCGCTTCTGGTCGGGCATGCGCAGGCGGTAGCCGTTCACGAAGCCCGCCGCGTCCACCTCGAGGCGATGGCAGAAGAGCGTGGGCAGGCCCAGCTGCGCCATGAGGGGCCGGGCGAATTCGTAGAAGGTGTCCGAGAGGATCACCACCTGGAAGGCCCCGCGCAGCTCGTCCAGGAACTCGCGCGCGCCGGGCATCGGGCTCATCGTCGCGATGACCTCCTGGATGTCGGCCAGGCGTAGGCCGCGCCGGGCGAGCAGGTCCAGGCGAAAGCGCATCAGCTTGTCGTAGTCGGGCTCGTCGCGCGTGGTGCGCGAGAGCTCCGGGATGCCGGTGCGCGTCGAGAACTCGATCCAGATCTCGGGAACGAGGACCCCTTCGAGGTCCAGGCAGACGATGTTCAAGCGCCTTCTCCTTGTGGCGGTTGCGGCGGGTCCACGAAGACCACGCCGTGCTCCTGCGCCCGCAGGCGCGGGTCGCGCGACTTCACGCGCACGGGCCGGGCCTCGAGCATCTCGTCGCAGCGCTCGAGCGCCTCGCGCTCCAGGCGCTCCATCGCCTCGTGCGTGTAGAACGTGAGGTGCGGCGTGAGGATGACGTTGTCCAGCGCGAAGAGCGGGCTCAGGGGATGGCCCTCGAGCGCGAGCGGCTCCTGGCTGAAGACGTCCAGTCCCGCGCCGCCGATGCGCCCCTCGACGAGCGCGCGGACCAGTGCCGGCTCGTCGATGAGCGCCCCGCGCGAGCTGTTCACGACGATGGCGGTGGGCTTGAGGCAGGCGATCTGCGCCTCGCCCAGGATGTGGCGCGTGGAGGGGTTGAGCGTGCAGTGCAGGGAGACGAAGTCGCACTCGGCGAGCATCGACTCCAGGTCCTCGCGCTTCTCGGCGCCGGCCGCGCGCATCGCCCCGGCGGGCAGCGAGGGGTCGTAGCCCAGCACGCGCATGCGAAAGCCCGCGCCGGCCATGCGCGCCATCGAGCGCCCGATGCGCCCCACGCCCACCACGCCGAGCGTCTTGCCGGCCAGGTCGCTCGCGAGCCACCGCGGGGTGGGCCAGGCCCAGCCGTCCGCGTCCATCGCCTTGCCCAGCGCGCGCAGCCTCTTCGCCAGCGCGATCATCAGGGCGAAGGCGCCCTCGGCGACGGTCTCCTCGGCATATTCCGGGATGTTGACGACCGGGACGCGATGGCGCCGGGCCGCCTCGATGTCGATGGCGTCGATGCCCACGCCGTACTTCACGATGCCCTTCAGGCGCGTGGCGGACTCGATCACGCGCGCGGTGACGGGCGTGTAGCACATGAGCAGCAGGTCGGCCTCGCGCACCGCCTCGGCGAGCGCCGCCTCGGCAATGCCGTCGGGCAGGGTCACCAGGTCCACGCCCCGCTCGCGAAGGCCCGCGTCGATCACCGGGCATTCCAGTTCCCGGTCCGTGCGGACCGCCTTCCACTTCCCTGCGCTGCCCATCGGCCTTCGGCTTTCGCGAGCGCGGCCCCTGCCGCGAACCGCTATCCTACCGCGCCGGCCGCAAGGGCCGCGCCGGGCTACCGTCGCCTCGCGGCCAGACGACGCGACGCGCTTCCGTCAGGGGCGCGAATCCAGTCCGGGCGTGCCGAGGACTGGATGCGGTAGCCGCGGGCGGTCTCCATCTCGCGGAACACGTCGACCACGAACGAGACGAAGGCCCGCACCCTCGCGATGCGCCGGGCGCTCGCGCGGTACATCAGGTTGACCGGCGGCGCCTCGAGCGATTCCCAGTCCTCGAGCACCTGCACCAGGCGCCCGCTCGCCAGCTCCTCGCGCACCATCCAGTCGAGCACGCGCACGACGCCCTCGCCGGCGAGCGCGAGCCCGATCGCCCTGTCCCGGTGCGCGTTGCTCGCGATGAGCCAGCCCCTGGCGGTGACCGCCTCCTCCTCGCTCCCGCGCCGGAAGGTCCACAGGTCCATGGCCGTGCCGTGCACGCCACGGATCACCAGGCAGTTGTGCCGCTCCAGTTCCGTCGGCCTCTGCGGCCGGCCGTGCGCCGCCCAGTAGGCGGGCGCGGAGACGACGATGAAACGCCCGGCCGCGAGGTGGCGGTGCACGAGGTCCCCCACCTCGGGCCAGCCGAGCACCAGGAAGACGTCCACCCCCTGGCGCTGGTCCTCGGTGGCGCGGTTGTAGTCGCGGATGTCGAGCGTGATGTCCGGGTAGCGCTGGTGAAACCGCGGCAGCGCGGGGGCGAGGACCACGTCCGCGATGACGTGCTGCACGCCCGCGACCACCAGGCCCTTCGCCCGGACCGACGCGGCGCGCGCCAGCTCGTCGGCGTCGTCGATCGTCTCGAGGGCCGGCGCGCACGCCTCGAGGTACCCCGCGCCGCTCGCGGTGAGGCTGAGCCCCGTGGCGCTGCGCTCGAAGAGCCGGATGCCCAGGCTCTTCTCCAGGGCCGTGACCAGCTTCGCCACCGCGGTCGGGCTCACCTCGAAGCGCCGGGCCGCGCCCGAGAAGCTGCGTTCCCGGGCGGCGACGGCGAAGTACTGCAGGGCGCGCAGCTTGTCCATGGGCCTCCGGGTTGGAACCAGCGGTTGCAACCCGCTGGCACTGCCGGAGTATTCCACGTCGCCCGGTTCGCCACTAGAGTCCGGCCCATGCACATCGAACCGGAGACGAACATGAGAACGCTGGCCGCGGCCCTCGGGGCCGCCTTGCTGCTCGCGCTTGCGCCCGCCGCCCGGGCGCAGGAGGCGCCCTGGCCCGCGAAGCCGATCCGGATCCTCGTGACCGGCGGCCCGGGCAGCGTGACCGACGTGCGCGCGCGCTGGCTCGCGCCGAAGCTCGCGGCCGAGCTCGCGCAGGCCGTCGTCGTCGAGAACCGGCCCGGCGCCGGCGGAAACCTCGGCATGGAATTCGCGGCCCGCAGCGCGCCGGACGGCTACACGCTGGTGATGATCCACCAGGGCACCATGGCGGTGAATCCCCACCTCTTCGCCCGCCCGGGATACGACCCGCTCAAGGACTTCGCGCCGGTCGCGGGCCTGGGCCACGGCACGCTGGTGCTCGCGGTCGCCGCCGCTGCGCCGTACGTCTCCGTGGCACAGGTCGTGGGGGCGGCGAAGGCGAAGCCCGGCAACCTCACCTACGGTTCACCGGGCGTGGGCACGCCCCCGCACATGGCGAGCGAGCTCTTCAAGCGGCTCGCGGGCATCGAGGCGACGCACGTCCCCTACAAGGGAGGCGGCGCCGCGCTCTCCGACCTGCTGGGCGGCCACGTCACCTGGACGATCGAGGGCGCCGCCGTGCAGCTGCCCCAGGTGAAGGCCGGGCGCCTGCGCGCCCTGGCGGTGACGGGCCCCCGGCGCGTGGCGGCGCTGCCGGACGTGCCGACGATGGCCGAGGCGGGCGTCGCGGGATACGAATACCGCGGCTGGACCGGCGTCGCGGCGCCGGCCGGGACGCCGCCGGCCATCGTCGCCCGGCTGCACGAGGCGATCGCGCGCCTGCTCGGCTCCGCCGAGGGCCGGGAATGGCTCGCGGCGAACGCCTTCGAGGGACCCTTCGAGTCGCCCGCGGAACTGGCCGCGTTCATCCGCGCCGAGCACGCGAAATGGGGCGCGATCATCCGCGAGAACGGGATCCGCCTCGAATGAACGCCCCGGCCCCCGGACGAGCCGGCGAGGAACCGGTCGCCACGCGCCACCGGCTGCTCGCGATGATCAACGCGAGCTGGACCACGCAGGCGATCGGCGCGGCCGTGGAGCTGGGCGTGCCGGACCGGATCGCGGAGCACCCGGCCAGCGTCGCAGCGCTCGCGCAGGCCTGCGGCACCGATCCCGTGGCCTTGCGCCGGCTGCTGCGGGCGCTGGCGAGCCTGGGCCTGTGCACCGAGCACGACGGCGACCGCTTCATGCTCGCTCGGGAGGCGCACCTGCTGCGCCAGGAGGTCCCGGGCTCCCTCTGGGGCTGGTCGCTGCTGTGCGCCCGCACCGGCTGGCCCCACTGGGGCAAGCTCGCCGACTGCGTGCGCAGCGGCCGCAGCGCCCGCCGGATGCAGCGCGGGGTGGACGATTTCGGCCACCTGGCGGACGACGAGCGCGCCGCGCGGATCTTCAACCACGCGATGACGGGCATCACCCACGCCGTCGCGGCCCGGCTCGCCCGCGCGGTGGATTTCGACGGGCCCCGGCGCATCGTCGACGTGGGCGGCGGCCACGCGCAACTGCTCATCGCCCTGCTCGAGGCCCATCCGGCGGCGAGGGGCGTCGTGTTCGACCTCGCGCATGCCACGGCCGGCGCGGCGCAGGCGCTCGGGCGCGCGGGCCTGGCGGGTCGCGCCGAGATCGTCACGGGGGACTTCTTCCGGGCCGTGCCCGAGGCGGCCGACGACTACGTGCTGAAGAGCATCGTCCATGACTGGGACGACGCGGCGAGCCTCGCGATCCTGGGCCGCTGCGCGAAGGCGATGGCGCCGCATTCGCGCCTCGTCCTGGTCGAGCGCCTCGCCTCGGAGCGCGTGGGCGCCAACGCGCGCGACCAGGCGATCGCGCGGGCCGATCTCAACATGCTCATCGGCACCGGCGGCTGCGAGCGCACCGAGCGCCAGTACCGGGACCTGGTCGAGGGCGCGGGACTGCGCGTGCGCAAGGTCGTGGCCCTGGTCGACGAGTTCAGCGCGATCATCGCCACGCTGCCCTGACCGCCAAGGGCAGGCGCCCGCCGCTCAGCGCGAGAGGCGCACCGGCAGCGCGTTGAGCGCGGCGTTGCCCGAGAGCGGGTCGACCGCGGCCTCGTCGGACACGTCGTTGTAGCTGGCGCCCGGCAGCAGCCCCGCGAGCGACAGGCGCACGCCCTCGCGCCCCTGCCCGAAGCCGTGCGGCAGGCACGCGCAGCCGGGCATCACGTCCTCGGTGAGGTGGACGGCCACGCGCGCTTCGCCCGTGCGCGAGGCGAGCTTCACGACATCGCCTTCCGCGATGCCACGCTCCTTCGCATCCGCGGGATGCAGCCAGAGCTGGTCGCGGCGCGGGCCCTTCACGAGGCGGTGCGCGTTGTGCATCCAGGAGTTGTTGCTGCGCAGGTGGCGCCGGCCGACGAGGCGCAGGCCGCCCGCCTCGCTCGCGCCACCGAGCAGGTCCGACTCGACCCGCGCGAGGTCCGCGACGAAGGCCGCGGGCGCGCAGGCGATGCGCCCGTCGGGCGTCTCAAGCCGCGCGAGGAGCGAGGGCGCCAGCGGGCCGAGGTCGAGGCCGTGCTCGCTCCGGGCCAGGTCGTCGAACGAGAGCGAGGCCGCGTAGGGTCCCCGGGCGAGCGCCGCCGCCAGCACGGTCGCGGGCGCGGGCAGGGGCTTGAACTCGGCCCCCGTGGCCTTCGCGTAGGCCGCGCCCAGGCCGTTGAAGATCTCCCAGTCGAAGCGGCTGCCCTCGGGCTTGGGCAGCGCCGGGGGATTCAGGCGCGCGACATTGCGCACGGCGAGCGCGTTGAAGACGATGTCGTAGTGCGAATGCGCCAGCGCCGGGGCGGGCGGCAGGATCACGTGCGCGTGGCGCGTGGTCTCGTTCACGTAGAGGTCGACGGCGGCCATGAACGCGAGGCCGGAGAGCGCGCGGTCCACGCGCGGGCCGTTCGGCGTCGACGACACGGGATTGCCCGCGATCGTGAGCATCGCGCGCACCTGCCCCTCGCCGGGCGTGTCGATCTCCTCGGCCATCGCCGCGACCGGCAGTTCCCCGCCGAACGAGGCGCGCCCCGAGACGCGGCTCGCGAACCGCCCCGGGCCGCCGGGCCGCGTGCCCGGCCCCGTCATCGGGACCGCCGGCTGCGTGAAGAGGGCGCCGCCTTCGGCGTCCAGGTTGCCCGTGAGCAGGTTCACCAGCTGGATGAGCCACTGGCACGTGGTGCCGAACGGCTGCACCGACACGCCCATCCGCCCGTAGGCCACGGCCGACGGCGCGGCGCGCATCCCGGCCGCGATGGCGCGCACCGCTTCCGGCTCGATGCCCGTGGGCGCGCAGGCGCGTTCGACGCCGAAGGGACGGATGGCGGCGAGCGCCTCCTCGAGCCCCGCGAGGCGGGCGCCGTAGCGGGCCACGCGCGGCTCGCCCAGCTCGAGGAGCGCGTTCACGAGCGCCAGCAGGAAGGCCGCGTCGGTGCCGGGCCGGATGAAATGGTGGCGCGTGGCGGCCCGCGCGGTCTCCGTGCGGCGCGGGTCGACGACGACCACCTGCCCGCCGCGCGCGCGGATGGCCGCCAGGCGCCTGGCGACATCGGGCACCGTCATCATGCTGCCGTTGGAGGCGAGCGGGTTGCCGCCCAGGATGAGCCAGTAGGCGGTGCGGTCCACGTCGGGCACCGGCAGCAGGAACATGTGCCCGAACATCGCGTGGGCGACCACGTGGTGCGGCAGCTGGTCCACGGACGTGGCGGAGTAGCGGTTCTTCGTGCGCAGCAGCCGCACCAGGCCGGGCATGTGCAGCAGGCTCCCCAGGTGGTGCACGTTGGGATTGCCCAGGTAGATGCCCAGCGCGTCGGCGCCGTGCTCGCGCTGCACCTCGGCCAGGCGCGCGGCGACGAGCGCGAAGGCCTCGTCCCACGCGAGCGGCTCCCAGCGCCCGCCCACGCGCCGCACCGGGCCCCGGAGCCGGTCCGGGTCCCGCTGCAGGTCGATGAGCGCCACTGCCTTGGGGCAGACATGCCCGCGGCTGAACGGGTCGGCGGCATCGCCGCGCACCGAGAGGATCTCCTCGCCGCGCGTGCGGATCTCCAGGCCGCAGATCGCCTCGCAGAGGTGGCAGGCGCGGAAGGTCGTGCGCTCGGGATCGGGGGGCAAGGCGCTCGCCCGGCTAGTCGCGGAACACCGGGGGGCGCTTCTCGCGCGCGGCGGCCGCGGCCTCCTGCAGGTCCGCCGACAGCAGCATCGAGGCGTTCCAGGTCGCCACGTAGTTCAGCG
>JBGAOO010000078.1:0-13207 GCA_044221765.1 Usitatibacteraceae bacterium | reverse complement strand
GCCCATCTCCTCCTGCAGGTCCATGAGCAGGTTGATGACCTGCGCCTGCACGGAGACGTCGAGGGCGGAGACCGGCTCGTCGCACACGATGAGCTTCGGGTGGACGGACAGGGCGCGGGCGATGCCCAGGCGCTGGCGCTGGCCGCCCGAGAATTCGTACGGGTACTTGACCAGCTGGTCCGGGCGAAGCCCCACGCGGGCGAAGAGGGCTGCGACGCGCTCGCCGAGCGCGGCCTTGTCCAGCGACTCGAAGTTGCGCAGCGGCTCGGCCACGATGTCCGAGGCGCGCATGCGCGGATTGAGGGAGGCATAGGGATCCTGGAAGACGGCCTGGAGCTCGCGGCGGATCATGCGCATCTCGCCCGCGTTCAGGTCCGCGATCTCCCGCCCGCGCCAGCGGATGCTGCCGGCACTGGGTTCCTGCAGGCGAAGGATGAGCTTGCCTGTTGTGGACTTGCCGCAGCCGGACTCGCCCACCAGCCCGAGCGTCTCGCCTTCGCGGATCCAGAAGCTCACGCCGTCCACCGCATGGACCTTCGGCGCGTTCGCGGCGAACAGGCCCTGGCGCGTCGGGTAGTACTTGCGCAGGTCCTTCACTTCCAGCAGCACGTTGCCGGGCGTGGGTAGCGTGGCCGTCTCGGGGAGCGTGGACATCAGGCGCTTTCCGGGGCCGTGGCGGGCACATCCCGGCCGGCCAGGAAGGCGGCGGATTCCCAGCAGGCGGCGCTGTGGCCCGGCGCATAGTCGACGAGGGGAGGCATCTCCGCGTGGCACCGGGCGCTCGCGTGCGGGCAGCGCGGCGCGAAGAGGCAGCCGGGCATCGCCTCGCGCAGCGAGGGCACCATGCCGGGAATCTCCACCAGGCGAAGGCGCCTTTCCTGCGCGAGCGAATCGCCCAGGTGCGGCATCGAGCCGAGCAGGCCCCGCGTGTAGGGGTGCAGCGGGCGCTCGAAGATGTCCGCGACCGGCGCCTCCTCGACCTTGCGGCCGGCGTACATCACGACGACGCGGTGGGCCATCTCGGCGACGACGCCCAGGTCGTGCGTGATGAGGACGATGGAGGCGCCCGTCTCCTCCCGGAGTGCGCGCATGAGCTCCAGGATCTGGGCCTGGATCGTCACGTCGAGCGCCGTGGTGGGCTCGTCCGCGATGAGCAGGCGCGGGCCGCACGCGAGGGCCATGGCGATCATCACGCGCTGGCGCATGCCGCCGGAGAGCTCGTGCGGATACTGCTTCACGCGGCGCTCGGGCTCGGGGATGCGCACCTGGCGAAGGCACTCGAGCGCCCGCGCGAGCGCCTGGGCCTCGCTCATCCCGCGATGCACGCGCAGCGTCTCGGTGATCTGGCGCCCGATCGTGAGCACCGGGTTGAGCGAGGTCATCGGCTCCTGAAAGATCATCGAGATCTCGTTGCCGCGGATCGCGCGCATCTGGGCCTCGGGCAGGTCCGCGAGGTTGCGGCCGGCGAACTCGATCTTCCCGGCCACGATGCGCGCCGGGGGCGTGGGCAGCAGGCGCAGGATGGAGAGCGAGGTCACGCTCTTGCCGCAGCCGGACTCGCCGACGATGGCGAGGGTCTCGCCGGGATTCACCTCGAACGAGACGCCGTCCACGGCGCGCACGACGCCGTCGCGCGTGAAGAAGTGGGTCTTCAGGCCCTCGACGCGAAGCAGCGGCGTGCTCACAGGCGCCTCGCGAGGCGGGGGTCGAGCGCATCGCGCATGCCGTCGCCCAGCAGGTTCACGGAGAGCACGGTGAGCGACAGGAAGAGGCCGGGGAAGAGCAGCAGGGTGCCCGCGATCTGGATGAGGCTGCGCGACTCCGCCATGATGTTGCCCCAGCTCGGGATGTTGGGCGGGGTGCCGGCGCCGATGAAGCTCAGGATCGCCTCGGTGATCATGGCGGAGGCGCAGATGTACGTCGCCTGCACCAGCAGCGGCGCCACGGTGTTGGGCAGGATGTGGCGCAGCAGGATCATCGGCACCTGCGTGCCCGAGGCCACGGCCGCCTCCACGTAGGGCTGCTCGCGCAGCTGGAGCACCAGGCTTCGCACCAGGCGCACGACGCGCGGGATCTCCGCCAGCGCGATCGCGGCGATCACGTTGGTGAGGCTCGCCTTGGTGAGCGCGATGAGCGCGATGGCGAGCAGCACGGACGGGATGGACATGAGGCCGTCCATCACGCGCATCACGATGGCATCGAGCCAGCGGACGAAGCCGGTCACCAGGCCGATGGCGAGGCCGATCACGGTGGCGGCCAGGGCCACCGCGAGGCCCACGGTGAGCGAGACGCGCGTGCCGTAGATCACCCGGCTGTAGACGTCGCGGCCGAGCATGTCCGTGCCGAACCAGTACTGCGCGGACGGCGGCTTCAGGCGCTTCACCGGCGAGAGCGCGAGGGGGTCGACGGTGCCCAGCCAGGGCGCGAGCAGCGCCACCAGGACCATGATTGCGAGCGCGATGCCGCCGGCGATTGCGGTCGGATGGCGGCGCAGCGCGGCGCCGAGCCGGCGCCAGGCGGTGCCCGAGTTGACGGGCGTCATGAGGGGAACGGCGGCGGGGTTGGCTTCAGCCATGGCGCGCGTTCAATAGCGGATCCGCGGGTCGAAGAGCACGTAGCTCAGGTCCACCAGCAGGTTCACCAGCACGTAGACCGCCGAGAAGAGCAGCGTGACGCCCTGGATGATGGGGTAGTCGCGGCGCAGGATGGCGTCGACGGTGAGCCGGCCGATGCCCGGGATCGCGAACACGGTCTCCGTGACCACCACGCCGCCGATGAGGAGGGCGATCCCGATGCCGATGATCGTGACGATGGGCACCGCGGCATTCTTGAGCGCGTGGCGCACGAGCACGGTGCCCGGCGCGAGCCCCTTGGCATGGGCGGTGCGCACGTAGTCCTGCGAAAGGACGTCGAGCATGCTCGCGCGCGTGATGCGGGCGATGAGCGCCATGTAGGTGAGGCCCAGGGCCACCGAGGGCAGGATCATGTGCCGCAGGAAGGGCCACAGGCCCTCGCGGATCGAGGTATACCCCTGCACGGGCAGCCATTCGAGCTGGATCGAGAAGAGCAGCACCAGCCCGTAGGCCAGCACGAAGACGGGGACGGAGAAGCCGATGACGGACACGGCCATCACCACGCGGTCCACCCAGCCGCCGGCCCGGGCCGCCGCGAGCACGCCCAGCGGCACCGCGAGCGCCACCGCCACGATCAGCGTGCACAGCGTGAGGGCGAGGGTGGGTTCCAGCCGCTGCCCGATGAGCGTGGTGACGGGCAGGCCGGTGAAGATGGAGGTGCCCAGGTCGCCCTGGGCGAGCGAGGCGATCCAGGTGCCGAAGCGAACCAGGTAGGGCTGGTCCAGGCCGAGCTTCGCCCGGATCTTCGCGATGTCCTCCTCGGTCGCGATGTCGCCCGCGATGACCGCGGCCGGGTCCCCGGGGCTCAGGTAGAGCAGGGAGAACACGAAAAGCGCGACCACCCCCATGACGGGGATGGTCGCGGCGAGGCGACGCAGGGCGTAACCGAGCAAAGCGGCGTTACCGGCGGAGCGGGAAGGGCGCTGCTACTTCTTCTCCACGTTCCACAGGAAGGTCACCGGCGACTTGATGATGCCGGAGATGTTGCTGCGGTAGGCCGTCGGGATGATGAACTGGGCCGTCGGGATGTAGGGGATCGACTTCCAGCCCTGGAGCTGCATCTCCTCCGCGGCCTTCTTCTGCTCCGCGAGGGTGGGCGCGTCGAACCACTTGTCGCGCAGTTCCTCGAGCTTCGGGTCGGTCGGCCAGCCGAACCAGCTCTTCTCGCCGGCGCCGCGCAGGGGCGAATTGAGCGCGGGGCTCACGATGTCCGGGCCGACGAACCAGGTGTGCAGGACGCTCCAGCCGCCCTTCTCGACGGGCTCCTTGGAGGCGCGGCGCGTGATGACCGTGCCCCAGTCGCTGGCGGCCAGCTCGGCGTTGATGCCGATCTTGCGCAGCAGCTCGGAGGTGACGAGCGCCTGGGAGTGCACGATGGGCTGGTCCGTGGCGTCGAGGATGATGGCCTTCTCCCCCTTGTAGCCGGATTCCTTCACCAGGGCCTTGGCCTTCTCCAGGTCGCGCTTGCCGGTGAGCACCGTGGAACCGGCGGTGTTCGCCAGGGGCGTGCCGCAGGTGAAGAACGAGGCGCAGGGCTTGCCGTTCTTGGGGTCGCCCGCGATGGCGATGGCGTAGTCGTTCTGGTCCACGACCATGAGCACGGCCTCGCGCAGCTTCGGGTTGTTGAACGGCGGCTGCAGGTGGTTGAAGCGAAGCAGGCCGATCGAGCCGAGCGGGTCGGTGTTCTCGATCTTCACGTCCTTGTTCTTGGCGAGCAGCGGGATCAGGTCCGGCGGCAGCTGCTGCCACCAGTCCACCTCGCCCGCGTTGAGCGCGGCCGCGGCCGTGGCCGAATCGGGGATGTAGATCCACTCGACGCGGTCGACCTTGACCACCTTGCCGCCGGCGCCCCAGGAGGGCGCTTCCTTGCGCGGGATGTAGTCCTTGTTCTTCACGAACACGACCTTGTTGCCCGGCACCCATTCCTCCTTCACGAAGCGGAACGGGCCGGAGCCGACGGACTCGGTGACGGCGGTGAACGCGTCGGTCTTCGCCTGGCGCTCGGGCATGATGAACGGCACGTTGGAGGAGGGCTTCGCGAGGGCGTCGAGCACGTACGGGAAGGGCTTCTTGAGCTTCAGGCGGAAGGTCTTGGCGTTCACGGCCGTCCAGGTGTCCGTGAGGTCGCCCAGCTTCTGGCCGAACACGTCGCGCTTCGCCCAGCGCTGGATCGAGGCGATGCAGTCGGCCGAGGTGACCGGCGCGCCGTCGTGGAACTTCAGGCCGTCGCGAAGCGTGAAGGTGTACGTGAGCTTGTCGGCGCTCAGCTCGTACTTGTCGAGCATCTGCGGCTTGATCTGGAACTTCTCGTCCACGGCGAGCAGCACGTCGTAGACCATGTAGCCGTAGTTGCGCGTGATGTAAGCGGTGGTCCAGATCGGGTCGAGGCTTCGCAGGTCGGCCTCGGGAATGAACTTGAGGACCTTGCCGGACTGGGCGAGGGCGCCGCCGCCCATCGCCAGGAAACCGCCGAGGAAGAGGGCGGCGAGGGAACGCCCCAGGGTACGACGCAGTGCATTCATGATGGTGGGCCTTTCGGTATCGAACGGATGCCGCGACGAACGCCGCTGGCGAGTCGTGCTCGGGAGAGCCTATGCAAGGGACGTGCCTGCGTCAAGGCAAGCAATCGCCGCACCATTCGGCCCGGATTGCGCTCCGGGATGGTGCGCCCGAGGCCAGGTTGGTGCCAGGAGCGCGTGAATTGCCTCGCCGAGGGGGAGGCGGCACACTGGCGGCCTTCCCCGATCGGAGTGCTTGCCGCCATGTTCGATCTGCTGCTGCGCGGTGCCACGGTGTTCGATGGCAGCGGAGGCCCGCCCATGCGCGCCGATGTGGGCCTGCGCGGCGATCGGATCGCCTCGGTCGGCCTGCTGGACAAGGCGTCCGCAACGCGCACGATCGATCTCGATGGGCTCGCCCTCGCGCCCGGCTTCATCGACGTCCATACGCACGACGACCGGCTGCTGCTCGCCGAGCCCGGGATGACGCCGAAGGTGAGCCAGGGCGTGACCACGGTCGTGGCGGGCAATTGCGGCGTGAGCCTCGCCCCGCTGGGCGCGCGACAGGCCGTGCCCCCGATCAACCTCGTCGCGAGCCCCGACGGACCCCATTTCGACACCTTCGCCGCCTACCTCGAGGCGCTGGATCGCTCGCCCCCCGCGGTGAACGTCGCCGCGATGGTGGGCCACACCACCCTCCGGGCCGTGACGATGGGCGAACTGGGCCGGCCCGCGCGAGACGGCGAGATCGCGGCGATGCAAGCCCACGTGGCCGAGGCGCTCGCGAGCGGCGCCCTGGGCGTTTCGACGGGTACCTTCTACGCGCCGGCGAACGCCGCGGATCGGGCCGAGCTGGTCCAGGTGCTCGCGCCCCTTCGCGGCACGAATGCCCTCGTGGCCTCGCACATCCGGGACGAAGCCGACCGCGTGATCGAGGCGCTGGAGGAGGTGACCTCGATCGCCCGCGAGCTCGGCGTGCGGCAGGTGCTGTCGCACCACAAGGTGCAGGGGCGGCAGAACTTCGGGCGCTCCCGGGAGACGCTCGCTTTCGTGGATGGCGCGCGTGCCAGGGGCGACGTGTGCCTGGATTGCTATCCCTACGTGGCTTCCTCGACCATCCTGCGGGCCGACTCGGCCCGCCAGGCCTCGCGGGTGCTCGTGGCCTGGTCGACTCCCGTTCCCGAGGCCGCGGGCCGGTTCCTGGACGACCTGGCCCGGGAGCAGGGCCTCGCCCAGGACGAGCTGATCGCCCGCCTGCAACCCGCAGGGGCGATCTACTTCTCGATGGACGAGGGCGACGTCGAGCGGATCCTCGCCTACCCGGAGACGATGGTGGGGTCGGATGGCCTGCCGCACGATCGCTTTCCGCACCCGCGGCTGTGGGGCACGTTCCCGCGCGTGCTCGGCCACTACTGCCGCGAAAGAAAGCTCTTTCCGCTCGAGACCGCGGTGCACAAGATGACCGGGCTGCCGGCGATGCGTTTCGGGCTGGCTGAGGTGGGCTTCGTGAAGGCGGGGCTGCGCGCGGACCTCACCGTGTTCGATCCGGCCACGGTGAAGGACGCAGCCTCCTTCGAGGCCCCGACGACGCCCGCGCTGGGCATCGTCGGCGTCTACGTGGGCGGCAGGCTGGCCTGGCGCGAGGGTGCCCCGGCCGGCGCGCGCAACGGCAAGGTGCTCAGGCGGCGAGCCTGAAACGGCTCACGGCCTCGGCCAGGCGCTGCGCCTGTTCCCGCAGCCCCTCGGCGGCGCCCGCGGTCTGCTCGACGAGGGCGGCGTTGCGCTGCGTGGTCTGGTCCAGCTCGGTCACCGCGACGTTCACCTCGTCCAGTCCGCCGGCCTGCTCGTGCGTGGCCGAGGACATGCTGCGGATGAAGCCGTCGACCTCGTGCACCGAAGTGACGATGCGCTCGAGCGTCTTGCCGGCGGATACCGTGAGGGCAGCGCCCGACTCGATGCGGGCGACGGACGTGGTGATGAGGTCCTTGATCTCGCGGGCGGCCGTGGCCGAGCGCTGCGCCAGGACGCGCACCTCGGAGGCGACGACGGCGAAGCCGCGACCCTGCTCGCCAGCGCGCGCCGCCTCCACCGCGGCGTTGAGGGCGAGGATGTTCGTCTGGAAGGCGATGGCGTCGATGACGCCGGTGATCTCGGAGATCTTGTTCGAGGCGCCGCTGATCTCGTTCATCGTGGCGACGACGCGGTTGAAAACCTCGCCCTCCTCGGAGGCATAGCTCGTCGCCGCGTTGACCTGCTTCTCGGCCTCGCGCGAAGCCTTGGACGCCTCGTGCATCGCATCCGTCACGTGCGACATGTTCGAAGCGGTCTGCTGCAGGCTGGCGGCGGCCTGCTCGGTGCGCGAGCTGAGCTCGTGGCTGCCCGCGGCGATCTCCCTGCTCGAGACGGCCAGTTCCTCGGCGGCCTCGAGGACCTCCTTCATGGTCCGGTTCAGGTTGACGGTCATGGTGTCCATCGCCGAGAGCAGCTCGCCGATCTCGTCCTTCGTGTTCACCTCGACGCGATGGCTGATGTCCCCCGCGGCAATGGCCTGGGCCACGCGAATGGCATGCTTCAGGCCCGAATCGATGCTCGCGTAAATGCTCTTGCCGACCACGAACGTGACGAGCAGCGCTCCCAGGACCACGACGGCGACCACGCGCATCTTCGCCAGGAAATCGGCGCGCAGGTCGTCCATGTAGACGCCCGATCCGATCACCCATCCCCAGGGCTGGAAGCCCATCACGTACGACACCTTCTCGACCGGCTTGTCCGCGCCGGGCTTGGGCCAGAGATAGCTCCAGTAGCCGGCGCCGGATTGGCGGACGACGTCGACGAAGCGCACGAAGAGCGGATTGCCATCGGGGTCCTTGAACCCGCCCAGGGACTGGCCGTCCAGCTCGGGCTTGAAGGGATGCATCACCATGCGAGGCTCGAGGTCGTTGATCCAGAAGTACTCGCTGCCGGAGTAGCGCAGTCCCTTGATCGCATTCATCGCCAGCGCCTGCGCCTGCGCGCGCGGGAGCGTGCCGGCGGCTTCCTGCTTCTGCGCCCAGTCGAGGATGCCGTGGGCGGTCTCCACGCTCTGGCGCGTGGCGATCTTGCGCAGCTCGTAGCTGGATTGGTACTGGGAGTAGCAGAGGTAGCCGGCCACAGCCGCCAGGATGACGAGCGAGATGCCGGTGAGCAGGCGCAACTTGTTGACGATGGTCAGGTGGATCACGGCTCCCCTCCTCGGTATGCAACTTCCCAGAGACTTATCGGCACGAAGTCACTTCCGCTTGAGTGGACGATGGGGGCGGGCGGGCAAGGTTCCCCCGTGCGGAACGGGACAGCCGCTTCGCCGAGGCGTCCGGATTGCCCCCCCGCGGCACTTGCACTAGCATCGGACGGGAAGCACCACAAAAACGACATCATGGAGGAGTGACCGTGAAGAATCCCCTGTTCGCCCTAGGGCTGGCCGCATTCGTCTCCGCCGCCTTCGCCGCCCCGCCACTCCCCAGCGCCAAGCCCGAGCAGGCCGGGTTTTCGTCGGCCGGGCTCGCCCGCATCGATCGCTTCTTCGAGCGCGAGATCGCCAATGACCGCGTTCCCGGCGCCGTGGTGGCCATCGCCCGGGACGGCAAGCTGGTGCACTACAAGGCCTACGGGTTCCTCAACAAGGGGATGGCGGAGCCGATGCCGCTCGATGCCATCTTCAACCTCGCCTCGATGACGAAGGTGATGACCTACGTGGGCGGACTCGTGCTGAACGAGGAAGGACGCCTGCCCCTCAAGAGCCGGCTGGACGAGTATTACCCCGCCTTCGCGCAGATGAAGGTCGGCGTGGTGTCCGGGGACGAAGTGAAGTACGAGCCGGCGCGGCCCATCTACATCCACGACCTTTTCCGCCACACATCCGGGATCACCTATGGCGGGCGGGGCACGACGGCCGTGCACAAGATGTACCCGGCGGGATCGGCCCCGGCGGCCGATGCCTACACGGGCGAGGAGTTCATCGCGAAGATCGCCTCGCTGCCGCTCCTCTACCAGCCCGGCACCGTCTGGGACTACGGCTTCTCGACGGATGTGCTGGGCCTGGTCGTGGAGAAGGTCGCCGGCCAGCAACTGGGCGAGTTCCTGAAGGCCGCGGTCTGGGACAAGGTGGGCATGCCCGACACCACGTTCACCGTGCCGGCGGAAAAGCGCAAGCGCCTGGCGCGCCCGCTCCCCAACGACCCGATCAGCGGCAAGCCGCAGAGGATCGGCATCCTCGACAAGCCCGTGAAGTTCGACTGCGGCGGCTCGTGCGCCTTCTCGACCGTCGCGGACTACCTGCGTTTCGGCCAGATGCTGCTCGATGGCGGTTCGATCGGCGGCAAGCGCGTGCTGAGCCCCAAGACCGTCGTGGCGATGACGAGCGACCACCTGGGTTCCACGATCAAGAACAACGTGGCCGGCACCGAGCCCCATCGCGATGGATACGGTTTCGGCCTGGGCGTGGCCGTGCGCCTCCAGGACGGCCTGGCCGCCACGCCGGGATCCAAGGGCGACTACACCTGGAACGGCGCCAACGGAACGTCCTTCTGGGTGGATCCGCAGGAAAGACTCGTGGTGGTGGTCGGCACCGCCGCGCCCGGCGAGATCCGCAAGTTCTACCGCGAGCAGATGGGCGCGCTGGTCTACGGGGCGATGACGGACCTCAGGCGCGCGAAGTAGGCAGTCGGTCAGAACTGGAAGTAGATGAACGGGGCCTTGTCGAAGACCCCGAAACAGGCGATGGCGTAGAAGCAGGCGGCGAGGCAGGCCCAGCGCCATGGGCGGCGTTCCCACAGCGCGATCACGCGAGCGGGTCGATTGGCGAGCACCCAATCGGTGACCGCGACGGACAGTATCATCGCCCCGCCCAGCGCGAGGTCGAACCTCGGCACGCCAAGCGCCGCGAACTCTTCCCACCGGAAATGCGCGAACCGGAGTGCGTGCGAGAGCACGTACCCGGCGTCGCCCAGTGAATTCGCGCGGAAGAAGACCCACGCGACCAGGACCAAGGCGAAAACCCACAGGGTCTGGACCACGCCCAGCAGGGCAGGGGGCACCACGCCGGAAAGCGTGGTGGCGAGGCGGGCGCGCCATGGCGCCAGGACGCGGCCAAGCACCAGGTAGGTGCCATGGAGAATGCCCCAGGCGACGAAGGTCCAGGCGGCGCCGTGCCAGAGGCCGCTCAGGGCGAAGACGAGCAGGATGTTCCCGTACAGGCGCAGGGCCGTCACCCGGTTTCCACCCAGCGGGATGTAGAGGTAATCGCGGAACCAGGTGGAGAGCGAGATGTGCCAGCGATGCCAGAACTCGCCGATGGACCGGGCGAAGTAGGGCTGGCGGAAGTTCTGCATGAGGTCGTAGCCGAGCAGTCGTGCCGAGCCGATCGCGATGTCCGAGTAGCCGGAGAAGTCGCAATAGATCTGGACGGCGAAGAGAAAGGTCGCGAGAACCAGGAGAGGGCCGCTGAACTGGGTGGGTGCCGCATAGACGGCATTGACCACCGGCGCAACCTGGTCGGCGACGGCGACTTTCTTGAACAGGCCCCAGAGCATCAGTTGCAGGCCGGAGCGCCAGCGGGCGGCGTCGGGACGGTGGACCTGGCGAAACTGGTGCAGCAGGTTCTGGGGCCGCTCGATCGGCCCGGCGACCAGCTGCGGAAAGAACATCACGTAGAGCGCATACCGCCCGAAGTGCCGCTCGGCCGGCTGGTTTCCGCGGTACACCTCGATGGTGTACGCCATGGCCTGGAACGTGTGGAAGGACAGGCCGATGGGCAGCGCGATCGCGAGCGTCGAGACGCCATAGTGCCAGCCAAGCAGCGAGGCCAGGGCGGCGAGGTTCTCGTCGAGGAAACCGAAGTACTTGAAGAACGCGAGCAGGCCCACGTTCGCGACGATGCTCACGACGAGCAGGGCCCTTCGACGTGCTCCCGCGGAGCGTTCGATCCAGATTCCCGCGACATAGTCGATCGCGATCGACAGGCCCAGGACCAGCAGGTAGGCGGGAATGTAGGCCGCGTAGAAGTAGCAGCTCGCGGCGAGCAGTGCCGCCCAGCGCCACCGGTGCGGCAGCCCGAAGTGCAGCGCGACGACCGCCGCGAAGAAGATCAGGAAGTGGAAGGAATTGAAGAGCAAGCGACTCTGGCCTGTGGGTTCCGGCGGCGCGCCTAGGGGCGCGCGGCAAGCGCCAGGTCCGGGGCGAGCAGCGACCAGAGGCGATCGGTGTAGACGCTCGCGCCCTCGGGGTTGAGGTGAAGCGCGTCCGAGAACAGCCGGTTGGGCATCAGCCAGTAGTCGGGACCCAGAGCAGGGATCGCGTCGGCGCCTCCCAGGGGGCTGGAGAGCGTGGGTTCCGGTGGCGGCGCGAACTCCCCTTCCCGGAAGTACGCCGGCACGAAGCGCACCTTGATCCCGAATCGCGCAATCAGGCCGCCGAGGGCCCGGTACTCGGCCGCTTCCGTCGAGGCGATTCGCGCATAGGCCCGGGATGGCGTGTCGGCATGGAGGCCGAAGCCCTCCGGCAGGCGATGGCCCGGGTAATGGCTCTGGCCTTCGATGAAGTAATAGCCGCGCTCTTCCAGCATGCGCCCGGATTCCTGGCGCGCCTGGTCATAGAAGGCCGCGAGGCCCCCCTTTTGCCCGGCACGCACGGCGAAGACGAGGGCATCGCGCGGCAAATGGCGAAAAGGGAACAAGGTCTCGATCCAGGCGCGATCCTCGATGCCCGGGTGCAGGAAGTCGGGGTGGGCGGGTTTGGCATCCGGCCACGGGAACATCAGTGCCACGTGCGTCGGGCATTCGCCCCGTTCGCAAAGTTGCGCGAGATTGCCGGCGAAGCCCAGCTGCGCCGGCAGCCCGAAGTTGTACGAGCTCACCGTGCCGCCTGAGAGCGCGTCGAACTGCCGGGGCCGGAACCCGGTCAGCGTCTTGCTGTTGCCGAACACGGCGAGCCTCACCCGAGCGTCGGGTCGGAAGATGGGCGCCGCGCGGATGGCACGGGCCTTCTCGGCCAGGATCACGTCCGCGCCGGGGCGGAGGAAGGGCAAGGCGGCGTGGACCGAGAAAAGGGCAAGCCAGATGCAGGCCAGCAGCAGCGCAGGGCCGGCCAGGAGCCGTGCGACAGGGAGCCAGCCCGTCCCGGGCTCGCACGCATGTGCTTCGAGAGGCGGGGGCGATCGTGTCATGACGGCGGGAGACTACGCGAAGGCGCGCCCGCGGGCGAGGGTCTCGGTCGACGAATCGGGCGGCGTCGAGGTGGCCGGTTTCGCGGGCGCCTGGAAGCGGAAAGGCCCGCCTAAGCGGGCCTTTCCTCACGATTCTGGCTCCCCGAAGTGGGCTCGAACCACTGACCTGCGGATTAACAGTCCGTCGCTCTACCGACTGAGCTATCGGGGAATCGGTGAACCCGGGATTATAGGTTTCCGGGCGATTCCGGTCAATTAAGCTTGGTGCCCGGAGGCGGCAGGGAAGAGGAAAGTCCTATCGATTCACGGCCTTGAGCGAGCATCTCCTTGATGCGTGCACGGGCCTTCAGGAAGGGGGAATTGCGCGCGGCCTTGCCGAGGTACCCGTCGAGGTCCGGATTGTCGGTCGCGAGCCGGCGCACGAGTGCCAGGAAATGGTCGGTCATCTCCGGGTCGAACTGCCTGCCGCGAAGTCCGGCGATCTGGTCCAGGGCCGCCTCGATGGGAATGGCGGAGGCATAGGGGCGACCATGCGTCATGGCATCGAAGGCATCCGCCAGCGCCACGATTCGTGCGCTGCGCGGAATCGTCAGGCCCTTGAGCTGGCGCGGATAGCCACTGCCGTCCCACCATTCATGGTGGCAGCGGGCGACCTCCTCGGCCACGCGCACCTGCGGTATGTCGCTCTTGGAGAGGATCTCGGCGCCGATCATGGTGTGCGAGGCGATGAAGTGCTTCTCGGCCTCCCGCAACGTCCGCTCGTCCAGCAGGATCTTTTCCGGAATGCCGATCTTGCCGATGTCGTGCAAGCGGGCGGCGATATCCAAGGCGTTGCACGACTCGCGATCCCAGCCCAGTTCGCGGGCGAGGAGGACAGA
>JBGAOO010000077.1:0-13430 GCA_044221765.1 Usitatibacteraceae bacterium | reverse complement strand
CGAGCGCCTGTGGCGCGAGAGCGCCATCGCCAAGCGCGAGCTCGACGAGCGCGTGAACGCCCGCGAGGAGGCCGAGGCGAACCTCGCCGCGAGCGAGGCGGCGCTGCAGTCGGCCACGCTCAACCTCGGCTACACGCAGGTGCGCGCGCCGGTCGCCGGTCGCGTCGGCAAGCTCGAGGTCACGCCCGGCAACCTGGTGCCCGCCGGGCCCGGCGCCCCCGCCCTCACCACGCTGGTCTCCGTGAACCCCATCTACGCGAGCTTCGACGCGGACGAGCAGGTGGTCGCCCGCGCGCTGAAGGACGTCCCCGGCGCCGCCGCCGCGCCCGCGCGCCTGGCCGCCATCCCGGTGCTCATGGGCACGGCCGCCACGGGGGATGCGCCCTTCCGCGGCCACCTGCAGCTGGTGGACAACCAGGTCAACGCGAAGAGCGGCACCGTGCGCGTGCGCGCGGTGTTCGACAACGCCGACGGCAGCCTCATGCCGGGCCAGTTCGCGCAGCTGCGCCTGGGACGGGCCCGCCCCGAGCCCGCGCTGCTGGTGAACGAGCGCGCGGTCGGCACGGACCAGAACAAGAAGTTCGTGCTCGTGGTCGGCGAGGACAACAAGGCCGCCTACCGCGAGGTCACCCTCGGGGCGAGCGTGGACGGCCTTCGCGTGGTGACCGCCGGCCTCAAGCCCGCCGAGCGCATCGTCGTGAACGGCCTGCAGCGCGTGCGCCCGGGCACCCTCGTCTCCCCGCAACCGGTGCAGATGGCCAACGCCGCCGCGCCCCGGGTCTAGGAAAGCGCCATGAACCTCTCCAAGTTCTTCATCGACCGCCCGATCTTCGCGGGCGTGCTCTCGGTGCTCATCTTCGTCGCCGGCCTCATCGCGATGCGGGTGCTGCCCATCGCCGAGTATCCCGAGGTGGTGCCGCCCTCGGTGGTGGTGCGCGCGCAGTACCCCGGCGCGAACCCGAAGGTGATCGCCGAGACCGTCGCGATGCCGCTCGAGGAGGCGATCAACGGCGTGGAGGGGATGCTCTACATGGGCAGCCAGGCCACGGCCGACGGGCGCCTCACGCTCACCGTCACCTTCCGCCTGGGCACGGACCCGGACAAGGCGCAGCAGGTCGTCCAGAACCGCATCGCGCAGGCCGAGCCGCGCCTGCCCGAGGAGGTGCGCCGCCTCGGGGTGACCACCGCCAAGGGCGCCACGGACCTCACGATGGTGGTGCACCTCACCTCCCCCAACGAGCGGTACGACATGACGTACCTGCGCAACTACGCGGTGCTCAACGTGAAGGACCGCCTGGCGCGCATCGACGGCGTGGGCCAGGTGCAGCTCTTCGGCGCCGGCGACTACTCGATGCGCGTGTGGCTCGACCCGCGCAAGGTCGCGGAGCGGGGCCTTTCCGCCGGCGACGTGGTGCGCGCCATCCGCGAGCAGAACGTGCAGGCCGCCGCGGGCGTGGTGGGCGCCTCGCCCGGCCTGCCCGACATCGACGTGCAGCTGTCCATCAACGCGCGCGGGCGCCTGGAGAGCGAAGAGGACTTCGCGGACATCATCGTGAAGGCCGACGCGGGCGGGGCGGTGACGCGCCTTCGCGACGTCGCCCGCCTGGAGCTGGGCGCCTCCGACTACGCCCTGCGCTCGCTGCTCAACAACAAGCCCGCGGTGGCGATCCCGATCTTCGCCGCGCCCGGCTCGAACGCGATCCAGATCTCCGACAACGTCCGCGCGACGATGGCCGACATCCGGAAGGCGATGCCCGAGGGCGTGGACTACCGCATCGTGTACGACCCGACGCAGTTCGTGCGCGCCTCGATCAAGGCGGTGGTGACGACCCTGCTCGAGGCCGTGCTGCTCGTGGTGCTGGTGGTGATCCTCTTCCTGCAGACCTGGCGCGCCTCGATCATCCCGCTGCTCGCGGTGCCCGTGTCCGTGGTCGGCACCTTCGCCGTGCTGCACCTGTTCGGCTTCTCGATCAACGCGCTCAGCCTCTTCGGCCTGGTGCTCGCCATCGGCATCGTGGTGGACGACGCGATCGTCGTCGTGGAGAACGTGGAGCGCAACATCGAGGCGGGCCTCGCCCCGCGCGAGGCCACCTACCGCGCCATGCGCGAGGTCTCCGGGCCCATCATCGCCATCGCCCTGGTGCTCGTGGCGGTGTTCGTGCCCATGGCCTTCATCTCCGGCCTCACCGGGCAGTTCTACAAGCAGTTCGCCCTCACCATCGCCATCTCGACGGTGATCTCGGCGGTGAACTCGCTCACGCTCTCGCCCGCGCTCGCCGCCTTGCTGCTGCGCGGCCACGACGCGCCCCGGGACGCGCTCCAGCGCGCCATGGACCGCGCCCTCGGCTGGCTCTTCGCGGGCTTCAACCGCCTGTTCCGGCGCGGCACGCAGTCCTACCAGGGCGGGCTCGCGCGCGCCCTCTCGCGCAAGGCGCTCGTCATGGGCGTGTACCTCGCCCTCGCCGTGGCCACCGCGGGCCTGTTCAAGGCGGTGCCCGGCGGCTTCGTGCCCAGCCAGGACAAGCAGTACCTCATCGGCTTCGCGCAGCTGCCCGACGGCGCCACGCTCGACCGCACCGAGGAGGTCATCCGCCGGATGGGCGAGGTGGCCCTGAAGCACCCCGGCGTGCAGGACGCGATCGCCTTCCCGGGCCTGTCGATCAACGGCTTCACCAACAGCACCAACGCGGGCATCGTCTTCGTGAGCCTCAAGCCCTTCGAGGAGCGAAAGCGCGCCGACCAGAGCGGCGGGGCCATCGCGATGCAGCTGAACCAGCAGTTCGCGGCCATCCCGGAGGCGTTCATCGCCATCTTCCCGCCCCCGCCGGTGCAGGGACTGGGCACCACGGGGGGCTTCAAGCTGCAGCTCGAGGACCGCGCCTCGCTCGGCTTCGAGGCGCTGGACGCCGCGACCAAGGGCTTCCTCGCGCAGGCGTACAAGGCGCCCGAGCTGGCCGGCCTCTTCTCGAGCTTCCAGGTGAACGTGCCGCAGCTCTACGCCGACGTCGACCGCACGAAGGCGCGCCAGCTGGGCGTGCCCGTGACCGAGGTGTTCGACACGATGCAGATATACCTGGGCAGCCTGTACGTGAACGATTTCAACCGCTTCGGCCGCACCTACTCCGTGCGCGTGCAGGCCGACGCGCCCTTCCGCGCGCGCGCCGAGGACGTGGGGCACCTGAAGGTGCGCTCCGGCTCGGGCGAGATGGTGCCGCTCTCGGCGCTGGTCGAGGTGCGCCCGAGCGCCGGCCCGGAGCGCGCCATGCGCTACAACGGCTTCCTCGCCGCCGACCTGAACGGCCGCGCCGCGCCGGGCTTCTCCTCGGGCCAGGCGCAGGCGGCCATCGAGCGCATCGCGGCGCAGACGCTGCCCCCGGGCATCTCGTACGAATGGACCGAGCTCACCTACCAGGAGATCCTCGCGGGCAACTCCGCCCTGTGGATCTTCCCGCTGTCGATCCTGCTCGTGTTCCTGGTGCTCGCCGCGCTCTACGAGAGCCTGGTGCTGCCGCTGTCGATCCTGCTCATCGTGCCGATGGCGCTCCTGGCGGCGATGACCGGCGTGTGGCTCACGCACGGCGACAACAACATCTTCACGCAGATCGGCCTCATGGTGCTGGTGGGCCTGTCGGCCAAGAACGCGATCCTGATCGTGGAGTTCGCGCGCGAGCTGGAGTTCGCGGGCAAGACGCCGGTGGCTGCCGCGCTCGAGGCGAGCCGGCTTCGCCTGCGGCCCATCCTCATGACGTCCGCGGCCTTCGTGATGGGCGTGCTGCCCCTCGCCTTCGCCACGGGCGCGGGCGCCGAGATGCGCCAGGCCATGGGCGTCGCGGTCTTCGCCGGGATGATCGGCGTGACCGCCTTCGGCCTCTTCCTCACCCCGGTGTTCTACGTGCTCCTGCGCAGGCTCGCCGGCAACCGTCCCCTCAAGCAACACGGCCAGGTCCCGCACGTCGAGGCCTTCGCCGGCTCCTCGGACTGACGACCATGAAACTCACCGCGCTCCTCCTCGCCCTCGTCCTCGCCGGCTGCGCGAGCCCGCCCGCGATCGACGCCTCCCGCCTGCCCCAGGCCCCGGCCGCCTACAAGGAAGCCGGGGGCCGCTGGACCGTCGCGGCGCCCGCCGCGGCGCAGCCCCGCGGCGACTGGTGGAAGGCCTTCGCCGACCCGGTGCTCGACGAGCTCATCGCGCGCGCCGACCGCGGCAACACGAGCATCCAGGCCGCCGCGGCGCGGCTCGAGCAGGCCCGCGCGATCGCCCGGATCACCGATGCCGACCGCGCCCCGCAGGTGGGCGTGGGGGCGAGCGCGGCGCGCGTGGGCGGCCTCGTGAACGGCAGCGGCGGCCCGGCGCGAAGCCTCGGCACCGCGGGCGCCAACTTCTCCTACGAGCTCGACCTCTTCGGCAAGCTTCGCCAACTTCTCCTACGAACTCGACCTCTTCGGCAAGCTCTCGGGCGCGAGCCAGGCCGCGCGCCTGGACGCCCAGGCCCGCGAGGCCTTGCTGCAGAGCACGCGGCTGCTGGTGCAGGCCGAGGTGGCCCAGGCCTACCTCGCCCTGCGCGCGCTCGACGACGAGCGGGCCCTGGTGCGCGGCACCGTGGTCGCCTACCGCGACACGCTCGAGCTCACCGAGCGCCGCTACCGCGCCGGCGACGTGGCCGAGCTCGACGTGGCGCGCGCCCGCACCGAGGTGGCCGCCACCGAGTCGGACGCCCTGGCGCTCGATCGCCGCCGCGCGGAGCTCGAGCACGCGCTCGCGGTGCTGGTGGGCGATGTCGCCTCGGGCTTCGAGCTGCCCGTCGCCCCCTGGCGCACGTCCCTGCCCGCGATTCCCGCCGGCATCCCCGGCACGGTGCTCACGCGACGCCCCGACATCTCGGCCGCCCAAAGCGGCATGCTCGCCGCGCAGCAGAGAGTGGGCGTGGCGCAGGCGGCCTGGTTCCCGGACGTGACGCTCACCGGCACGGGGGGCTACGCCTCCGCCGAGCTGGGCGATCTCTTCAAGTGGTCGGCGCGCGCCTGGGGCGTGGGCGCGCTGCTGTCGTTGCCGGTGCTCGACGGGGGCCGGCGCGAGGCCGGCGTGCAGGCCGCGGGCGCGCAGCTCGACGAATCGGTGGCGCGCTACCGCGAGCAGGTGCTGGTCGCCTTCCGCGACGTGGAGGACCAGCTCTCCGCGCTTCGCCTGCTGGCCGAGCAGGGCGAGGCCCAGGCGCGCGCCGTGGAGTCGGCGGTGCGCACGACCTCGCTGTCCGATGCCCGCTATCGCAGCGGCTACGTGAGCCAGCTCGACCTGCTCGATGCGCGCCGCAGCGAGCTGCGCAACCGGCGCCAGGCGCTGCAGGTGCGCTCGGCGCAGTACCAGGCCACGGTGGGACTGGTGCGCGCGCTCGGGGGCGGCTGGGGAGAGGCGACATGAGCGAGGACCGCGACAACGCGAGCGCCGCCGCGGGACTGGTCGTGGCGCTGATCGCCCTGCTGCTCATCCTCGCGGCCTGAGCGCAGGCGCGGGAGCCGCGCGCTAGGTGGAGAGCTTGCGCCCGAGCTTCTCCTCGACCGTCCGCACCTTGCCCTTGAGCCGCCCGCCGCCGCCGGCCCGGTAGTCCACGCGGATCGAGGTGCTCACGCGGTTGCACTCCGCCTTCATCGTCTCGAAGCAGGCGGTGACGACCTTCATGCACTCGTCCCACTCGCCCTCGAGGATGGTGCCCATGGGCGTGAGCTGGTAGGGCAGGCCGCTGCGGTCGACGACGTCGAGGATGCGCGCCACTTCCGCGCTGACGCTCTCGCCGCGGCCCAGCGGCGACATGGTGAATTCGAGCAGGACCATCCCGTGCCTCGCGTTCCGGAAATATCGAGATCGCATTTTGGTGCCAGAATGCGCGCGACGCCACCCTTCGGACGCAACCCATGCTCTATCTCCTCGCAGGCCTCGTGATCTTCCTGGGCGCCCACTCCGTGCGCATCTTCGCGGAGGACTGGCGCACCGCCCGCATCGCCTCGATGGGACCGAACGCCTGGAAGGGCGCCTACACCGTCGTCTCTCTCGCGGGCTTCGCGCTCCTGTGCTACGGCTACGGCCAGACGCGGCTCGCGCCCGTCGTCGACCTGTGGATGCCGCCGCCCTGGACGCGCCACCTCGCCGCGCTGGTCATCCTGCCCGGCTTCATCCTGCTCGCCGCGGCCTACGTGCCCGGCACCCACATGAAGGCGAAGCTCGGCCACCCGATGGTCGCGGGCACCAAGGCCTGGGCGATCGGCCACCTGCTCTCGAACGGCCGGCTGGGCGACGTGGTGCTCTTCGGCGCCATCCTCGCGTGGGCCGTGCTCGACTTCCGCGCCTCGCGCCAGCGCGACCGCGCGCAGGGCAAGACCTATCCGGCCGTGGGCGCCTCGCGCGACCTCGTCGCCGTCGTCGCCGGCCTCGTGGCGTACGCGGCCTTCGCCCTCTGGGCGCACGGCCCGCTCATCGGCGTGCGGCCCTTCGGCTAGGCGCGCCCGGCACCCGGACCCGATCATTCGACAGGAGACAGACCGATGGAACTGCAGAAGACCGACGTGGTGGAGGGAACCGGGGAGCTGTCGCGCCCCGGGATGGTGACGGTGCACTACACCGGGTGGCTGCACGATCCCGCGCAACCCGGTGGCCGCGGCAGGAAGTTCGACAGCTCCGTCGATCGCGGCGATCCCTTCGAGTTCCGGCTGGGCGCGGGCCAGGTGATCCGCGGCTGGGACGAGGGCGTGGCCGGCATGCGCGTGGGCGGCAAGCGCACGCTCGTGATCCCGCCGGAACTCGGCTACGGCGCGCGCGGCGCGGGCGGGGTCATCCCGCCCAATGCGACGCTCGTGTTCGACGTGGAGCTGCTCGGCGTTCGCTGAACGATCCGGCCGGCGTTCGCGCCGGCACCGGCCTCAGCGCGGCGCGTTCGCGGCGGCGGCGCAGGAGGCCACCGCGTCCGCGAGCACCTGGCACCCCAGGACGATGTCCTCCTCGCGGCTGTCCTCGGCGAAGTCGTGGCTGATGCCGCCGATCGACGGGATGAAGAGCATCGCCGAGGGCAGCAACCCGGCGACGATGCCCGCGTCGTGGAAAGCCCCGCTCGGCAGGCGGATCCAGTCATCCGGCGCGTTCGCCTGCGCGGCTTCCTCCAGGTGCCGGCGCAGGCCCTCGTCCAGGGCGGTCGGCGCGATCGGCGCGCGCGCGGCGACCGCTTCCACGCGCACCCCGCCCCGCGCGTCGATCTCGGCGGCGAGGGCTTCGGCGCAGCGCGCGAAGGCCTCGAGCTGCGCTTCCGAGGCATCGCGGAACTGCAGGTCGAGGTCGGCGTAGCCCGGCACGATCGAGGTGGCGTTGGGCTCGACCCGCAGCCGGCCCAGGGTCCACACGGAGCGCTCGCCCGCGATCTTCGGGAATTCCTGGTTGATGCGGTGCGCGAGCTCGTACAGCGCGGCGGAGGCGTCGCGGCGGCGCGCCATCATCGTCGTGCCCGCGTGGTTCTGCTGGCCGCGGAAGGTGAAGCGGATGCCGCGCAGGCCGACGATGCCCGTCACCACGCCCAGGCGCTTGCCGCCATCCTCGAGCGTGGGCCCCTGCTCGATGTGCGCCTCGAAGAAGCCCGCGTAGCGCTCGCGCGAGAGGCGATGGCGCGGCGCCTGCGCGAGGCCCGCGCCGCGCAGGGCCTCGGCGAGCGTCACGCCGCCCTTGTCCACGGCGCCCCTCTCCATCTCCGCGTGAGGGCGCCGACGAGCGAGCGGCTGCCCAGGCAGCCCACGAAACGCGATTCCTCGTCCTGAAGGAGACGATGTCCACCGGCAGCTCGCGCGTCGCCTCGTCCGCCGCGAGCGCGCGCGCCACCTCCAGCGCGCAGACGACGCCGAACGCGCCGTCGAGCCAGCCGCCCGTGGGCTGCGTGTCGGAATGCGAGCCCACCAGCAGCGCCTTGCCGGGCTTGCGCGAGCGGCCGAGCACGTTGCCCACGCCGTCGATCGTGGCCTCCAGGCCCGCTTCGGCATAGCGCGAGGCGAGCCACCGCCGTGCTTGCATGTCCGTCTCGCTGAACGCGGGCCGCACGACGCCGATGCCCTGCGCGCCGAAGCCGCGCAGGGTGCGCAGGTCGGCGAGCAGTCGTTCGGGGCTGATGCGCGTCATGGCCGCCAGCATAATACGAAAGGCGCGGGCACCTCGCGTTCCGCGCGGCCGCGCGCGAAGTTGACAGCCCCGGTCCCGCGGGCTATTAAAAGGTCCCACGAACGAGGTCCTTCCCCGATGTCTTCCCTCCCGACGGACGAGGCGATCGCCACGCGGCGCTCGGTCCGCGCCTTCCTGCCCACCCCGGTCGATCGCGAAGACGTCGAGTCGCTGCTCGCGCTGTCCTCGCGCTCGCCGAGCGGCTCCAACATCCAGCCCTGGAAGGTGCACGTGGTCGCCGGCGAGACGCGCGACCGGTTGTGCCGCGCGATCCTCGAGGCGATCGAGCGCGACGGCGCCGAAGCGCACAAGCGCGAATGGAACTACTACCCCACGCAGTGGCGCGAGCCGTTCCTCGGCCGCCGGCGCAGGATCGGCTGGGACCTGTATTCGCTCCTGGGCATCGCCAAGGGCGACTTCGAGGGCACCGAGCGCCAGCGCCGCCGCAACTTCGAGTTCTTCGGCGCGCCGGTCGGGCTGGTCTTCACGCTCGAGGAGGACCTGCAGATCGGCAGCTGGCTGGACCTGGGCATCGTCCACGGGACCTTCATGATCGCCGCCCGCGGCCGCGGGCTGGACACCTGCCCGCAGGCCGCGTTCGCCGACTATCACGCGGTGATCCGGCGCGAGCTCGCCCTCCCGCCGAGCGAGATCATCATCTGCGGCATGGCCCTGGGCCACGCGGACCCCGGCGCGGCGGAGAACCGCCTCGCCACGCAGCGCGCGGCGCCCGCCGAGTTCGCCACCTTCCGGGGATTCCCCGCGCCATGAGCCACGACTTCGACATCGCCGTGCTGCCCGGCGACGGCATCGGCCGCGAGGTGATGCCCGCCTGCCTCGCGCTGCTCGCCGCGGCGCAGGCGGCCGACGGCGGCCCCGCGCTGCGCTTCGCCACGCACGAGGCGGGCGCGCTGCACTACCGGGACCACGGCGAGGCCCTGCCCCGCGCCACGGTCGAGGCGTGCCGCAAGGCCGATGCCATCCTCTTCGGCGCCATGGGCTGGCCCGACGTGCGCTATCCCGACGGGACCGAGCCCATCCCGCAGCTCGACCTGCGCATGGAGTTCGACCTGTACGCGGGCGTGCGCCCCATCCGCTGGTTCCCGGGCCTGCCGCGCATCCTCGCCGACGAGCGCGCGCAGGAGATCGATTTCGTCCTCGTGCGCGAGCAGACCGAGGGCCTCTTCCACGCCCGGGGCCGCGGCCATGTCGTCGACGACGAGCTCGCCGACGACACGATGCGGATCACGCGCAAGGGCACCGCGCGCGTGAGCGAATTCGCCTTCCGGGTCGCCGAGCGCCGCCGCGAGCGCCGCGGCCGCGCGAGCGTGACCTGCGTCGACAAGTCGAACGTGTTCGCCTCGATGGCCTTCTTCCGCAAGGTGTTCGACGACGTGGCGAAGGCGCACCCGGCCGTGAAGGCGGAATACGCCTATGTCGACGCCATGGCGCTCACGATGGTGAAGAAGCCCTGGATGCTCGACGTGCTGGTCACGGAGAACATGTTCGGCGACATCCTCTCGGACCTGGCCGCGGGCCTGGTGGGCGGCATGGGCATGGCGCCCTCGGCCGACGTGGGCGATGCGCACGCGCTCTTCCAGCCCGCCCACGGCACCGCGCCGGACATCGCCGGGCAGGGCAAGGCCAACCCTTCCGCGATGTTCCTGTCGGCGGCGATGATGCTCGACTGGCTGGGCGAGAGGCGGCAGGAGCCGCGCCTGGAAAGGCGCGCGCGGGTGATCGAGCGCTCCCTCGAGGCCGCTTTCCGGGCGGGCGCGATTCCCATGGAACTGGGCGGCCCGGCCGACTGCGCGGAGATGACGCGCGCCACGCTCGCCGCGCTGCCCGCGGCCCTGGAGGCGCTGCGATGAGCTACGTGGTCACGGTCGTCTTCGTGGCGAAGCCGGATTGCCGCGAGCCGCTGCGCCGGGCGATGCTCGCCAACGCGCAGGCCTCGCGCGCGCGGGAGCCGGGCTGCCGCCAGTTCGACGTGTGCGAGTCGGCCGACGGCTCGCGGATCTTCCTGTACGAGATCTACGACGACGAGGCCGCCTTCGGGGCGCACCTGGCCACGGACCATTTCCGGCAATTCAACGAAGAGACGACGCCCTGGGTCGCCGACAAGCGCGTCGCCACGTACCACCGCCTGGATCCCGCAACCTGAACGAGGAGGAAGCCCCATGGTTTCACGCATCGCACGCACGCTCGCCGCCGTCGCCCTGCTGGCTTACGGCGCGCTGGCCGCCGCGCAGCAATTCCCCACGAAGACCGTGAAGATCATCGTCCCCTTCCCCGCCGGGCAGGCGACGGACATCGCGGCGCGGGTGGTGGCCGAAGGGCTCTCCAGGGAGTGGGGGCAGGCCGTCATCATCGAGAACGTGGGCGGCGGCGCCGGCATTCCCGGCATGATCGCGGGAAAGAACGCCCCGGGCGACGGCTACACGCTGCTCATGGGCACGAGCGCCGTGCTGGTGGTGAACCCCGCCATCATGAGCACGATCCCCTACGACCCGATGAACGACTACGCCTTCATCGGGCCGGTCTTCCGCAACCCGCTCATCATCGTGGCCGGCGAGAAGACACCCTACCGCTCGCTCAAGGACCTCGTGGAAGCGGCGAAGAAGACCCCCGGCAAGCTCAACTGGGGCTATCCCGGCGCCGGCACCACGCAGCACCTCACCGGGGAGCTCTTCAAGCAGGTGGCGGGCGTCGACATCCAGGGCGTGATGTACAAGGGCAGCGCCGCGGCCGTGCAGGACCTCCTGGGCGGCCAGATCGAGCTGTCGGTGGACGGCATCGGCCCGAACCTGCCGCACATCAAGTCGGGCAAGCTGCGCGCCCTCGCCTCGACCGGCGAGCAGCGCGCCTCGCAGCTTCCCGACGTGCCGACGGTCGCCGAGCAGGGCTACCCCGGCTTTTCCGGCGAGGGCTGGGGCGGCGTGGTGGTGACCAAGGGCGCGCCGGCGGACATCGTCGCCAAGATCTCGCGCGACCTGGCGAAGGTGATGAACGACCCGGGCGTGCAGGAGCGGCTCGTGAAGGCCGGCCTCGCGGTGGACAACATGCCGCGCGAGCAGTGGATCGCCTTCGCGAAGAAGACGCATGCGATCTGGGGCGACGTCGCGCGGCGCAACAACATCAAGCTGCAATAGCGCAGGCCCGTCGCGCTCCGGCCGCGACCGCGCCGGCCGGAGCCGCGCGAGCGCCTACCGCCGCGCCTTCGGCTCGCGCGGCTCTTCCCGCGCCGTGAGCAGCTCGGCCGGGTACGGGCGGATGAAGGAGGCCGCGTCCTTCGCGTCGGCGTTCAGCCACGCCTCGATGTCCTTCTCCTCGAGGATCGCCACCATGCGCTTCTCCTCGCCCGGCTCGTGGAACTGGCGCATGAGCTCGTGGTCGTCGGCGTTGAGCGTGAGCATCGAGAAAGACTCCACGACCTGCGCCTCGGGGTCCTGCGCCGTCGCCTCCTTCGGCCGCCAGCGCTCCCAGATGCCGGCGATGGCGAGCGGCTCGCGGTCGGCGCGCTCGATGCGCCAGCGCACGGGCTTGCCGCTGTCCCAGCGCGGCTCGTAGAAGGCGAGCGCCGGGATCACGCAGAACTGGTGGCGCTTCCAGGGATCGCGGTACGAGGGCTTCTGCGCCACCGTCTCGCTGCGCGCGTTGTAGGTGTAGCGGCTCGCGGCCTTCACGCCCTCGGGCTTGGTCCACCAGGGCACCAGGCCGAAGCGGCCCAGGCTCGCCTCCAGGGCCCCGCGGTGCATCCTCACGAACGGCGCTTCGTACCCCGGCCAGGTTTCCGCCTTCCACGGCCGGCTCGGGTGCAGGGCGAGGCCTTTCCAGATATCGGCCTGGGTCGGGACATAGTTGGAGCACATGGCGGGGCGGTCGGCGGGGATAAGGCCCGTGGAAACCGGGCGAACGGGGCTACTTTTCCACAATTTCACGCGCCGGTGTTCTTGCGCCACGCACTCGCCCAGAATGGGGCGATGCGGGCACGGGTGACAGTGATGCGGAAACAGGGGCGCCGGGTGGGCCAGTACGGCTCGCTCGCGGCCAAGGCCGTCACGGGCACGCTCGGCATGCACAGCCTCACGGGCGGGCAGAACAGCTACACGGCAGCCACGCTCAAGGGCAGCGCCCCCAAGGACCCGGACCTGCTCCCGCCCCTCTACGAGCCCGTGCTCGTCACCATCACCAGCGGCTCGGTGCTGCTGCGCGGCTTCGAATCGGTGGACGGCGCCTCGTTCGTGCAGGAGTGGCACTGCGAGTTCGAATAGGTCGCGGCACCGAACCCTGTCATACTGACGAACGGCTTCGCATCTGCCTTGCCGCATCTTCGGTCGCTGCCCCGGCCATCCTCATCCCGCCGGCGCATTCCCCCGCAGCGCCCATACCGGGATTCGCTTCCCAGAGGACCGCACCATGCTGAACGAACTCAAGACCCAGAGAATCGCCCTGTCGCTCGAGGTGGACCGCGCGCAGCGCTGGCGCAAGTCGAACGCGCTGGACAAGATCAAGCAGGGGCTCGAGGCGCGCCTCGCCATCCTGGACAAGGCCATCAAGGCCGAGGTGGAGAAGGTCGCCGCCTGAGGTCCGCCCGGGGCGAACGCGCTCCGCGCCGCACGGCCGCTCAGGCCATGCGGATCACCGCGATGTGCTCGGTGCCGCTCTCGGGAAGCCACACTTCCCCGGGGCGCCCGAGGATCTGGCGGATGTTCGTCCCCGGCCGCGCCATCGCCACGCGCTCGAACTTCTCCGTGGCCGGGTCGAAGCGGTTCACGACGTTGTTCGTCCACTCCGCGGTCCACACGATGTCGCGCTCGTCCACGTACACCGCGTAGGTGCGCGGGCTGTCGCCGGGCGGGCGGAAGGTGCGCCACTGCTTCGTGGCCGGGTCGTGCATCGACAGGTTGCCGCTCAGCCACTCGCTCACCCAGATGCGTCCGCGGCTGTCGCTCCACACGCGGCGCGCGCCCTGGTCCTTCGTGGGCGGCTCGACCACGGTGGACTGGCCCGTGCGCCGGTCCACGTGCGCGATGTAGGAGCCGGCGAGCGAGCAGTACCAGATCTCCCCGGCGGGCGTCGCGCAGATGCCGTACGGGCCGCGTCCCTTGGGCGCATCCCACACCGTCACCTTGCCCGTCTTCAGCGCCACCTTGCCGTAGACGCCCGACTGGCCGGTGAACCACAGGTCGCCCTCGCCATCGAAGGCGCACGTGTTGAGGTTCGCGTAGGGCGTGCCCTC
>JBGAOO010000076.1:0-13518 GCA_044221765.1 Usitatibacteraceae bacterium | reverse complement strand
CGCCATGACGCAGCCGGCGGTGAGCCACGCCCTCGCGCGGCTGCGGGCGTGCTTCCGGGACGAGCTCTTCGTGCGCCATTCGCGTGGCATGACGCCGACGCCGGGCGCGGACGCGCTCTACGCGCGGCTGGGCGAATCGCTCTCGCTCGTGCGGGCCGCGGTGGGCGAGAGCCGCGGCTTCGATCCCGCGAGCTCCGTGCGCCGCTTCTCGGTCGCCATCCCGCATCCGCTCGGGCCGCTGCTCGCGCTCGGCCTGATCGAGTCCGTGCGCGCGGTCGCGCCGGGCATCACCCTCGCCTTCGACACGAGATCGCGGCCCGTCGACCTGGAGCGCTCGATGGCCGAGGGACAGACCGATGCCGCCGTGGACTGGCTGCCCACCCGGACGGCCGCCTTCTCGCAGGAGACGCTCTTCGAGGACCGGCTGGTGGCCGTCGTGCGCAAGGACCACCCGGCCCTGCGGCGCGACCGCACCTGGGCCGACCTGGCCGGCCGGCGCGAGTTCGTCCAGCTGCGCGCGCGCATCGAGGGCGAGGGCCACCCGATCGAGGTCGTGCGCGAGCTGCGGCGCCTGGGCGCGCGCACCGCGCTGGAGGTTTCGGAGTTCCTGGAGGTGCCCGTCGTCGTGAACCAGTCGGACCTGGTCGGGATCCTCCCGGCGAGCATCGCGAAGCAGGCGCAGAAGGTGCTCGGCCTTCGCATCCTCAAGCTGTCGCCGGAAAGCCGGGCGCTGCCGGTGCGGCTTCTCTGGCGGACCAATCGCGACGCGGACCCGGCGCTGCGGTTCCTGCTCGGCCACGTGCGCAAGGCGGCGGCACGCGTGGCCGCCGGCGCGAAGGCCGCTTGACCGAGGCGCGCCCCGCCGGGCGCGATGCGCCCTAGCTGAGCTTCACCGAGAACCCGCGCTGCACCCCGGGCCGCGCCATCATCTTCTCGTACCAGCGCTTCACGTTCGGATACTCGGCCAGGTCCACCTTGTGCCGCGGGTGGCGCCACGCCCAGCCCAGGATCGCGAAGTCGGCCACCGACAGCTCATCGGCGAAGTACTCCCGCTGCGCCAGGCGCCGGTCCATCACGCCGTAGAGCCGCCGGGTCTCCTTGTCGAAGCGCTCGAGCCCGTAGCGCCGGTCCGCCTCGTTCTCCAGCGCGATGAAGTGGTGCACCTGCCCGGGGATGGGGCCGAAGCCGCCGTGCTGGAACATGAGCCATTCGAGCACCGGGATGCGCGAGGCGAGATCGCGCGGCAGGAACTTCCCCGTCTTCTCGCCCAGGTAGAGGAGGATCGCGCCGGACTCGAAGACGCTCACCGGCCGGCCCCCGGGGCCGTCCGGATCGACGATCGCGGGGATCTTGCCGTTGGGACTGATCGCGAGGAACCCGGGCGCGGACTGCTCGCCCTTGCGGATATCGACGACCTTCACTTCGTACGGAAGCGCCATCTCTTCCAGCGCGACGCTGATCTTGCGGCCGTTGGGGGTGTCGAAGGCGTGAAGCTCGATGGGCATCCGTTCTCTCCGGGGGTGGTCGGTCGTGTCGCGCTCAGGGATCCTCGCGCAATTGCACAATGGTACGTCGCAGGGCCGTCTTCGTGGCGCCGGCGGGGCCGGGCTCCGTGGCGGTGACCTCGATCCGGCGCGTCACCGGGCCCGAGGCGGGCACGCCCGAGGCGAGGAACGTGAACGAAGCGCTCGGCCCGGTCATCCCCGCCTGCACGCGCCCGTCGAGCTTCCACGTGAAGGCCGGGTTCACGAAGTCGTCGGTCACCGCGCGGTAGCCGGCCACTGCCCGCGCGCCCGCGATCACGACCTTGTTCGGCCCGTCGAGCCTCAAGGTGGGCGTGCGCTGCCCGAACGCCCACGCGATCGGGAACACGAGCGACTGCTGGCCGCTCACGAACTGGCGCTGGCCGCGGCGCTCGATCAGCGGGTCCAGGTAGTCGACCGACAGCTTGAAGTCGCCCATGAACAGCTCGCGAACCGTGAAGGCGGCGATCGGCGGAGAGAGGAAGGGGAGGAAGGCGGACGCATCGAACGTGCCGATGAGGAAGTCGCCCGACACCGACAGGTTCGTGGCGCGCACCTGGATGTTGCCCTGGGCCGTGCGCTCGAAGGCGACGAGCATGCTCGCCGCGTGGTTCACCGAGCCCAGCACCGGCACCGCCGTCGTGAGGAACGTGGACACGGTGATGGCGGCGGGCGGCGTCGCGACGACCCCGATGCCGCCCAGCGTGATCGCCGGGGCACCCGCCGGCAGGCTGCCCGGGATCGCGACGAGGGTGCGGCGGATGAACTGGTCGACCACCGCGAAGTTCAGCAGGATCTCGCCGCGGGCCGTGGGCTGTCCCGTCTTGCGCAGCTCGACGAGGCCCCGGCGCCGCGCCTGGATCGCACCCGGGTCGGCGGGATCGGCGAGCGGCGTGAGCCAGGCCCCGATGCCCAGCCAGAAGGAGGTGCGCTGCCCCGGGTATCCGTAGTCGAAGGCGAACTGCACGTCGACGGCGGCCCCGGGCAGCAGGCCCGCGAGCGCCCCGGCGAGCACGCTCTCGAGCGCCTCCTTCGCGCCGGGCGTGCGATCGAGGTCCAGGTTCAGCCCGTACAGGTTGAACGCGACGTCCGGGTACCAGACGTACGGGTACTCCGGACCGGCGGGCAAGGGCGGGTCGACCGGCTCGGGCCGGGTCGGGCGCGTGGGTTTCCTGGCGGCGGGCTTGCGCATGGCGGGCTCCCTTCGGTTGGTTCCGGCTGTCCGGCGCGATGACTCACCGGTTCAAACGGAATGCGCCGCGGGAGCCGGCCAGCGCTAGCTGGGATCCACGTAGGCGCCTTCGGCGAGCTTCGCCTGCGCCGCCGCCAGGCGCGCCACCGGCACGCGCGGCCCCGAGCACGAGACGTACGTGATGCCGATGTGGTGGCAGAAGTGGATCGAGGCCGGGTCGCCGCCGTGCTCGCCGCAGATGCCGATCTTCAGGTCCGGCCGCGAGGCGCGTCCCTTGGCGACCGCCATCTTCATGAGCTGGCCCACGCCCTTGATGTCGAGCACCTCGAAGGGGTTGTCCTGCAGGATGCCCGTCTCGTTGTAGGCCGGCAGGAACTTGTTCTCGGCATCCTCGCGACTGAAGGAGAAGACGGCCTGCGTGAGGTCGTTCGTGCCGAAGGAGAAGAACTCCGCCAGCTCGGCCAGGCGCCCGGCGCGCACGCAGGCGCGCACCACCTCGATCATGGTGCCGAACTTGTACTTCACGTTGATGCCGTGCGTGAGCTCGACGATCTTGTGGATGCGCTGCACGAAGCCGTGGATGCGCTTCAACTCCTCCACCGTGGCCACCTGCGGCACCATGATCTCCGGGTGGATCTCCACGCCCTCGCGCGCGCACAGGGCCGCCGCCTCGAGGATGGCCTGGATCTGCATCGAGTAGATCTCGGGGTAGGTGATCCCCAGGCGCACGCCGCGGTGCCCGAGCATCGGGTTCACCTCCTGCAGCGCGCGCACCTTGCGCAGGATCGTCTCCTTGCGGTGGATCACGTCGTCCTCCAGGTGGGACTCCTCGAAGGTGTGCAGCCCGCCCACGAGCTTGCCCAGGCCGTCGGCGTACTGCTGGTAGAGCTTGGGGCTCAGCAGCTTGAGCGTGTCGGGCAGCTCCTTCAGCGCCTTGATCGTGTCGTTCAGCTGGTGCAGGTGCGCGATCTCGAGCTCGAGCTGCGCCGCGGTGGGCAGGAACTCGTGCATCGGCGGGTCGAGCAGGCGGATGGTGACCGGCAGGCCCTTCATCGCCTTGAAGATGCCCTTGAAGTCGGTGCGCTGGATGGGCAGCAGCCGGTCGAGCGCGGCCTGGCGCCCTTCCTGCGTCTCGGCGAGGATCATCTCCTGCACGATCGGCAGGCGGTCGGTGCTGTTGAACATGCGCTCGGTGCGCACCAGCCCGATGCCCACCGCGCCGAACTCCCGGGCGCGCAGCGCGTCCTCCGGCGTGTCGGCGTTCGCCATCACCTTGAGCTGCGCCACCTCGTCCGCCCACGCGAGCAGCGTGAGCATCTCCTCGGAGAAGCGCGCCGGCACCGTGGGCACCTCGCCCGCGTAGACGTGGCCGGTGCCCCCGTCGATGGTGATCACGTCGCCCTCGTGCAGCGTCGTCTCCCCGATGGTCGCGCTGCGGGCCTTGTCGTCGATCGTGATCTGCTCGCAGCCGGAGACGCAGGGCTTGCCCATGCCGCGCGCGACGACCGCGGCGTGGGAGGTCTTGCCGCCGCGGCTGGTGAGGATGCCCTGCGCCTGGAAGAAGCCGTGGATGTCCTCGGGCTTCGTCTCCTCGCGCACGAGGATCACGCGCTCGCCCGCGCGCCCCCTCGCCTCGGCCGTGTTGGCGTCGAAGACGATCTTGCCGGAGGCGGCGCCGGGCGAGGCGGGCAGGCCCTGCGCGAGCGACTTGCCGCGGAAGCTCGGCGAGAGCTGCGGCACCAGCAGCTGCTCGAGCATCGCCGGCTCCACGCGCAGGAGCGCGCGCTCGCGGCTGATGAGGCCTTCCTTGAACATCTCGGTGGAGGTGCGCACCATCGCGCGCGCGTTCATCTTGCCGTTGCGCGTCTGCAGGCAGTAGAGCGTGCCCTTCTCGATGGTGAACTCGAAGTCCTGCACCTCCTGGTAGTGCGACTCCAGGCGCTTGGCCAGCTCGAGCAGCTGGCGGTGGATCTCGGGCATCTCCTGCTCGAGCTCGGCGATGGGCTTGGGCGTGCGGATGCCCGCGACCACGTCCTCGCCCTGCGCGTTCACGAGGTACTCGCCGTAGATCGCGTTCTCGCCCGTCCCGGGATTGCGCGTGAAGCCCACGCCGGTGCCCGAATCCTCGCCCATGTTGCCGAAGACCATCGTGCACACGCTCACGGCCGTGCCGTTGGCCTGCTCGGGCGTGATGCGGAACTGCCGGCGGTAGTCGACGGCGCGCTTGCCCATCCAGGAGCGGAACACGGCGCCCACCGCGATCTCGAGCTGCTCGTAGGGGTCGTGCGGGAAGGGCCGGCCGGCCAGGCGCTTCACGATCTCCAGGTATTCCCCGGCCAGCTCGCGCAGCTGCGCGGCATCGAGGTCGAGGTCCAGGCGCGCGCCCGCCTTGCGCTTGAGCGCCGCCATGCACGCGTCGAAATGCTCGTCGGCCACGCCCAGGGCGATCTTGCCGAAGAGCTGGATGAAGCGCCGGTAGGCGTCCCAGGCGAAGCGCTCGTTGCCGGTCTGCTTGACGAGGCCCTCGAGCGAGGTCTCGTTCAGGCCCAGGTTCAGGATCGTGTCCATCATGCCGGGCATGGACATCGCCGAGCCCGAGCGCACGGACACGAGCAGCGGGTTCGCCCCGTCGCCGAAGCGCTTGCCGGTCTTGCGCTCGAGCGCTTGCATGTGCTCGTGGATGCTTTCGATGAGGCCCGGGGGCAGCTGCTTCTTCTCGAGGTAGGCGAGGCACGCCCCGGTGGTGATGGTGAACCCCGGGGGCACGTTCAGGCCGATCTGCGTCATCTCGCAGAGGTTGGCGCCCTTGCCGCCCAGGAGCATCTTGTTCTTGCCGTCGCCTTGCTCGAAGGCGTAGATGAAGCTGATGTCGTTCATGGTGGGCTCCCGGGGCGGATGCGCGATTGGCTCCTTCCTGATATGCCAAGCTTCGGGGACGCCCGTCGTGACATCGGTCAACCAAGTGCGGGAAACGGCCGGCCGCCCGCGCGGCGCCGGCCCGGACGGCGGATGTCCTGGGCCGAAAGTCGCATGCCGCCGGGGCCCGGCCCCGGCGCCGGGCCGTTGCCGCTTCGTGCGTTCCCGCACGGTGCCGGGCCCGGTTCCGGTCTACCTTGGCCGCTCGATCCACGCGGCTTCCTTCCGGCCCCAGGGCCGCGAAGCGCAGGCGCGCGGTGAAGTTCCCTTCCATCCGCATGCAATCGGAGAACCATCGATGAACCAACCGCACCTTTTCACGAATTCGCCCGTGAAGGCCTCGAGCATCCTCGGGACCAGCGTGGTCAACACCAAGCACGAGAGCCTCGGCGACATCAAGGAAATGGTGGTCGACCCGCGCACCGGGAAGATCGCCTACGCCGTCGTCTCCTTCGGCGGCTTCCTGGGCATGGGCGAGAAGCTCTTCGCCATCCCGTTCAGCTCGTTCGAGTACAACCTCGAGAAGAACGTCTACGTCCTGGATGTCCCGAAGGAGCGCCTGGAGGGCGCGCCCGGTTTCGACCCGGACCATTGGCCCAGGATGTCCGACGAGAAGTGGAACCGCGACCTCTACACGTACTACGGTCGCTCGCCTTACTGGGAGTGATGCAGCCGGCCGGGCCTCGCAACGGGCCCGGCCTTTTCCCAACCGGGGGTACGCCTCAGGAAATGACGATGTCCGGCACCCGCCCGCCGTGGGGGAGCCGGGGCAGCTTCACGGACTTCACGACGGCGCCGCTCCGGATCACCTGCAGCGTGTAGTCGCTCGTCGTGGCCGACAGGTTGTACAGGCCGTAGCGCCCCGCGGAGTTGGTGAGGATCCGAGCCGGCAGCGCGCGCCCGCCCTGCACCAGCCGCAGTTCCACGCCGGCCACGGGCGCGCCGGTGTTCCAGGTCACGGTGCCCCAGAGGTCCACGGCGCCGGCCGGGAGCGCGCCGCACAGGGCGAGGGCGAGCAGGGTGCCGCGAAGCGCGCTCATTGCACGCCTCCATTGCCCGGGATCTTCATGAGCACCACCTGGCCGGCCGGGATGACGATGTCGTTGCCCTGCACCTTCGCCTCGACGTTCAGGTCGAGCGAGGTCGCGCCGTATTGCGGGTGCAGGAAGGACAGGATGGGCAGGCGCCCGTCGATGTCGCGGCGCACGCTCAGGCCGTTCAGCTTGCCGTTGTCGTCCGGGCGGAAGGGCGGCCAGCTCATCTGCACCTCGATGTCCCGGGGCGAGCGCCTGTCGCTCTTGGAGATGGACCCGGTCACGTTGAGCTTCACGCGCTGCGCGGCGATCTGCGCGCGAAGCTGCTCCACCTCCGCGAGCGCCGCGGCGAGCTGGGCCTTCGCTTCGTCGCCCTTGCGCTTGCCTTCCTCGTTCGCGTAGTAAAGGCCGGCGACCACGAGCGCCAGGCCGACGAGGAACAGGCCCAGCGCCGGCGCGTTCGCGCTCACGCGGATGAGCTTCTCGATCTCGACCTTCATCGCCGCGCCCTTGAGCGAAGGGTTCTTCGCCACCTGGTCGAGCGAGATCTTCTTGGTGTTGAGCAGGTAGAGCGCGCCCAGGATCAGGGCGCCGCCGATCGCGATGGCGAGCAGCACCATCAGGTAGGCGGAAGTGAGCGAGGGCATGGAGGACCTCCTTCGCGGGACGGTCCCCGGCGCGAGTCGCTTGCCGAGGCTTCGATCCCGGGCGTTCGTGGGCAGGCGGAAGTCAGCCGGGCAGGCGGTGCGTCCTCGGTGGGAGCCGTGCCAGTGCCCGGAAGTGTTGCGAAGGTTACGCCCGCCCGCGGCGGATTGCCAAGACGGAAAAAGCCGCAGCGCGGCTGCCTACTTCGCCGCCGATCCCGGTGCCTTCGCGGGGGACATCGACCAGCGCCGGAGCACCGCGTGCAGCACGATCAGGCCGGCGAGGCACGCCGTGAGGATCAGGATGAGAGCGCGCGCGCGCTCGAAGGCTTGCTCCCCCGCCTCGTTCGCCAGCGCGCGAAGGGCCGCGGGCTCGAGGACCGCGCCCACGGGCTGGAGCGACTTGTCGATGCCGGCCAGGGACTTCTCCAGGCGCTCCAGCCGGCCGTCGATCAGTTTCACCTCGTGGGCGAGCACGCCGATGTCGCCGAAGGCCTGCGACATGGAGGGCTTGGGCGGGGCGGGCGTTGCCGCTTCGGGCTTCGCGTCGGTCTTGTCGCCGAAGAGAGCGGCGCCGGCGGCCGGGGCGAGGGCGAGCATCGTGCCCGCCAGGACGAGGGAAGAAAGCCGCGTGGTCGATGTCATGTCCGTTCCTCAGTCCGCCGTCGCCCCGGAATCCTTCGCGAGCTTCACCCAGAACTTCGCGTCCTCCGCGAGGAAGGCCGCGAACTCCTCCGGCGAATGGGAGAGCGCGACTTCCGTGCCTTCGCGGGCGAGGGTCGCCTTGTACTCCGGCCGCGAGGCCGCCGAGGCGGCCGCGTCGTAGAGCTTCCTCACGATCTCCGGCGGCGTGCCGGCGGGGACGAAGAGCCCGTACCAGAAGGCGAGCGACATGTTCGGCACGCCCGCTTCCTTCATGCCCATCACGTCCGGCATGAGCGGGGAGCGCTCCGCGTTCGTCACGGCGAGCGCCCGCAGGCGCCCGGCCTTCACCATCGGCATCACCGAGGGCGGCGTCGCGAAGGACAGCTGCGTGTCGCCCGAGACCACGGACACGATGGCCGGCGCGCCGCCCTTGAACGGCACGTGCACCATCTTCACGCCCGTGAGCTGGCTGAAGAGCGCGGCGCCGAAGTGCGGCGCGGAGCCGATGCCCGAGGTGGCGTAGTTGAGGAAGTCCGGCTTCTTCCTCGCCACCGCGATCAGCTCGCCCACCGTGTTGATGTCGGTGGCGGGGTTCACCACGAGCAACAGGGGCGAGGCGGACACCTTGGTGATGGGCGCCAGGTCGCTCGCCTTGTAGCCGAGCTTCGGGTTGAGCGCGGGGTTCACCGAGATGCTCGAGGGGCTCGCGATCAGGACGCTGTAGCCGTCGGGCGCGCTGCGCGCCACGTTCTCCGCGGCGATCGACGAGCCCGCCCCCGCGCGGTTCTCGATGACCACGCTCTGCCCCAGGGCGCGCGAGAGCCCCTCGGACAGGGCACGCGCGACGATGTCGGCCGCGCCGCCGGGGGCGAAGCCCACCACCAGGCGGATGGGCTTGCTGGGGTAGGCGGGCTGCGCCGCCGCCTCGCCCGACAGGCCGAGGGCGAGGCACGCGAGAGCCAGTGCGAGAGTGCGCTTCATCATGCCTCCTTGCCCGCGGGATGCTCCGGCATCGCGATCACGATCTTCCCCAGGTGCCGGTTCGCCTCCATGTGCGCCCGGGCCTGCTCGAGCTGCGCGAACGGGAACACGCGGTCGATCACCGGCTTGATCCGCCCGGCCGCGATGCCCGGCAGGATGTCCTTGATGAACGCCGGCACGCCCGCGGCGCGCTGCTCGGCCGTGCGCAGCTTGTTCGACACGCCGTAGAGCGAGAGCCGCTTCGCGTGCAGCGCCTGCAGGTCGAGCCTCGCCTCCAGGCTGCCGTCGACGTAGCCCACCTGCGCGAGGCGCCCCTCGAATCCCATCGACCGCACCGCCTCGGCGAACACCGTGCCGCCCACGGTGTTCACGACCAGGTCCACGCCCTTGCCGCCGGTGACCTCCATGACGAGCTCGTGGAAATCCGCCCCGCGCGTGCAGATGCCCACGTCGAGCCCCTGCGACTTGAGCCGGTCGAGCTTGTCCTTCGCGCCCGAGGTGCCGATCACCTTCGCCCCGCGCTCCTTGGCCGCCTGCAGCGCGGCGACGCCCACGCCGGAGGACACGCCCAGCACCAGCACCCACTCGCCCGCCTTGAGGTGCCCCTGCCCGAAGAGGATGTCGTGCACCACCATGAAGGTGAGCGGGATCGAGGCGGCCTCCTCCCACGACAGGTTGTCTGGCACGTCGATCGTCTCGCGCACGTCCATCAGCGCGTACTCGGCGAAGGCGCCGGGGCAGCGGCCCATCACGCGCTGGCCGATGTGGAAGCCCGTGACGCCCGCGCCCAGTTTCGCGATCTCGCCGGCGCCTTCCATGCCGATCGCCTTCACCGAGCCGGCCTTCGTGAGGCCGTGGCCGATGATGAACTCGCCGCGGTTCAGGCTGGCCGCGCGCATCTTCACCAGCACCTGCTGCGGCCCCACTTCGGGCAGGGGGGCCTCGACCAGGGCGATGGTGCCCGTGTCGGCCGTGGAGGTCATGGTGTACGACTTCATGGATGCCTTTCTGGTCGTGTCTGGCGAGGCGGCCGGTGCGCCGGCGGCGGGGCGGGGCGAAAGCGAACGCAATTCTAGACCGAGTGGCCGGGCCGGAGGCAGGGGAGGCGTCGATGTGTGCCAACGTACCGACGCCGCCGCGGCGCGCGCCTAGCCTCGATTCTCCAGCGCCGGTCCCGGACCAGCGCTCCACGCATGTCGCACGCGGCCGGCAACGACCGGCCCGCGATGCCAAGGAGAAATCGTGAACAAGCTGCTCGCAGGTCTGCTGACGTGCCTCACCCTCATCGGCGCGCCCTTCGCCTCCGCCGCCAACCGCACCGGTACCGACTTCGGCGACATGTGGTGGAACCCGGCCGAGAGCGGCTGGGGCGTCAACATCGACCACCAGGGCACCATCCTCTTCATGACGCTCTACACCTACGGCGCCGATGGCCGCGCCCAGTGGTACATCTCCTCGAGCATGCCCAACCAGGGCGGGTTCGCCTTCACGGGCGCGCTGCTCGCCGTGACCGGACCCGCGAATCCCTCCCCCTTCAATACGGGCTCGGTGTCCTATGCCCTGGCCGGCAGCGCGACGGTCACCTTCGACACGATCTCGACGGGGACGCTCGTCTACTCCATCAACGGCAGGACCGTCACGAAGGCCATCCAGCGCTACACCTTCGCCACGAACAGCATGGACGGCTCGTACATCGGGGGCGTCGTGGCCGTGGAACGCAGCTGTGGCCAGCCCACCCGCAACGCGGCCACCTTCACCATCACGCAGTCAGGCGGCAACGCGACCATCGTCACGCAGTCCGACACCGGCATCCAGTGCTCGGTGACCGGCGCCTACACGCAGGACGGGCGCATGGGCTCGCTCATCGGCACCCAGCAGTGCAGCAACGGCACGGCCGGGCAGTTCCAGGCCTTCGAGATCGAGACGGGCTACCAGGGCCTGCTCGCGCGCTACGCCATCACGTTTCCGAGCGGTTGCACGGAGTCCGGCCGCTTCGGCGGGCTCGCGCAATAGGGCCGGCGCGCTAGGTCCCCGCGGCCTCGCGCGTGGGCGTGCGCGAGGCCTTCATTTCGGCGGTGAGCAGGCGGATGGTCTTGCCTGCCCCGCCGATCGGGTTTTCCGGGAGCACCAGGAACACCGGCCGCCATTCGCCGGGGTGCGGCTCCTCCAGCCGCACGCCGACCACCAGGCCCGAGCGCAGTTCGCTGTCCAGGCCCAGCTTGAAGGCGACGACATCGCCCACGTGGAAGGGCAGTTCCGCCTGGGTGAGCGAAGGCTCGTAGCCGCGCGGCGTCCAGGTGGGGAAGGTCGGCGTCTTGATGGGCTTCACGGACAGGCGCTCGGCCTGCACCGAGTCCTCGCCGTCGATGCTCGCGAGCAGCTCGGCCATCGCGGTCCAGCCCATCCGGATGCCCACCCACGCGAAGGGCAGGCTCGCCAGCATGATGCTCGCGGCCACCAGCAGCGCGATGCCCTCGCCCAGCTCGTAGACCAGGTCGTGGCGGAAGACGGACAGCAGCACGGCCGACACGACGGGGACGAACGCCATGAAGATGCCGAACACGAGCCGGAAGGCGGTCATGGATGCCTGTGCGCGAGGAGCTTGGTTGGGGCGGATTCTAGCCGCCTTCCCTCGCCGCGCGCACCCGGGACCGGGCCGCGCGGGCCTGCCGGGGGCCGGCGCTAGTGGAAGACGGCGACGGCGACGACCAGGACCATGAACGCGACGGCGTAGAGCAGTTCCTTGCCCTCGACGGGGTCGGCATGCACGCGGCGGTCCCACACCGCCGGATGGACGAGCTCGTGCTCCTCCCCCCAGGCCGGGTCGTTGGCCGGCTCCAGCCGGCGTGCCGCGTACAGGTCCACAGGTTTGGTCATGGTCGGGGTCCTTCCCTTCAGCAAACGGCCGGGAATGGGAAAACTTGAGGATCGGCCGTCCCGAGCGGCCACACGATACGTGGAAAGCACCCGGGGTGGCGAGCGCGGGACCCGACCGCCGTCCACGGGCACCGGCACGCAGGCCGCCGAAGACGGGCGCATCCGGCTTGTTCGACCCTTGGCGAGCTGCGCATAATCCGTCGCGCGTCGTCCGACGCTTCGGGATCGCCGATGAACCGCCTTGCCCTGCCGTGCGCCCTGGTCATCGCCTTCCTCGGCCTCGCCACCGGCGCGCGCGCGCAGGCGTCGGCGCCGGTCCCGGCGCACGAGGGGTACATCGCGGATGCCGCGGGCGTGCTGCCGGCCGCCGACCGCGCCCGCCTCTCGGCGAGGCTGCGCGAGCTGAACCGGCAGTCGGGCTCGCAGCTGGGCGTGGTGATCGTCGAGAGGACGGACCCGGAAACGCTCGAGGATTTCGCCCAGCGCGTGTTCTCCACGTGGAAGCTCGGCCGCAAGGGCGTCGACGACGGCGTGCTCTTCGTGCTGGCGCCCGGCAACGCGGCGCGCCGGATGCGCATCCACACCGGCTATGGGCTCGAGGGCGCGATCCCGGATGCGATGGCGAGGCGCATCCTGGCCGAGCAGGTGCAACCGGCGCTGGCCTCGGGAGGCCCGGTGGCGGCCGTGGATGTCGCGGTCCAGGCGCTCGCGGGCCGGATGGCGGGGGCTGACGCGAAGCCCGGTTCCCCGGCCACGACCGGGCAGCGCACGGCCGACGAGACCGGCGAGCCGCCATCGCTCACGACCGTCCAGCGCATTCTCGCCGGCTCCGCCGGCGGCCTCGTGCTGCTCGTCCTCGCCACGAGCCTGCTCGCCCTGCGCCTGGGCATGACCGCGCGCCGGGTCGTGGCCTGGATCCTCGCGGCACTCGCCTTCGCGCTCTACGCGTGGGTGGCGGGCCCGACCTACTTCGCGTTGGCCTGGGTGATCTGGCCGGCGCTGTCGCTCGCGTTCCAGCGCCGGTACGTCGAGGCGATGCGCCTGAAATCGGCCGCGGTCGCGAGGCAGCGGGCGAAGGCCGAGAAGGAACTGGCGAAGTACAAGCGCAAGGACAGGCCGTACTACGACGAGCAGATGCAGCGCTTCGACGGGCCCGCCGCGCACGCGCCGCCCGGCATCCTCGGGGCGTTGCCGTGGGCCGCCGCGCTCCTCGCGATGGCGATGGTGACGATGCTGCTCGAGGCCACGCCCTGGGCCTTCGTCGCGGGCCTGGGCTGGGCGGTGGCCACGCTGCTGCTGGGCTGCATGATGAACGGCACCTTCTTCAGCCCCTCGCGCGCGGGAATCCTCCGCGCAGGCGGCTCCTCCGGCGAGGGCGGCAGCCCGAGCGGCAGCGCTTCGGGCGGCGGCGATGCCGGGGGAGGGGGCGACGCCGGTGGCGGCGGCGAGTCGGGCGGGGGCGGCGCGTCGGCGTAGTTCGTCCCGCGAACCCTGCCGCGGGGCCGGGGCTTCGACTATGATCGGCGGGATCCGGGGGCCCTCGGCCCGCCGATACCACGGGTGACCCCGCCATGGGCTCGCTGTTGCAGTGGATCGAGATCGACACCAGTTATTCGTTCGACGATCTCGTGTACTGGCATCGCCGCGGACGCGAGGGCTTCGTGCAGGCCGCTCCCCGCATCGATACCATCGTGCTCGGGCCCCAT